>NZ_JBIWJF010000011.1:124327-278208 GCF_044764985.1 Kitasatospora sp. NPDC093550
AACCGGTCCCCAACCCACCCCGGGGGGGCCCGCCGGCTCTTTGCGCCCCAGCCCGCGGGGGCCCATGGTGGGGGGGGCCGGCGCCCCCCCCCGCCCCCCGCGGGGGGGGGGCCCCCGCCCGGGCCCCCCCACCTCGGCTCTCCGCAGGCCAATCGTCCCATGTGTGGCACCGATAGATCAGATGTATCGGTCATCTTTGCCGGAATCCATCGAGGAAAACGGTCATAACTCTGGACAAGCACCCGACCTTTGAGACTTAATCCGTCCCATGTCATGGCGGCGACACACGTCTCATGGAGAGGTGAATCCCTTGTCCCACTGTCCTTCAGGCGGCGGCCGGCCGGTCACCCGGTGGCCGACCGCGCTCGCCGGACTGCTCGCCCTGGTCGGCGCCCTCGCCTCGGTGCTGCTGCCCGTCGCACCGGCCCGGGCGGCCGCGGGCCCGGTGACGTTCACCCCGGGAGCCGCCCGCACCGACCAGCACGGCAACGCGCTCCAGCTGCACGGCCTCGGCATCGTCAAGGTGGGGAGCACCTGGTACGGCTTCGGCGAGGACAAGACCGGCCAGACCTCGGCGAACACCTCGTTCCAGGACATCCCCTGCTACACCTCCGACGACCTCGGCAGCTGGACCCACCAGGGCGTGGCCCTGGCCAGGCAGGGCAGCGGTGACCTGGGGCCGAACCGGATCGTCGAGCGGCCGAAGGTCATCTACAACGCCTCGACCGCCACGTACGTGATGTACCTGCACATCGACAACGCCGACTACTCCGACGCGAAGGCCGGCGTGGCCACCAGCAGCACCCCCTGCGGCCCGTACGTCTACCGGGGCAGCTTCCGGCCGCTCGGCAACGTCAGCCGGGACCTGGGCCTGTTCCAGGAGCCCGACGGCACCGGCTACCTGCTGACCGAGGACCGCGACCACGGCGGTCTGCGGATCGACAGGCTCTCCGCCGACTACCTCTCGGTGGACAGCCCGGTCGCGCTCCTGGGCGGCGGCAGCATCGAGGCCCCGGCCATGGTGAAGGTGGGCGGCCTCTACTACCTGATGGGCTCCCACCTGTCGGGGTGGTACCTCAACGACAACGTCTACGCCACCGCGACGTCCCCGGCCGGACCGTGGTCGGCCTGGAAGGACGTGGCCGCCCCCGGCACCGACACCTACGGGAGCCAGACGGCCAACATCATCACCGTCCAGGGGACTTCGGGCAGCACGTACGTCTACGCGGGCGACCGCTGGGACACCGGCGACCTGGGCGGTTCCAGGCTGATCTGGCTCCCGTTGACCGTCCGGGGGACGACGCTGAACCTCGGCCAGTACCCCACCTGGTCCCTCGACACCGCCGCGGGCACCTGGTCGGCCGGCGGCGGAGTCCCCGCAGCCGGCACCTACACCCTCACCGGCCAGGCCAGTTCGATGCTGCTGGACGTCTCCGGCGCCTCCACCGCCACCGGGGGCCCGGTCATCCAGTGGCCGGCGACCGGCGGGGCCAACCAGAAGTGGCGGCTCACCCGGCTCGCGGACAACGTCTACACCCTGACCGGCGTCCACAGCGGCCTCTGCCTGGACGTCCCCGGCCACTCGGCCACCCCCGGCGCGCCCTTGCAGCAGTGGACCTGCAACGGCGGCGCCAACCAGCAGTTCGCGCTGGACCTCACCGGCAGCACCACCGGAAGCACGTACACGCTCGTCGGCATCGGCAGCGGCCTGGTCCTCGGCACCGGAGGCTCCACCACGCAGGGCGCGGCCGTGGACCAGGAGACCGCCGGCAGCGTGGGCGCCGCCGCCGAGAACTGGACCCTGACCCCCGCCTGACAGCCACTCACCCCCACCCATGTCCAGGGACGAACACACGTGAGGACGTATCCCGTGTCGGACTTCATCTCGCGCAGATCGGTTCTCGCCGGAATGGCGGCCATGACCGCCGCCGCCATCGGCTCCGCCGCCACGTCGACGCCCGCGTACGCCGCGGTCGCCGCCGATCCGCTACCGCTCCCGCCGCTGCGCATCCCGCAGGTCGACCTGGGCCTGGAGCAGCAGCCCGACGCCAAGCTCCAGTGGCTGCAGGACGCCAAGCTGGGCATGTTCATCCACTGGGGACCGTACGCGGGCCCGGCCAACGGCGAGTGGTACATGCACAGCGCCGCCGTCACCCCGGAGAACTACCGGAAGTACGTCACCGACGCGACTCCCCAGCAGTTCACCGCCGACGCCTACGACCCGGCGGCCTGGGCCCGGTTGGCGAAGGACTTCGGCGCGAAGTACGTGACGCTCACCACCCGCCACCACGACGGCTTCGCGCTGTGGCCGCTGAACCACCCCAACGCCTGGTCCTCCGGGCAGGCGCCGCTCCACCGCGACTTCGTGAAGGACTACGTCGCGGCGGTGCGGGCGGCCGGTCTGAAGGTCGGCCTCTACTACTCGCCGATCGACTGGCGCTACCCCGGCTACTACGACGTGACCGGCACCGACTGCGCGGCCAACCCCTGGAACTACACCACCGATCCGGCGCACAAGGAGAACGCCCGGATCATGAAGACCGAGGTGTACCAGTCGGTCAAGGAACTGGTCACCCAGTACGGCGTCATCGACGACCTGTGGTGGGACGGCGGCTGGATCGCGGAGCAGGGCACCGACGCGGCCGGCGCGTTCTTCTGGGAGCCCGGTCGGTTCCGCGATGCCGCCAACCAGTGGCAGGTGGACGCCGCCTACGGCGAGACGGACGCCGACGGCAGGCCGCTGGGCCTGATGGGCATGGTCCGCAAGCACCAGCCCGACATCGTCGCCACCTCGCGCTCCGGCTGGAAGGGCGACTACGACAGCGACGAGGGCCCGGGCGTCCCGACGGGGGCGATCCGCACCGGCCGGCTGGTCGAGAAGGTCTTCAGCGTCGGCGGCACCTGGGGCTACTCCGGCGACTCCGCCATGAGCTACGACACCGCGATGAACATCCTGGTCAACTGCTGGGTGCGGAACATGACCGTGATGGTCAACGTCGGCCCCGACCGGCACGGCACCGTCCCGGGCACCCAGGCCGCCCTGCTGCGCCGGATCGGCACCTTCATGAGCGCCTGCGGGCCGTCGGTCTACGGCACCCGCGGCGGCCCGTGGAACCCGGTCGACGGCCAGTACGGCTTCACGTCCAAGGACGACACCTTCTACGTCCACCTGCTCCCCGGCTACAACGGCACCTCCTTCACCACCCCGGCGATCGGCGACGCCCAGGTCACCCGGGTCTTCGACGTCCGGTCCGGCGGCAATCTCGCCTTCACCGTCGGCGCCGACCGCAAGGTCACCGTCACCGGCATCGACCGCACCACCCACCCCCAGGACAGCGTCATCGGCGTCGTCCTCGACCGGAGCGTGCAGCCGGGCGACGTCGCCGCCGGCCGGACCGCGACCGCCGACAGCGAGGAGAGCTCCAGGGGCAACACCGCGGCCAAGGCGGTCGACGGGTCCACCGCCACCCGCTGGTGCGCGAACGACGGCGCCACCGGCCACTGGCTGACGGTCGACCTCGGCTCGACCCGCTCGCTGACCGGCACCCGGATCGCGTGGGAGCTCGACAACGTCAACTACCGCTACACGATCGAGGGTTCCACCGACAACAGCGCCTGGACCACGCTGGCCGACCGCACCGCGACGACCAGCACCAGCCAGGTCCAGACCGCCCGGTTCCGCACCCAGGCGCGGTACGTGCGGGTCACCGTCACGGGGCTGCCGACCAACGTCTACGCGTCCATCCGCACCCTGGAGGTCTACGACCGCCCCTTCGGCTCGGACCCGGGCACCGTCCGGCTGGTCAACCGCAACAGCGGCAAGGTGCTGGACGTCAGCGGCGGCTCCACCTCCGACGGTGCCCTCGTCGTCCAGTCGACCTGGAACGCCGGCACCAGCCAGCAGTGGAAGCTGCTGCCCGACTCCGACGGGTCCTACCGGCTGGCCAACGTGAGGAGCGGCAAGGTCCTCGACAGCCCCGGCAACTCCGCCCAGGGCGCGAACCTCGACCAGTGGACCGGCGACAGCGGCGACAACCAGTCGTGGCAGCTCGCCCCCTCCGCGGTCGGCGGCTACTACCGGCTGGTGAACGTGCGCAACGGCTGGTGCGCCGACGTGGCGAACGCCTCGACCGCCGAGGGCGCCGACGTCATCCAGTGGCCCACCACCGGCGGCGCCAACCAGGACTGGCAGATCGTCGCCCTCTGACGGACGCCGCCCGGGGCCGGACGCCGCAGCCGGAGGCGGCCGCGCTGGGCCGGGACCGCCCGCCGGTCCCGGCCCGGCACGGTCCATCCCGGCCCGGCGTGGACAGCGGCAGAGAGTTACTTGACAGGTTCAACTATTCAGTCTTACCGTTTCATCATTACTTAATGGGATGAACCATCGAGTGAGTCAACACTTCTTGCGAGGAGCACCACCCATGAAGGCCATCACCTACCGCAGCTACGGCGGACCGGACGTCCTGGAGTACGGGGACGTGCCCGAGCCCAAGCTCGGCCCGGACTCCGTCCTGGTCCGTGTGGCGGCGGCGTCGGTCAACCCGGTCGACTGGAAGATCCAGGCCGGTTACCTCGACGGCGCGATGGACGTGGTCTTCCCCGTGATCCCGGGCTGGGACGTCGCGGGTGTCGTGGAGCAGGTCGGCGTCGGAGTCACCGAGTTCACCCCGGGCGACGAGGTGATCGGCTACGTCCGCGAGGACATGGTGCGCCGCGGCACCTTCGCCGAGTACGTCGCCGCGCCCGTGCGCACCCTCGCCCGCAAGCCCGCCAACCTGGACTTCGCCCAGGCCGCCGGCCTGCCGCTGGCGGGCCTCACCGCCTACCAGGCGCTGACCCGCGCCCTGGAGGTCAAGCCGGGCGAGACCGTGCTGGTCCACGCGGCCGCCGGCGGGGTCGGCTCACTCGCCGTCCAGATCGCCGTCGCCCTCGGCGCCCGGGTGATCGGCACCGCCAGCGACCGCAACCACGACTACCTGCGCGGTCTCGGCGCCGAGCCGGTGGCGTACGGCGACGGCCTGTCCGACCGCGTCCGCGTGCTGGCGCCGGAGGGCGTCGACGCCGTACTCGACCTGGTCGGCGGCGAAGCCCTCCAGGTCTCGCCGGAGCTGCTCGCCGAAGGCGGCCGCCTCGCCTCCGTCGCGGACGGTGCCGTCCTCGCCCTCGGCGGGCGCTACGTGTTCGTGCGCCCCGACGCGGCCGACCTCACCGCCCTGACCGACCTCGCCGAGAGCGGCCGGCTCACCGTCGAGGTCGCGGCGACGTTCCCCCTGGAGCGGGCCGCCGACGCCCAGCGCCTCAACGCCGCTGGCCACACCCGCGGCAAGATCGTCGTCACCATCCCCTGACCCTCCGCCCGGCCCCCTCGCCAGGACCGTCCCGCACCACCCGGAAGGACCCCGCCGTGTCCCTCGTCGTGATCACCGACTGGCTCGCCGACACCGGCGCCGAGCAGCACGTCGCCGATCTGCTCCCCGCCGTCACCGAGGCCGCGCTCACCGAGCCCGGCGTGCTCTCCTTCCGGGTGGTCCGCTCCCTGCGGGACCAGGGCGCCTTCGTCGTCTTCGCCGAGTACGAGGACGAGAACGCCCTGGCCGCGCACCGCGACAGCCTGCCCTACCAGCGACTGGTCCTCGCCGGTATCACCCCGCACCTCATCGACCGCCAGGCGGAGGCCTACGCCCTCGTCTGACCCGAACCGCCGGCCCGCGGCGTACCGGCTCGTCGGCGCCCGAGCCCGTCGGGCCACTCGGTCGGCCCGGCCGGCCGGTGCGGGAGCGGCGGAGGGCGTCGGCGTGGTCGGCGGTCCACAGGGCGGAGGTGTGTGCCGGAGCGCCGGCGGCGCGTCCGCCCCGGTCGTCGGCCGTCGGTCAGGGCCGGATGTTCTCCAGGTCCTCCAGGAGTCCGGGGTGCTTCGGCTCCCAGCCGTGGGCCTGCCGGGTGCGGGTGCTGGAGGAGGGCTGGTCGGCCCGGAAGATCGGGCCGAGCGGGCCGTAGGTCTCCTCCGGCACCGACGCGACCGGCAGGCCCAGCCGTCGGCCGATGACGGCCGCGATGTCCCGTACCTCGTCCCCCTCGTCGGCCACGGCGTGCCAGGCGGTACCGGCCTCCGCCCGCTCCAGGGCGAGCCGGAAGAGGACGGCCGCGTCGAGCGCGTGGACGGCGGGCCAGCGCTGCGTGCCGTCGCCGGGGTAGCCGGAGATCCCGCTCCGGCGTGCGATGTCGGTCAGCAGGCCGGCGAACCCGCCCGTGCCCTCGTGGTGAACCGTGCGCGGCAGCCGTACCGCCGTGCTCCGGACCCCGCGCGAGGCCAGGCCCAGGACCGCCGTGACCGTGCGACCGCGGCCGCCGACCGGCCCGTCGGCCGGCACCGGATCGGCCTCGGTGGAGGCGCGGCCCGGAATCCAGGGCGTACCCGAGACGGTGACCAGGGGGCGGCCGCTGCCGACGAGTTCCTCGCCGAGGGCGGTGAGGGCGGCGGTCTCCTCGGCGACGTTCCGGGCGAGGGCCTCGGGGCTGCTGAAGTCGTTGCCGAAGGCCAGGTGGATCACCCCGTCGGACCGGGCGGCCCCGGAGCGCAGGACGGCCAGATCGGCGAGGCCTCCCCGCAGCGGCTCGGCACCGGCCGCCTCGGCGGCCTGTGCGGAGGCGTCGGAGCGGGCGAGCGCGAGGACGGTGTGGCCCTTGCCGAGGAGTTCGGCGACGACGGCGGAACCGATCAGACCGGTGCCGCCGGTGACGAAGACGCGCATGGAAACCCTCCACGAAGTGATGGGACTCTTGTCCCATCACCGTAGCAGAGTGATGGGACAAGAGTCCCATCACATATGCTGAGCCCATGAGTCGATGGGAACCGGGCGCGCGTGAACGCCTCGTCGTGGCGGCGGTCGACCTGTTCACGGAGCAGGGGTACGACGCCACGACGGTCGCCCAGATCGCCGAGCGCGCCGGCGTCACCAAGAGCACCTTCTTCCGGCACTTCCCCGACAAGCGCGAGCTGCTGGTCGCCGGTCAGGAGACGCTGAGCCGGCTGCTGGCCGAGGGCATCGCCGACGCGCCCGGCGACGCCCGCCCGCTCGAGGCGGTCGCCGCCGGTCTCGAACGCGCCTCGGCCGCGATGGGCCCCGGCAGTCGCGAGCTCGCCCCCCGTCTGAAGGCGGCCGTCGCCGCCAGCGCCGAGCTCCAAGAGCGCGACGCCCTCAAGACCGTCGGTCTCGCGGCCGCGATGACGACCGCTCTGATCGCCCGCGGCGTCCCCGATCCCACGGCGGCTCTCGCGGGCGAGCTGGGCGTCCTGGCTTTCAAACGGGGGTACGCCGCGTGGGCCGAGGACGACCGCGGCGCCGAGGACGGGCTCGCCGGGTACACCCTGGCGGCCCTGGACGAACTGCGTGCCGCGAGCGCGTCGCTGGGCTGACCCGACGAGCACCGGCCGGCGCACCCGCCGGTTCAGCCCCGGGGGGATGCGGGGGCGGCGAGGGAGTCGAGCCAGGCGGTCAGCAGACGGTTGACCTCCTCGGGACGCTCCTGCTGGACCCAGTGCCCGCAGCCGTCCAGGATGTGGCTGGAGGCCAGGCCCGGGAGGGTGGCCGGGAAGGCGTCGATCGCGTCGGCCATCCACCTCGTGGAAGCGTCCAGGGCGCCGCCGATGAACAGGGACGGCTGGGCGATGGGGGCTCCGCCGTACGGGGCGAGGTCCTCCCAGTCGCGGTCCATGCAGCGGTAACGGTTGAGCGCCCCGGTCACGCCGGTGCGCTCGAACTCCCCGGCGTACACGTCGAGGTCGTCCTCGGTCAGCCAGGCGGGCAGCTCGCCACGGGGGAAGCGGTCGCGCAGCCGGCCGTCGGCGCGGCTCACGAAGTGCGGGTCGGGTTCACCGTGGGCGGGCATGGTGTCGCCGGACATGGCCGCGTAGAAGCCCGCGAGCCAACCCCGGACGTCGGGCTCCACCTCTGCTTCGGCCCGGCCGGGCTCCTGGAAGTACGAGACGTAGAACTCCTGGTCGCCGCCCATCCGCGCGAAGACGTCGGTGGGGCGGGGGCCGCCCGGCGGCGCGTAGGGGACGCTCAGCAGTGCGACGGCGCGGAAGACCTCGGGGTGGAGCAGGGCGGAGGTCGCCGCGATGCTCGCGCCCCAGTCGTGCCCGACCACCACCGCCCCCTCCTCGCCCAGGGCGCGCACCAGGGCGAGGTTGTCCTCGACCAGGTCGACCATCCGGTAGGCGTCCGCCGCGGCCGGCCTGGAGGAGCGGCCGTAGCCGCGCACATCGAGCGCCACGGCCCGGTACCCGGCCGCGGCGAGGGCCGGGAGCTGGTGGCGCCAGGAGTACCAGGACTCGGGGAAGCCGTGGACGAGCAGGACCAGCGGTCCGGTGCCCTGCTCGACCAGGTGCAGGCGCCCCGCGGGTGCCTCGACGGTACGGTGGCGCAGGTCGGCGGACGGTGCGGGCTGGTGCATCGCTTCTCCTCGGTTCACGGGCGGCTGCGGTCACCGCCGATCATGCGGCGCGGCGACCGCGCGACGCGAACACCGTTGCCATTCTGGCAAACTGGCAGGACAGGGCGGTGCCGGGACGGCGGCGGCGGCACGGGGCCGCAGGGAGTGGGGCGACGGTGACGGACGACGGCACAGCCGACACGCTGGCGGCCATGGGCCCCCGGCTGCGGACCGCGCGCGAGCGGCTCGGCGCCACGCTCACCGGCGTCAGCCGCGCGACCGGCATCTCGCCGAGCACGCTGTCACGGATCGAGACCGGGCGGCGCAAGCCGACCCTGGAGGTGCTGCTGCAGCTCGCGAAGGCGTACGACGTCTCCCTCGACGAGCTGGCCGGCACCGCACCCGCCGCGACGGCCGGACGGCGCACCCCGGTGCCGCGGCGTTCCGGCGGTGACAAGGCGGTGCTCCCGCTGACCCGCTACGTCGGGGGCCTGCACGCCCACAAGCACGTCCTGCCCGCCGTCGACGCCCCGCCGGCGCGGCCGCGGCAGGTCTCCCACGACGGCTACGAATGGCTGTGCGTCCTGTACGGGCGGCTGTGGCTGGCGCTCGGCGAGCAGGACCTCGTACTGAGCGCCGGGGACGTGGCCGAGTTCGACACCCGCACCGCCCACGGAGTCGCGAACGCCGGACCCGGCGGACCGGTCGAATACCTGATCATGTTCGGGCCGCAGGGCGAGCGCCTGCGATCCCGCACCCCACCCCCTGCCCGCCGAGCCCGGGAGACGTGGTGATCCGCCGGTCCTGACGCGAACGGCGCCGACCTGTTTCGTCGGCGCCGTCGACCCGGGTCCCGGGGGGCTCGCGAGCGCGGAGTGGTCCCGTGGGGGACACGCCGTAGTGCTCGGTGGGTCAGGGGTTGGTTGCGAGGGCGGCGGCGAGGGCGTCAGCCGTGCGGAGGGTGAGGGCGGCGACGGTGAGGGTGGGGTTGGCGGTGCCGCCGGTGGGGAAGACGGAGGAGCCGACGATCCAGATGCCGGGGTGGTCGTGGGAGTTGCCCCAGGCGTCGACCACGGCCGTGGCCTTGTCGGCGCCCATGCGCATGGTGCCCATGAGGTGGCCGGCGCCGTTGTACTTGAGGGTCGGCTGGAGGGGGTCGATCCGGGTGGCGCCGGCGGTGTCCTCCAGGTGCTGCCACATCCGGCGGGTGACGCTGTGACCGTAGGCGAGGGCGCGCTTGGAGTAGTCGTCGAGCTTGTAGGCGATCTTCGGGTGGGGGATGCCGAGGGCGTCCGTCTTGTCGGAGAGCGTGACGCGGTTGTCCGGGCTGGGGAGCTGCTCGGTGGAGATGCCGATCCGCAGCATCCGGGTGACCTTGTCGGCGACGGCCTGCTGCAGCGGCTTGCCGAGGAGTTTCACCTTCTTGCCGGTGTCGTCCCACAGGAAGCCCTGCAGGGTCTTCTCGGGCGAACCGCTGCGCCCCCAGCCGTCGTTGCCGATGGTCATCCGGAAGGCGGCGTTGTTCCTGCGGAAGTCGCCGTCGCGGAAGGAGTCGATACCGAGTGCGGACTGCGGCCCGCGGAAGGGGTAGACCGGCTGGCCGAACAGGCCGACCATCTCGGCGGAATGGTGGTCCATGAGGTTGCGGCCGACCTGGTCGCTGCTGTTGCCGAGGCCGGAGAGCAGCCAGAGCTTGGGCGTCTCGATGGCGTTGAGGGCCAGGACCACGTGTCTGGCGGTGAGTTGCCGTTCGGCGCGGTCGGCGGTGGTCCAGTCGCGGAAGAACACCGTGTACGGCCCGCCGGCGCCGGCCGGCGGGGCGATGCGGGTGGCCACGCTCGCGGTGAGCATGCCGACGCCGAATTCGTCGCGGGCCTTGGTGACGTGGACGGACGCGTCGTACTTGGCGCCGGTGGGACAGATGGGGATGCAGCTGGAGTTGCCCTGGCAGGCGCTGCGGCCCTGGTAGGGGTGGGAGTTGCGGGCCTGCGGGGTGGTGACGATCTTCACCGGGATGCCGTCGATCGGCTTGATCGTGGACAGCGCGGCGCGGGCGAGCTCGTCGCCGTAGCTGGGGGCCATGCCGGGCATCGGGTAGTCGCCGCTGCGCGGGGTGATGCCGACCCACTCGCTGCCGTTGCCGGAGACGCCGAGTTCGTTCTCGGCCTCCATGTAGTAGGGCTCCAGGTCGTCGTAGCTCATCGGCCAGTCGACGCCGACGCCGTACTTCGTCTTGAGCTGGAAGTCGTTGGGGACGAAGCGGGGCGTGTTGCCGCGCCAGACCCAGGTGCTGCCGCCGATCATCCGTTGGAAACCGCTGGCGAACACGTCCAGTCTGACGTCCTCGTCGTAGTACTGGTTCATCACGGTGAAGTCCGGGACGCCGTCCGAGGAGGGGGCGAACTTCTCCTTGTTGTTGGGCAGTTCGGCGTACGGGGAGGGGACGGACTTGCCGGCGGAGATCTGGTAGGTGTCCACGAAGGCGGCGCGCTGGGCCGGATCGGTGGCGTTGTTCCCCGCCTCCAGGATCAGGATGCGGGTGTCGGGCCTGGTGGCCTTGAGGCGGCAGGCGGTGAGGGCGCCGGCCACGCCGGCGCCGACGATCACCACGTCGAAGGGGGTGGTCGGGTCCACGGAGTCGTTCACGGGGTGGTCTCCTCGGCTCAGGGGTGCTGGGTCCAGTAGCCGTAGCCGCTGGCGGCCGGGGGCACGGGGGCGGTGGCGAGCGGGTGCGCCCTGATGACCTCCCAGATCAGGCCCGCCTGGTACTGCTGCGGGGTCGCGGGCGCGTCGGGCGTCTCGTCGGGCTTGAGGAACTGCGCGGTGTACCAGGCCGTGACGGTCTCCCGGGTGAGCCGGGCCAGTCTGGGGTCGGTGTTGACGGCCGTGGTCAGTGCGCCGAGCGGGTCACCCTGGGTGACGGCGGCCCGGTAGGCGGCGAGCAGGGCCGGGAGGTCCTGCGGGTAGGCGGCGGAGAGTCGGCCCCGGTAGGCCTCGGCGAGCTGTTCGTCCAAGCCCGTTTCCCCGGTGAGGAGTTCGGACAGGGCGAGGAAGTCGGTGGCATCGGTCATGGTGGTGGGCTCCTCAGCCTTCGGCGTGGACGATGTCCTCGGGCTGGTGGGTCATCCGGACGGCGCTCCGGTCGGGTCGGCGGGGACGAAGTCGACGGGGCCTCCGTCGGGCTCGGAGCCGATGATCTTGTACGAGCCGGACCAGCAGCATGGTCATGGCAGCCCCTTGGGGTGGAGGGCGGAGCCGCCTGTGCGGTCGGTCGGCGAGGTGTGACCTCCGGCGATGCCGTCGTCACAGTCGGCTGAGGCGCCGCTACTGTACGTTCGTGCTCGACCGGCTTCAATCACCGACGGTGGCGAGCCGCCGGTGATCGGCCGCCTGCGGGGACGCGCGGCGCCGCTGGATCGGGATCGCCGCGCGGTCCGGCTGCGCCCGCGGACGGCGATGACCGGCACACCGGCGCCAGGGCGGAGGCGGTGCCCTCGGTGGTGTTCTCGAACGCCAAGCGCCGGTCGGGGGCCGTGGCCGGCGCCGGCGTCGACGTCTTCGCCGCCCATGGCACCGCGACCCTCGACCGCAGGCAGGCGTGGCAGCTGGGTTCCCTGGGGAAGTGGCGCTCCCGGTCAGGCCTTTCGGGGCCCGAGCCGGCGGGGCCCGGAAGGCGTCTCCGCGACCGGTCAAGACTGGGTAGCGGCCTCGCCGACTTCTTGTCCGCTGAATCGGTAGCGTTGACACTCCGCTCCAGGGCGAAACGGCGACGCCGCCTCCGGTTCGCCGCCTCCGCGATTCAGTGCGCGACGAGGACCCGGACGTCCCAGGCGCCGAGGGGGAGCGGTTCGCCGGCCGTGACGGCGGTGCCGTTCAGGACGTCGGTCAGCGCCACGGGTGCCGGCACCTCCACGGGCTGCCAGTTCCAGTTGTGGACCACGTGGACGCGGCGTCCGTCCGGGGAGGTCCCGGTGGTCGCGGTGACGGAGGCGGGCAGGTCGCGCCAGCCGCTCGCGGGGTCCGGGGTCAGCCAGGCGGCCAGCTCCCGGGCGAGGTCACGGCCGGGAACGGTGCCGACGCAGGTCACCCGTCCCGCGCCGTGGCGGCGGGTGGTGACGGCGGGCCAGCGGCCGAAGTGGGGGTGCTCGTACCCGGCGAGCACGGTGGCGTCGGTGACCGTGAGGCCCTCGATCCAGCGGGTCGCGGTGGCGCCCGGCGGCAGGTCCAGCGGGCTGCCGGGGGCGGAGCGCACCGGGAGGTCCGCGGGCAGGTTGCTGAACTCGTCGTACCAGAGGCCTGCGGCGGTCGTCAGGCGCGGCGGGGCGGTCTCGTGCCGGGCCCGGGCCTCGTGGTCGGCGTAGCCGGTGCGGGGGCCGAGGACGAGGTGGCCGCCGGCCTCGGCGTAGGCGGCGAGCCAGTCGAGCAGGGAGTCCTCGGCGAGGTAGAGGCCGGGGACGACCAGTACGGGGTGGCGCCCGGCGGCCTCGTCGGGTGCCAGACCCGCGCGCTCGCCCCCGGTGTCGTGGAGCCGGCGGGCGTGCAGGATGCGCACCTGGCGGCCGGCCTCGAAGGCGCCGCGGTAGAAGGCGTCGAAGATGCGGTGGTAGGAGGTCGGGTCCGGATCGCCGTTCGGCTTCGCCAGCGGCGGGTACTTCTGCATCAGCCACTTGCTGGGCATCGAGTAGACCATCGTGAGGTCGGCGTCCGGGGCGATCCCGGCGACCAGCGAGCCGGCGGTCTCGAACTCGGCTCCGAGCCGCGCGAGTTCGGCGTAGACCCGGCCGGGCCTGCCGCTGTGCGGCAGGATCCCGCCCCAGTACGTCTCGGCGCCGAAGTGCAGGGTGTGCCAGTGCCAGTACTCGATCATCCGCGCACCGCGCGAGACGAGCGCCCAGGCGGCCTGCCGCCACTGCCCGTCGAAGGCGGGCCGGTTCTCCGAAGTTCCGCTGATGGCCTGGGCGTTGGTCTCGGTGACGAGGAACGGCTCCTGGCGCGAGGAGAAGATCCGGTCGGCGCTCTGGTACAGCGCCCACACGCCGGTGGTCTTCCACCACTGCTCGTGGTCGTCGGGCGTGGGGTCGGGCAAGGTGAGGGCGTCCTGCATGTCGTAGTACGGGTTGCCCGCGGTGACGTCGAGGGCGTCGGTGATCTCGTCGTCCTCCATGGCGGGGTGCTGGTAGGCGAGGCAGGTGGTGACGAACTGGTCGGGCCGGGCGTACTCGCGGGCGACGGCGGCCTGCCAGGCGATGAACTCGGTGGTCTGACGGGCCTGGAACGCCCGCCAGGCGACGTCGTACTGCGGCTGCTGGTTGCCGTCGGGCCGCCAGAGGTCGGCCCAGGTGGAGAGTCGGTGCGACCAGTAGACCAGTCCCCACTCGCGGTTGAGGGTCTCGACGTCGCCGTAGGTGTGGCGCAGGTGGTCGACGAAGCGCTGGAAGACGCCCTCGTTGAGGGGCAGGCGCAGGCCGGGCTCGTTGTCGACCTGGAAGCCGATGACGGCCGGGTGCGCGGCGTGGCGGTCGAGGATCGCCCGGGTGACGCGTTCGGCGTGGTGGCGGAAGGCGGGGTGGGAGAAGTCGGCCTCCTGGCGGGCGCCCCAGCCCATGGGCCGGCCCGTCTCCCGGTCGCCGGCGATCTCGGGGTACTGCCGGGCCAGCCACGATGGCACGGCGTAGGTGGGGGTGCCGAGGACGACGGCGATGCCGCGCTCCTGGGCGCCGTCCAGGACGGGGGTGAGCCAGTCGAGGTCGAAGCGGCCGTTCTCGGGCTCCCAGGTCGACCAGACGGACTCGCCGACCCGGATGACGGTGAACTTCGCCTCCGCCATCAGGTCGAGGTCTTCCTTGAGCCGCGGGTACGGCTGGTACTCGTGGTAGTAGGCGGCGCCGAACAGGACGCGCGGGGGCAGCGGGAACACGGGTGCACCTCGGGACGTGTGGGAACCCCGGCTGCCGGGGGAGGCAGCCGGGGCGGAACGGAGGGAGCGGGGTCAGGACGCGGTGCCGGTCACGGTGCCGCCGGACTTGGTGACGGTGTAGGTGAGGGTGTCGCCGGTCCAGAAGCGGAAGGTGAACGTCGCCGGGACGCCGTCCTTGAGGGACTTGACGTAGTCGGGCTTGAGGGTGGTGGTGTCGGCGCCGTAGTCGGCACGGAGGTTGTCGAACGACTGGTACGTGGTCCAGGAGGCGGGGCCGGCGGCGGTGCCGTCTGCGTAGGTGGACTGCACGTTGGCCATGAGCGCACCGTTGAACCGGGTGGGGATGGTGAGCCCGTCGAGCGTCCCGGTGGCGTCGGCCATGGTCGGCTTGTCGTAGGAGCGCACGAAGAGCTTCCACGGGACGCCGTCGGAGTAGCGGACTTCGAGGGTCGCGTTGATCCCGGCGGCGCGGTCCCCGGCCAACCGCGTGAGGGCGTCGGCGGTCAGGGTGAGCTTGTCGCCGTCGAGGGTGTAGTCGAGGAAGGGGATCAGCGGGCGGTCGCCCTGCCAGAGGCCGGCGAACCACTGGCCGTTGCGGTTGAGGGTGAGGGTCTGGGCGGCGATGGGACCGGACTTCGGCACGAAGAGGTTGTCGGTGGAGGCGGTGCCCGAGCGGGTCCGCCAGGAGGTCTGGATCAGGGCCTTCATCTCGGGGACCATCCACTGCATGGTGGAACGGTTCAGGAAGTCGTTGGCGGCGTCCCAGACGGCGGAGGTCATGCCGTTGCGCCGCGCCTCGTAGTTGACGTGCTCGAAGTACTTGAGCATCTCGCCGCGCTCGACCACGCCGGAGTAGGGCGAGGTGAGCAGGCCGTACTCGCCGAGGTAGACGGGGATGCCCTTGGCGACGAAGGTGTCGTGCACCCGGGCGAAGCCCTCGGTCAGGTCCGACTGCGCCTTGGCGTCGTACGTCGGGCCGTTCGCGATGTTCACGCTGAACGGGTACCAGCTGTAGTAGTGCACGGTGGCGACCAGGTTGCGGTCGTTCAGCGAGCTCATCGTGGTGGAGAGGTCGTCGAGCCAGTGCTGGGCGTTGTTGGTCTCCTCCGAGGGCAGGACGAGCAGGCGGTCCTTGTTCCTGCCGCCGGAGTCGCGGACGACGCGGTGGAACGAGGTGTTGAGTTCCCGCAGGTACTGGGTCTTCTGGGCGTCGGTCGCGTCGGAGAACTGCGGTTCGTTGATGCTCTCCATGAGCAGGGTGTGCGGCTCGTCCTTGAAGGTCGTGGCGATCTGCTGCCAGGTGGAGTCGAACCGCGCCATGATCGTGTCGTGGTCGGTCGACATCGCGGCGATCCACTTCCACGAGTCGTGGTGGACGTTGATCTCGACGTAGAGGCCGTCCGCGAGGGCGAGGTCGACCACCTGCTTGACCCGCTTCATCCACACCGGGTCGATGGTGTAGGGCGCGGTGTCGGACTGGTGGGGGTACCAGGTGACCGGGATGCGGACGCTGCGGAAGCCCTGGGCCTTGAGGCCGTCGAACGTCGCCTTGGTGGTGAGCGGGTTGCCCCAGGAGGTCTCGTCGGGGATGGCGTCGAGGGTGTTGCCGAGGTTCCAGCTGGGCTGCATCTGCGCCACCGCGGCCATCGGGTCGTGCGGGACCCGGGCGCCGGCGGCCTCGGCCGCCGACGGGGAACGGTCGGTGGGGGCGGCGACGGCGGTGCCGCCGCACAGGGCGCCGGTGGTGGCCAGGGCCACCACGAGGCCGGCCGTCCGGAGGAGCCGGCGGGTGCGCGGGCGTGCGGTCTGCGGTGCGTCGTTCACGGGATGTCCCTTCGGGTGAACGGGTGGGGGAGCCCGGCCGCCGGGGGGCCGGCGGCCTGGAAAGGGGGAGGGGCCGGCGTCAGGAGGCGGTGCCGGTGACGGTGTCACCGGTCCTGGTGACGGTGTAGGTGAGGGTGTCGCCGGTCCAGAAGCGGAAGGTGAGCGTCGCGGGGGCGCCGTCCTTGAGGGACGTGAGGAAGTCGGCCTTCACGGTGGTGGTGTCGGCGGTGTAGTCGGGGCCGAAGTCGCCGAAGGTCTGGTAGGTGGTCCAGGAGGCGGGGCCGGCGGCGGTGCCGTCGGCGTAGGTGGACTGCACGTTGGCCATCAGGGAGCCGTTGAACCGGGTGGGGATGACCAGCGCGTCAGTGGTTCCGGTGGCGTCGGACATGACGGGCTTGTCGTAGGAGCGGATGTCGAGCTGCCAGGGAGCGCCGCCGGAGTAGCGGACTTCGAGGGTGGTGTTGATGCCGGCGGCGCGGTCGCGGGCGAGGCGGGTGAGGGCGTCGGCGGTGAGGGTGAGCGTGTCGCCGTCGACGGTGTAGTCGATGTCCTGGATGAGGGGGAGCTCACCCTGCCAGAGGCCGGCGAACCACTGGCCGTTGCGGTTGAGGGTGATGCTCTGCGCGGTGATGGGCCCGGACCGCGGCACGAAGAGGTTGTCGGTGGAGGCGGTGCCGGAGCGGGTGGTCCAGGACGCCTTGATCAGGTTCATCAGGGACCGGTCCCGCCACTGGAGGGTGGTGCGGTCCAGGTAGTTGGCGTCGTCCCAGAGCGCCGTGGTGAATCCGTTGGCCCGGGCCGCATAGCTGACGTGCTCGTAGTACTTGAGCATCTCGCCGTATTCGACGGTGCCGGAGTTGGGTTCGCTGAGCAGGCCGTACTCGCCGACGTAGACGGGGATGCCCTTCTTGACGAAGGTGTCGTGCACCCGGGCGAAGCCCTCGGTGAGGTCCTTCTGGCTGGTGGCGTCGTAGGTGGTCCCGTCGGCGATGTTCACGCTGAACGGGTACCAGCTGTAGTAGTGCACGGTGGCGACCAGGTTGCGGTCGTGCAGCGAGCTCATCGTGGTGGAGAGGTCGTCCAGCCAGTGCTGGGCGTTGTTGGTCTCCTCCGAGGGCAGGACGAGCAGGCGGTCCTTGTTCCTGCCGCCGGAGTCGCGCACGATGCGGTGGAACGAGGTGTTGAGTTCCCGCAGGTACTGGGTCTTCTGGGCGTCGGTCGCGGCGTCGAACTGCGGCTCGTTGATGCTCTCCATGAGCAGCGTGCGGGGCTCGTCCTTGAAGACGGTGGCGATCTGCTGCCAGGTGGAGTCGAACCGGGCCATGATGGTGTCGTGGTCGGTGGACATGTACTTGATCCACTGCCAGGAGTCGTGGTGGACGTTGATCTCGACGTAGAGGCCGTCCGCGAGGGCGAGGTCGACCACCTGCTTCACCCGCTTCATCCACACCGGGTCGATGGTGTACGGGGCGGTGGCGGACTGGTGCTGGGACCAGGTGACGGGGATGCGGACGCTGCGGAAGCCCTCGGACCTGAGGTGGTCGAACAGTGCCTTGGTGGTGAGCGGGTTGCCCCAGGAGGTCTCGTCGGGGATGGCGTCGAGGGTGTTGCCGAGGTTCCAGCTGGGCTGCATCTGCGCCACCGCGGCCATCGGGTCGTGCGGGACCCTGCGCCCGGCGGCCTCGGCTGCCGACGGGGCCTTGTCGGCGGGGGCGGCGACGGCGGTGCCGCCGCACAGGGCGCCGGTGGTGGCCAGGGCCACCACGAGCCCGGCCGTCCGGTGGAGCCTGCGGGCGGACTGTCGTGCGTCGTTCACGGGATGTCCCTTCGGGTGAACGGGCGGGAACCCCTGACGGGTGGTCAGGGAAACGGGAGGGGCTCGTAGTCGAACCGGTCGAAGTGGACGGTGCCGGCCGCGGCGTACATGCCGATGACCCGGCCGGTGAAGCCGCCGGCCACCTCGGTGGACAGGTAGCGCCCGTCGAGGGTGGCGAGCACGGTGAAGGTGCCCTCGGGCTCCTCGACGCCGAGGACGACGTCGTCGGGGCCGGTGCGCGGTCCGCGCGTCGGCCGCGGGACGACGTCGACCCCGAGCACCACGGCTCCGGCGGGCACCGGGCGGGAGGCCACCTCGGTGCGCAGCGAGCCGATCCGGGCGAGGACCTTCACCTCGCCGTCGGCCGCCTCGATCTCGTAGTGGTGGTCCTCGTCCATGCGGACGGCGAGGCCGCCACGGCCCTCGGCGGGGTCGATCAGGGTGCGTGCCCGGCAGCCGAGGTGCTGCTGGCGCCGGCCGACGAACACCACGTCGTTCTCGTCCAGGGACGCGCCGGCGGCGCGCAGGGTGAGCCAGCCGGAGCGCTCCTTCGTGGTGACCAGCTGCTCGGGACGGCTCCGTACCGAGATCCACTGGGGGTGGAGCTCGGCCTGGTCGAAGTCGTCCCGGCCGGGGACCGCGGGCGCGGGGTGCAACGGCCATGAGGGTGCGGGCAGTTCGGTGGTGAGCGGGCCGACCACCGGCCAGCCGTCCACCCACGCGACCGGGGCGAGGAAGGTCTCCCGGCCGAGCACGTACCAGGCGGGGGTGCCGCCGCGCGGCCGGACGCCGAGCAGCACCATCCACCAGGAGCCGTCGGGCGCCTGGACGAGGTCGGCGTGCCCGGTGTTCTGGACGGGATGGTCGATGCCGCGGTGGGTCAGCACCGGGTTGGCCGGGCACGGCTCGAACGGCCCGGAGGGCGAGGTGCCGCGGGCGATGGAGACGGCGTGGCCGCGCTCGGTGCCGCCCTCGGCGATCATCAGGTACCAGTAGGCGCCGATCCGGTACAGGTGCGGAGCCTCGGGGGCCATGGCGCCGGGTGCGCCGGACCAGATCCGCTGCGACTCGCCGAGGGTCTCGCCGGTGGCCGGGTCGAGGCGGACCTGGGAGACGCCGGCGACGGTGCACCAGCAGGTGCCGTCCTCGTCCCAGGCGAGGTCCGGGTCGATGCCGTGGACGCCGGGCAGCCGGACCGGGTCGGACCAGGGGCCGGCCGGGTCGGTGGCGGTGAAGAGCAGGTTGCCGTCGCCGCTGACGTTGGTGACGATCAGCCAGAAGCGGCCGTCGTGGTGGCGCAGCGTCGGCGCGTAGATCCCGGCGGAGGACGGGGACTCGCGCGGCAGGCGGAGCTGGCTCGGCCGGTCGAGGGCGTTGCCGATCTGCGTCCAGTGGAACAGGTCGCGGCTGTGGAAGACGGGGATGCCGGGGAAGTACTCGAAGCTGGAGCAGACGAGGTAGTAGTCGTCGCCCACGCGGCAGACGCTCGGGTCCGGGTGGAATCCGGGGATCACCGGGTTGGGCAGGGTGCCGGTCGGCTGGGGCTGGTCTGACACGTGGTCGGTTCCTTTCGGAGGTGCTCGTCGGGGTGGTGGTGCCCCGGGCCCGTGGCCCTGGGGAAGGCCGGAGCCCGGGGCACCACCGGCTCATCGGGTTCAGCCGATCGCGCAGGTGGCGCCGTTGAACCGGAAGGCGGAGGGGTCGGCGTCACTGCTGGCCCAGGTGGCCTTGAAGCCCCACTGGACGCTGCCGCCCTGCGGGACGGAGGCGTTGTAGGACACGTTCCCGGCGTTGACGCTCCGGCCGTTCTGCGACACCGAGGCGTTCCAGGTGTTGGTGATGCCGTTGTCGCCGGGGAAGTCGAAGCCGAGGGACCAGCCGTTGACCTGGCCGAGGCCGTTGTTGACGACGGTGACGGAGCCGACCATGACGCCCTGCCACTCGTTCTTGTTGTAGACGACCCGGCAGGGCGCGCTGGTGGGGTGCATCTGGACGACCGTGATGCCGTAGGCGGGCACGGTCTGGGCGGTCGGACTGCCGGACCGGGCCGTGCCGATCCCGTGGGCGTTCTTGAGGTAGGAGTGGACGGTCGGGGTGGCGGAGGACGGGGTGAACCCGGTGTAGGAGAGGTTCACCGCGGCGTCGTTGTTCGGGTCCTTGTTGATCAGCATGACGTCCACGTCGCCGTCGGCACGGCGGACGGCGTGCGCGGTGAGCAGCGGGGACGAGCTGGCGGCCTTGACCAGGGTGTCCCCGGGCGCGCCGAGCCTGCTGATCATCTGGATGCCGTAGTAGGCGGGGAAGGGCGTGTTGGCGGCGGGCTCGCAGGGGGAGCCGCTGGAGACCATGCCGCCGTCGTTGTAGTCGGTGGCGCCCTCGACGGTGGTCACCTTCGTGCAGTCGGTGCCGTTGCGCAGGTCCCACCAGTCGACGTTGAACACGCCGTTCTCCAGCCAGGTGAGGTAGTCGTCCGGGGCGAACAGCCCGTTGGGGGAGGTGTCGAGGTAGGCCTGGGCGTTCGCCTCGGTCACCGCGATGCCGACGTCGGGGGCGTTGGTCCCGGCGTACTGGTTGATCAGCGAGCGCACGGCGCCGGTGATGGCGGCGTTCTGGGCCTGCGGCTTGGTGAGCAGGTCGGCCGGGCTGGTGCTGGTGGGGTAGGCGTGCACGATGGCGAAGTCGATCTTCGAGCCGGCGATCGACAGGACGGTGTGGTTCCAGTCCGTGGTGTCGCCCGGGCCGACCATGCCGTCCGGCCAGTAGCCGGGGGTGGTCAGCACGGCGCCGATCCTGACGCTCGGGTCGGCCGCCTTCATCGCCGAGACGTACTGGAGCACGGTGTTCGCGTAGGTCGTGGCGCTCTTGCTGCTGTGGGTGTCGTGCTCCCAGGTGGCGCCGTACTCGCCGTTGCCGTAGACCTCGTTGCCGATCTCCCAGTACCGGATGCCGTAGCCCTTGGTGACGTTGGCGTACCGGACCCAGGCGGCGGCCTCCTGGGGGGTGCCCGAGCCGTAGTTGGCGGTGATGATCGGCTGCGCTCCGGCGGCGCGCACGGTGCCCATGAAGGCGTCGAAGCCGGTGTTCGGGGCGACGTACGAACCGTCGTCGGTGGTGCCGGTCTGCCAGTGGTAGGCGTCGGAGTGGCTGCCGCCGGGGTAGCGGACGGTGTTGATGCCGGCCGTGCCGAGCAGGCCCGGGGTGGCGGCGGCGTTCATGGCGGCGTCGTAGACCGGGATGTTCACGCCGACGCCGGTGGCGGGAACGGTGGCGAGCTGCAGGGCGGCGTCGACCGACACCGACACGGTGCTCGCCGTGACGGCGGGCTGTGCGGCGGCGGGCGGTGCGGCGGCGGCGTGCGGCGCGACGGCGGCGATCGCGCCGGTGGCCGCGAGCGCCAGGGCCGCCGCGGCGGCTATGACGCGATCATGACACGTGCGGACTGACCATTTCATGGCGTCCCTCCAGTGGGGTGGGGGTGCGAGGTGTTCGGGTGGGGAACGAACTCCCGCGATCTGGACGGCAGGGGCCCGCGCGGCTGCTGGGGTCGGGCCCGGACGCTCGACTGCTTCGTCGGAACGCGGGTCGGCGCGGCGGGCCGCGCGCGCTCGTCCGGCGCATCGTCAACTCCTCTCGCCCGGCTGCGGGGTGAGGCGCAGCAGAACGGCGGACGGGGCCGCCGGCAGGGTCAGGGTGAGTTCGGCGGTGTCCGGGTGCCAGGTGGCGCGGGCCCGGCTGGACGCCGGGTAGAGCACCTCGGCGCGGACCTCGGCGCCGGCCAGGTGGGGCAGGTCGAGGTCCTTGACGGCCTGCTCGCCGGAGCGCCGCCAGACGGTGAGGTAGGTGGTGGCCGGGGTGTGCAGGGCCAGGGCGATCCACGGGTCCTCCCAGCCCGGGAGCCCGAGCGGCCAGGCGGGCAGCGCCTGCGGCAGGTCGGCGCGGATCGACTTGTGGACGGCCACCGCCTCATGGACCAGGTTCCGTGCCTCCGGCGGGAGTTCGGTGATCCGCCCGGAGAGGTGGATACGGCCGAGGAGCGCGTTCGCCATCGTCAGGGCGACCTCGTCGGGAGAGTCCTCGGGCAGCGGGTAGGCCCAGACGGCGCCCTGCTCGGGCGTGACGGCGGTGGGGGCCGAGGCCGCGATCGGCGCGTAGCGCAGCAGGTCCTGCTGGTCGCTGGTGGACTGCAGCTGCAGTCGGGAGAGCAGGGCGTGGTCCATCCGCATGCCGCCGGAGGCGCAGTTCTCGATCACCAGGTCCGGGTGCCGGTCCAGGATGCCGTCCAGCCAGTCGAGGTGGGCCCGGTTGTGGCCGAGCAGGCCGGCCGCCGGGGCCTCTCCCGGGTGGCTGCTGGTGCCGGAGCCCGGGTCGGTGTTGTGGTCGAGCTTGAGGTAGCCGACGCCCCACTCGCCGACCAGGCGGTCCACCACGCGGTCCAGGTGGGCGCGGGCGGCCGGGTGCCGCAGGTCCAGGTGGTACCGGCCGCCGCCCTCCTCGACGCGCCGCCCGGCGCGGCGGAAGAACGCCTCCTCCGGCAGGGACCCGGCGACCGGGCTGTTCACCCCGACCGCCTCCGGCTCCAGCCACAGGCCGGGGACCATGCCCCGCTCCCGGATCCGGTCCAGGACCTCGTGGATCCCCTTCGGCCCGGGGAAGCGGGAGGCCGACGGCTCCCAGGCACCGACGGAGCTCCACCAGGTGCCGCCGTCGTCGTACCAGCCGGCGTCGATGACGAAGTACTCCGCGCCGGCCTCGGCCGCGGCGTCGACCAGGGGCAGCAGCTTCTCGGTGGTCGGATCGCCCATCAGGCAGTTCATGTAGTCGTTGAAGATCACCGGCAGCCGGTGGTGGTCGGGGTGCGGGCGCCGGGTGGCCCGGCGGTAGGCGGTGAGGGCGGCGAAGGCGGAGTCCGGGCCGCCGTCCGCGCCGAAGGCCAGGGCCACCGGCACGGTGCGGAACCCGGCGCCGGGCTCCAGCGGGTGGCGCCAGCCGTGGTCGGCGTCGTTCGGGCCGTGGAGCGCCGCGTACGCGGTGTCGTCGCGCACCCCGCACTCCCAGCGCCAGCCGCCGCCGTTGTGCTCGACCTGCCACAGCCAGGTGCGGCCGGACTCCCGGTCGGTCAGGCCGCCCATCGGCAGGTGGCCGCATCCGGACCACACGCCCTGTCCGGCCACGACGCGGGTGCTGCGTCCGGAGGTGGTGTGGAAGCGGCCGCTGCGTTCGGGCGAGGACACCCGCAGCGGCTGGCGCTGCCAGCGGCATTCGGCGAACCACTCGTTCTCCGCCCACAGCAGGTCGGCGTCGTCCAGTTCCCCCGGGTCGCCCCCGGTGAGGCAGCCGGCCACGAGCGAGGAGACCGATTCCAGGTGCAGCGTCCGTGGCCCGTCGTTGCGCAGCAGCACCTCGCTGCGCAGCACCGGCAGGCCGTCCGGGGACCGGTAGACCGCCTCGGCGGTCAGGCCGGTCTCCGGGTCGTGGAGTTCGACGGCGAGCACGTGCCAGCCGCCGTCCCGGGTCGCCCGGTGCGTGCGGTGGCGCAGGCGCCCGCCGAGAACGGTGTTGACGAGGTGCCGGCCCGACCAGTAGCGGCCGAGACCGGCGGTCGTCACCTCCACCAGCGGCAGCGGTGCGGCGGGGCGGGGCGCGGTGCCCTTCTCGCCGGGCGCGCCGAGGCGGGTCAGGCGCGGGGTGCCGTGCTCGCCCAGGGCGATCTCCAGCTCCAGGGCGTCGTGGCCCCAGCGGATCGTCTCGTGCGGGTCGCTCATGGTGGCCTTCCTCGGAGGCGGGAGCTCAGTGAGCGTTCACAACGCGCGCAGGACGGCGCAGCCGCCGGCGGGCAGCCGGCTCACCGTCCCGCCGGTGAGCAGGTCGTGACCGGGCCGCGCCAGCGGGACGGGTTCGTCGAGGTGGTTGATCAGGACGTGCCAGGCGCGGCCGTCGGGAGCGTGCCGGGTGACGGCTTCGACACCGGCCGGCAGGCCGGGGAGGCCGGGGAGGACCCGGGCCTCGGTGAGCAGCCGGCCGACCAGGGCGGTGTAGCCCGCGTCGTCCAGGCGGGTGGAGAGGTACCAGCCGTGGCCGGAGCCGAAGGCGTGGCGGGTGAGCGCCGGGCTGCCGTCGAGCATTCCGTGGGTGTAGGCGGCGAGCGCCTCGGCGCCCTCGGTGCGCAGGGACTCGCTCCAGGAGGAGCCCGTCGAGCCGTCGGAGAGGGCGATCTCCTCGCCCTGCGCCAGCGGACGGTGCTCCTCGACGCGGATGCCCAGGGCCTCGCGCAGCGGTGCGGCCGGGTAGCCGCCCAGCCGGGCGTGCAGGCGCTCGTCGACGATGCCGCCGAAGTGCTGGAGGAGCAGGGTGCCGCCGTCGGCGACGTAGCGGCGCAGGTTCTCGGCGCCCGCGTCGGTGAGCAGGAACAGGGCGGGGGCGAGGACGACCCGGTAGCGGTTCAGGTCGTGCTCGGGGTGGGCGAAGTCGACCGTCAGCCCGGCGTCCCACAGCGCGCGGTGGGCGCGGCGCAGCGCGGGGTGGTAGCCGAGCTCGGCGGACGGGAGGCCGTCGACGGTCGTCGCCCACCAGGCGTCGGAGTCGTGCAGCACGGCGACCTCGGCCCCGACGGTGGAACCGGCGAGTTCGCCGAGCCGGGCGACGGCCGCTCCGGCCGCCGTGACCTCGCGGAAGATCCGGCTGTCGGGCCCGGCGTGCGGGACCATCGCCGAGTGCCACGTTTCGGCGCCGGCCCGGGACTGGCGCCACTGGAAGAACAGCGCGCCCTCCGAGCCGCGGGCGATGTGGGCGAGCGAGTGGCGCAGGATGTCGCCCGGCTCCTTGGGGAGGACGCGGTCGCCCGCGTAGACGGTGCTGGTGCCCGACTCCATCAGCAGCCAGGGGCCGCCGCCGGCGAAGGAGCGGGCCCGGT
Source organism: Kitasatospora sp. NPDC093550 (assembly GCF_044764985.1). NCBI lineage: Bacteria > Bacillati > Actinomycetota > Actinomycetes > Kitasatosporales > Streptomycetaceae > Kitasatospora > Kitasatospora sp. NPDC093550. Next base: position 149,231 of record NZ_JBIWJF010000011.1, read on the forward strand.
CGGCGTCGAAGGCGGCCTGGGCGGCGGCGTCGACGCCGGGTGCGCCGGGGTAGTGGTCGATGGAGACCAGGTCGACCTCGCGGCCGAACGCCCACAGGTCCAGGTTCTGGTAGTCGGGCACCATGAGGTTGGTCGTCACCGGCCGGTCGCTGTGGGCGCGGATCGCGTCGCGCTGCTCGCGGTAGGCGGCGAGGGTCTCGTCGGACCAGAAGCGCCTGTAGTCCAGGAGGTGGCCGGGGTTGTGGTGCCACTGGCTGGTGCGGGGCGGGAGGATCTGCTCCCACGCGGTGTAGTGCTGGCTCCAGAAGGCCGTTCCCCAGGCCTCGTTGAGGGCGTCCAGGGAGCCGTGGCGGGTGCGCAGCCAGACCCGGAAGGCGGCGGCGGTGTGGTCGCAGAAGCAGAGGGTGACGTACTCGTTGTGGACGTGCCACAGGGCGAGCGCGGGGTGGTCGCCGTAGCGTTCGGCGAGGGCGGCGGCGATGCGGCGGGCGGCCCGGCGGTAGGCGGGGGAGGTGAGGCAGTAGGTGTCCCGGCTGCCGTGGGTCAGACGGGTGCCGTCCGGGCGGACGGTCAGGGCGTCGGGGTGGGCGAGGGTGAACCAGGGCGGCGGGGAGGCGGTGGGGGTGGCCAGGTCGACGGCGACGCCGGCGGCGTGCAGCCGGTCGAGGTGGGCGTCGAGCCGGTCGAAGTCGTAGCGGCCCTCCTCGGGTTCCAGCAGGGCCCAGGAGAAGACGCCGACGGTGGCGAGGTTGACGCGCGCGCGGCGCATCAGCTCGTCGTCCTCCTTCCACACCTCGGCGTCCCACTGTTCGGGGTTGTAGTCCCCGCCGAAGGCGAGGCCGCCGAGGCGGTCGGTGAGCCGGCGGATGTCCATGGGGAGATGATCCTTCGGTCGGGGGAGGTCAACTGCGGTGCGGCGCCGGTGCGGTGCTTTCGCGGACGACGAGTTCCGGCGGCATCAGGAGGAGTTGGTCCTTCGCCTCGTCGCCGGCGGTGGTCGCGGCGATCCTCGCCATGACCTGCTCGACGGCGACCTGCCCGAGGTCCTTCTTCGGGCTGGTGACGGAGGTGAGCCGGGGGGCGTGCTGCTCGGCCAGGGCGTCGGGGCAGATGGCGATGACGGAGGCGTCCTCCGGCACGGTCCGGCCGGTGGCGCGCAGCTGGCTGAGCAGCGGGCCGATCGCGGCTTCGTTCTGGACGACGAACCCGGTGGTGTCCGGGCGGTCCGTGAGGATGCGGGCCAGGGTGCCCGCGGTGCTCTCGTAGGTGCCCTCGCAGGGGCGGTGGACGAAGCGCAGGCCGCGCCGTTCGGCGCGGGAGCGGAAGCCGCTCAGGGTGCGCTCGGCGTAGCCGGCGTGCCGCCGGTAGACGCCGCTGCTGTAGCCGATGAAGGCGATGTCACGGTGGCCGAGGTCGGCGAGGTGGTCGGCGCACAGGGCGCCGGCGGTGGCGAAGTCGTGGTCGACGCAGGAGAGTCCGGTGGGGTCGTCGGGCAGGCCGATGAGGGCGGCGGGGATGTCCTGGGCGCGCAGCACCGGGATGCGGTCGTCGTCGAGGCGGACGTCCATGAGGATGACGCCGTCGGCGAGTCCGGTGGCGGCGACCCGGCGGACGCCCTCGGGGCCTTCGTCGTTGGTCAGCAGCAGGACGTCGTAGCCGTGTTCGCGGGCCGCGACGGTGACGGCGATGGCGATCTCCATCATGGTGGGCACGTGCACCTCGGGGCGCAGCGGCACCACCAGGGCGATGATGTGCGAGCGCTTGCCGGCCAGCGCCCGGGCGCCCGCGTTGGGGTGGTAGCCGAGGTCCGTGATGGCCCGCTCGATGCGGGTCCGGGTCTCGTCGGAGATCGGCCGCTTGCCGCTGAGGGCGTAGCTGACCGTGCTCGACGAGACGCCGGCGTGCCTGGCCACATCGGCGAGTGTCACCATCGCGCTGCTTCCTTCGTGTCGGTTCCGTTGAGGGCGTGTTCCCGGTCCGGTCCCCGGGTCCCGGTCCCCGGTCCGGCCCGGGCGCGCCGGACCGGTGCGGACGGCTCAGCCCTTGATCGCTCCGGTGAGGACACCGGTGCGCAGGTGCTTCTGCACGAACGGGTACACGATCACCAGTGGTACCAGGGTGAGGACCACGACCGCCATCTGCAGCGACAGCGGCGCGGTCTGCACACTGGTGTTCCCGAAGCCCGAATTGACCGAGCCGGGCAGGCCGTTCGCCCGGTTGACGTAGGTGAGCAACACGTACTGGAGGGGCCACTTCTCACTGTCGGTCGGCATGTAGAGCATCACGTTGAAGAAGGAGTTCCAGTACCCGACGGCGTAGAACAGCGCGGTGACGGCGGTGACGGCGCGTGAGGTGGGCAGCACGACGGACCACAGGATCCGCCAGTCCCCGGCTCCGTCCATCCGGGCCGCGTCGATCAGTTCGGAGGAGGTCTCCTGGTAGAAGGCGCGCAGCACCAGGATGTTGAAGACGGAGACCGCGCTCGGCAGGATCAGCGCCCACCACTGGCCGTAGCCACCGAGGCCGGTGACGACCAGGAAGCTCGGGATCAGGCCGCCGCTGATGAACATCGTGATGATCAGCAGCATCAGGACGAAGCGGTGCCCGAGGGAGCGCGGCCGGGAGAGCCCGTAGGCGCACAGGACGGAGACGGCCATGGACACGGCGGTCCCGACCACGGTGATGCCCAGGCTCACGCCCAGCGCGGTGACGATCGTCGGATCGCCGAGCATCTGGCGGTACGTCTCGGTGGTCAGGCCGTCCGGCCAGATCACCAGGCCGCCGGCCCGGTTGATGGCGCCGGGGGTGGAGAAGCTGGTCAGGACGATGATGTAGAGCGGGACCAGGATGACGGCGAGCGTCCCGCCGAGGGTGAGGCCCTTGGCGGCCTGGCCGACGGCGGTGGGCGGCTCGTCCCAGGGCGGGCGGGCGGAGCGGGCCCGGCGGCGGGCGGCTGCTGTGGCGGCGCGGCGCTTCTCGCCCCGCCTTCCCATGGTGAGTGCGTTCGTCATGTGCGGTACAGCCCGTCCTCGCCGAAGGCGTGCGCCAGCTTGTTGGCGCCCCAGATGAGCAGCAGCGAGACCACGCTCTTGAAGAGCCCGGCCGCCGCGCCGTAGCTGTACCCGCCGGTGGCGATGCCGTAGTAGAAGGAGAAGGTGTCCAGCACGTCCGCGGCCTCGTGGCCGACGGCGTCGCGCTGGACCAGGAACTGCTCGAACCCGACGGACAGGGCGTTGCCGAGCCGCAGGACCAGCATCAGTACGATCACCCCGCGCAGGCCCGGCAGGGTGATGTGCCACATCCGCCGCAGCCGCCCGGCGCCGTCGGCGGCCGCGGCCTCGTAGAGTTCGCTGTTGATCGCGCTCAGCGCGGCGAGGAAGACGATGATCCCCCAGCCCGCCTCCTTCCAGATCGCCTGCGAGGTGACCAGCAGGGCGAAGGTGTGCGGGTTGGTCATGATGTCCCAGGTGCCGATGTCGTGCTGGCGCAGGAACTGGTTGAGCACGCCGGCGCCGCCGAGCATCTGCTGGAAGATCGTGACCGCCAGCACCCACGAGAAGAAGTGCGGCAGGTAGACGACGGACTGGAAGAAGTTGCGGATCCGCTCGCTGATCACCGAGTTGAGCAGCAGGGCGAGGGCGATGGGGACCGGGAAGAACAGGATCAGCTGGACGAAGCTGAGGTACAGCGTGTTCTGCAGCGAGGCCCAGAACGCCGGGTCGCCGAACAGCTGCTGGAACTGGTCGAAGCCCACCCATTCGCTGTGCCAGACCCCGACCAGCGGGTCGTACTCCTGGAAGGCGGTGACGATGCCGAACAGCGGGACGTAGTTGAACACCAGGAGCAGGACGACCGCGGGCACCGTCATCAGCAGGAGGGACTTGTCGCGCCGGAGCCTGGTCCGCCAGTTGAGCCGCGCGGGGCCGGCCGGCCGCTTCGGGGCCGCGGTGCTCACTGGCCGGTGCCGTACTTGTCGAGGACGTTGTCGGTCATCCACTGCTTGAGCCGCTCCCCGGGGCCGTTGCGCCAGCCGGCGATGGCGTCCTGCAGCTCGGAGACCTTCTTCTTGCCGTGGTAGCAGTCCTTGAGGGTGTCGTTGACGCTCTGCGCGGCCGATGCCTGGGCGATGGCCTGCGGCATGCTGAGGTTCATGCCCCAGAAGGGCGGCTTGGTGAGGTACGTGACGTTGGCGGCCGACCAGCTCGCGTAGTCCCGGGTGACCTGCTCGCCGCCCGGGTTGCTGGTCACGGCGGGTGCGGCGGCCAGGAACTGGTAGGTCGTCACCTGGACGTCCTTCTTGCCCTCCTCCGTGAAGGTCGGCATGCCGTGCACCCGGGTGTGGTGGACGCCCTCGACACCGAAGTTGACCATGGTGTACTCGGCGGTGCCGTAGGGGGCGGCGAGGTAGTTCGCGACGGCGAGCAGTTCCTGGATCTGCTCCGGCTTCAGACGGGCGTTGAGGTAGCTGATCATGCTGGCGGCGGCGCCCATGTAGACCACCGGTGTGCCCTTGCCGTCGGCGGTGATGGCGTTGAAGGCGCCGCGCCGGTAGTTCGGGTCGGCGGCGGTGCCGGACTGGTGGTCGGACAGGTTCCAGGCACCGAGGCCGCCGCCCCCGATGAGCGTCTTGCCGCTGTAGAAGCGGGTGGCGCTGTTGGCGACGTCACCGGCGAGCGCGTCGGGGTGCATATACCCCGAGGTCGCCAGGCGGTAGTGCCAGTCGATGGCCTCCAGGAACTCCTGGGTCTCGAACGGGTGGACCAGCTTGCCGTTGTCGACCCTCCACCGCATGGGGACGTTCCAGGTGAACTGGTTGTAGGTCCACACGTCGTCGAAGGCCCACACCCCCCGTTTGGCGTCGGTCAGTTCCTTGCCGAGGTTCATCAGGTCGTCGGCGGACTTCACCTGGTCGGCGGTGATGCCCCGGGACTCCAGGACGTCCCGGCGGTAGAAGGTGGCGCCGGGGATGCCGAAGCCGGTGGAGAAGCAGGGGATCCCGTAGACCTTGTCGCCCCAGACGCCGTGCTGCCAGGCGCCGGTGGGCAGGGCGGCCAGGTTGGGGTACTTCTTGATGTTGTCGCCGGACAGGTAGGGGGTCAGGTCCGCGAGCTGGGTGCCGGCCAGCCCACCGGTGTTGAACTTGTCGTTCAGCCAGGACGGCAGGTTGATCCAGTCCGGCAGCTTCTTGGCGGCGCTCATCGTCGGGATGATGGTGTCGTAGTTGATCCCGTCCGTCGGTTTGACGGTGAGGTCGACCCCGAGTGCCTTGTTCATCGCCTGGTAGAAGGAGTTGCCGACCGGTGGGGCCGTGCCCCACAGCGGGGTGATCGCCGTGTAGCTGCCGCCCTTGCCCGGAACGCCGGAGACGCTGGCGGGCGGGGAGGCCGGGTAGGAGAGGTAGGCCGGGTCGGTCGCGGCGCCGCCCGTGCCCTGCACGGGGGCTATGTCCGGCTTGACCGCGTTCGCGTTGGGGACGTAGGCCGGCAGGGCGGCCTTGAGGCCCTCCTTGGTGTTCGCCCCGGCCTTCTTGTCCGACCCGCCGCCGCAGGCGGTCAGCAGGGGTGCCATCGCGGCGGCGCCCGCGACCGCGGCGGCGGTGGTGAGGAAGCTCCTGCGGTTCAATCCGGATCTCATGGTGGCGTGGCCCCTTCTCCGTCGAAGCGCGGTCTGAGCGTCGAAGCGCTTGGATGTTTCGGCGACACTAACGACGCGTTACGGGTTGAGCAAGAGGCTGAACAAAAGCAACCTCGTTTGTGTCCAGGGGAGTTGACACGACCGATGGGGCGTGTCAGCGTCGAAGCGCTTCGAAAAGCGATCTCCGAGCCCAGCCCGCCCGAGGGGTGTTCCAGGTGAGTTCCGTGCCCGTGTCCGCTGCCGGTCCGCCCGGTTTCCGCAATCCCACGCTTCCCCTGCGGGAGCGCGTCGACGACCTGCTCCACCGGCTCACGACCGACGAACGGCTCGCGATGCTGCACCAGTACGCGCCGGCCGTTCCGCGTCTCGGCGTCGCCGCCTTCCGCACCGGCAGCGAGGGCCTCCACGGTGTCTCCTGGCTCGGGGTGGCGACGGTCTTCCCGCAGGCCGTCGGCCTCGGTGCCAGCTGGGACGAGGAGCTGGTGCGCGAGGTCGGCGAGGCGGTCTCGACCGAACTGCGGGCCTTCCACCACCACCGGCCGCCGGCCGTCGGCAGCCCCGAGCGCGGGCCGAACTCCCTCCAGGCCTGGGCCCCGGTGCTCAACCTGCTGCGCGACCCCCGGTGGGGGCGCAACGAGGAGGGCTACTCCGAGGACCCGGTGCACACCGCACGGGTCGGCGAGGCGTTCTGCCGGGGTCTGACCGGCGCTCACCCGGAGTACCTGCGGGCCGCCCCGGTGCTCAAGCACTTCCTCGCCTACAACAACGAGGACGACCGCTGCACCACCTCCTCCGCCCTGCGCCCGCGCGTGCTCCAGGAGTACGACCTCGCCGCCTTCCGCCCCGTCATCGCCTCGGGCGCCGCGACCGGCGCGATGGCCGCCTACAACCTGGTCAACGGCCGCCCCTGCCACGTGAGTCCGCTGATCGAGGCGGAGCTGCGCCGCTGGGCCGAGCCGACCGGCCACGAGCTGTTCGTGGTCAGCGACGCCGAGGCGCCGTCCAACCTGGTCGACCCGGAGCACTACTTCGACGACCACGCCGAGTCCCACGCGGCCGCGCTCAAGGCCGGCATCGACAGCTACACCGACCACGGCGAGGACAGCGGGACCGTGGTCGGCCGGCTGCGCGAGGCACTGGAGCGCGGCCTGATCGACCAGGCCGACGTGGACCGCGCCGTCCGCCGACAGCTCGAAGTGCGCTTCCGCCTCGGCGAGTTCGACCCCGAGCTGGACCCGTACGCGGCCATCGGCCCGGAGGTGATCGACTGCGCGGAGCACCGCGCGCTGGCCCGCAGGGCCGCGACCGAGTCGGTCGTCCTGCTCAAGAACGACGGCCTGCTGCCGCTCGACCCCGCCCGCACGCCGCGGATCGCCGTCATCGGCCCGCTCGCCGACGCGCTCTTCGAGGACTGGTACAGCGGCACCATGCCGTACCGGGTCGGCCTGGCCGACGGCCTCGCCGCGGCCCTCGCCCCGCACGGCGGCGAGATCGTCCGGGTGGAGGGCTGCGACCGGATCGCCCTGCGCTCGCGCACCACCGGTGACCTGCTCGGCAAGACCTCCTTCGACGTGACCGACTGGGGCGGCGGCGCCTCCACGCTGCGCGCCGTCGACACCGGCCGCTACCTCGCCCTCCAGGACGACGAGGGCCTGGCCGCCGACCGGGACGTCATCAAGGCCTGGTTCGTCAAGGAGACCTTCCGGTTCGAACCGGCCGGCGAGGACACCGTGCTGCTGCGCAACGTGTTCACCGGCCGCTACGCCGCCGTGGATCCGACCGACGGCCGGGTGACGGTCAGCGCCGAGACCCCGGAGGCCGCCGAGCGCTGGCAGCGCGAGCTGCTGCGCGACGGCCGCGCCGAGGCACGCGAAGCCGCCGCGACGGCGGACGCCGCCGTCGTCGTCCTCGGCAACCACCCGATGATCAACGGCCGCGAGACCGAGGACCGGGCCGACATCCGCCTGCCCGAGGGCCAGGAGGCACTGCTGCGCGCCGTCGCCGAAGCCCTCCCGCAGACGGCCCTGGTGCTGATGAGCAGCTACCCCTACGCCGTCGACTGGGCCGATGAGCACCTGCCCGCCGTGGTGTGGACCTCCCACGGCGGGCAGGAGACGGGCCACGCGCTGGCCGCCGTGCTGCTCGGCGAGGCCGAGCCCACCGGCCGGCTGCCGCAGACCTGGTACCGCGGCGACGACCCGCTGCCCGCCCCGCTCGACTACGACATCATCAAGGCCGGCTGGACCTACCAGTACCACCGGGGTGCCGCCCGCTACCCCTTCGGCCACGGGCTGTCCTACACCGACATCGCCTACCGCGACCCGCGGCTGTCGCAGCCGTCGATCGGCCCGGACGGTGCCGTCGACCTCACGGTCACCCTGGAGAACCGCGGCCTGCGGTCCGGTGGCGACGTCGTCCAGGTCTACGTCCGGGCCCTGGACGCCCGCTACGCGGCGCCGCGGCTGCGCCTGGCCGACTTCCGCAAGGTCCGCCTGGAGCCGGGGGAGGCCCGCGAACTGACGTTCCGGCTGCCGGCCGAGCGGTTCGCCCACTGGGACGTCGCCACGGGTGCCTTCGCCGTCGACCCCGGGGACTACGAGGTCGTCGTGGCGCGGTCGGCCGAGGACGAGGTCCTGGTCACGCCGCTCACCGTGACCGGGACGGCGCCCGCGGCCCGCGCCGTCGTCGGACGGACCGTCCGGGCCGTCGACTTCGACGACCACACGGACATCACCATCGTCGACGCCACCCGCGCCGACGGCGACGCCGTCGCGCCCGCCGACCCCGGGCAGCCCGCCGCGCTCCTGTTCCGCTCCTCCGACGTGACGGGGGCCGTCCGGGTCGAGGTCGAGACCGCCCGCGCGGACGGCGCGAACGGCGCCGCCCGGCTGGAGGTCCGGGCCGACGGGCGGCTGCTGGCCGACCTCGACGTGCCGGTGACCGGCGACCGCTACGCCTGGACGAGCACCACGGCCGAACTCGCCGCCCCGCTCGACGGCGTGCAGGACGTGAGCCTGGTCCTGCACGGCGACTTCCGGCTCGGCGGTTTCCGCTTCGGCGCGGCCGGCTGAGGACCGCCGCCCCCGTACCGGCGGCCCGTCCCGGGGGGAGACGGGCCGCCACCCGTTCCGGACCGCTCATCGCCCGGGCGACCCGCCCGTCACCCGGTCGCCGACCACCCCCGCCAGCCGCCCGGAGGCGGCCCGGATGTCCCTGCTCACCCCCACCACCCGACCTCGAACCCGCAGCACCCGGAGGAGTCCCCCATGCCCGTCCCCGACGTCGGCGCCGACGAACTCGTCGGCTACCGGCCCGAGTCGACCGCCCCGCAGGACTTCGACGCGTTCTGGCGGCGCACCCTCGCCGAGGCCCGCGCACACGGCGGAGCCGTCAAGGCCGAACGCGTCACCGCGCAGTACGGACTGCGCACCGTCGAGGTCGACGACGTGCGCTTCCCCGGCTGGAACGGCGAACCGGTGGCCGCCTGGCTGCTGCGCCCGCGCGGCGCGGAAGGCCCGCTGCCGGTCGTCGTCACCTACCTGGGCTACTCCGGCGGCCGCGGGCTGCCCACCGAGCACCTGTTCTGGTCCGCCGCCGGCTACGCCCAGCTCGTCGTCGACAGCCGCGGCCAGGGCCACGACACCCCGGACCGGCACACGGGCGACGGCACCCAGTGGGTCGGGGGCTTCATGACCAAGGGCATCGACTCCCCCGAGAACCACTACTACCGGCGGCTGATGACCGACTGCGTGCGCGCCGTCGACGCCGTCGCACAGCTGCCCGGTCTCGACGCCCGCCGGATCGTCGTGGCCGGCGGCAGCCAGGGCGGCGGCCTGTCCCTCGCCGTCGCCGGGCTCAGCGGGGACCGGGTGGCCGCCGTGCTGCCGGACGTCCCGTTCCTCTGCCACTACCGCGAGGGCGCGCAGACCTCCCTGGACGGTCCGTACCAGGAGCTCGTCAGCTACCTGCGCTGGCACAGCCGGGAGCGCGTGCAGCCGGCCTTCGCCACCCTCGCGTACTTCGACGGCGTCCACTTCGCCCAGCGGGCCACCGCTCCGGCCCTGTTCAGCGTCGGCCTGATGGACCCGGTCTGCCCGCCCCGGACGGTCTACGCCGCCTTCAACCACTACGCCGGCGAGGACCGCACCATGACGGTGTGGCCGTTCGCCGACCACGCCGGCGGCTGCGGCTCCAACCCGCCCGTCCAGCTGGCCTGGCTGCGCGAGCGCGGGCTGGCGCCGGAGCTGTGACCACCGTGCCCTCCGGCGCCGGGACACCCGTGACCTCCCCGGCCTTCCCGCACCTGCCCGCCGGCTTCCGCTTCGGCGCCGCCACCGCCGCCTACCAGATCGAGGGCGCCCACGACGAGGACGGCCGCGGCCCCTCCATCTGGGACACCTTCAGCCACACCCCGGGCCGCACCCTCGACGGCGCCACCGGTGACACCGCCTGCGACCACTACCACCGCTACCGCGAGGACGTCGCCCTGCTGCGCGGACTCGGCGTCGACGACTACCGCTTCTCGATCTCCTGGTCCCGGCTGCTGCCCCGGGGCACCGGCCCGGTCAACCCCGAGGGCCTGGACTTCTACGACCGGCTGATCGACGAACTCCTGGCCGCCGGGATCGCCCCCGCCGCCACCCTGTACCACTGGGACCTGCCCCAGGCCCTGGAGGACCGGGGCGGCTGGCGCGTGCGGGAGACCGCCGAGGCCTTCGCGGAGTACGCGAACGTCGCAGCGGACCGCTACGGGGACCGGGTCGAGCGCTGGATCACCCTCAACGAGCCGTTCTGCACCGCCTTCGTCGGCTACGCCGAGGGCCGGCACGCGCCCGGAGCGCGCGAGGGCCGCGGGGCGCTGGCGGCCGCCCACCACCTGCTGGTCGGCCACGGCCTGGCCGTCCGCGAGCTGCGCGACGGCGGCGCCCGCGAGATCGGCATCACGCTCAACCTCGACCGCCTCCACCCCGCCTCCGGCCGCTCGGAGGACCTCGCCGCACTGCGCCGCGCCGAGGTCCTGCACAACGAGGTCTGGACCGAGCCGCTGTTCACCGGCCGCTACCCCGCGCACGAGGACGAGACCTGGCCGGGCCTCGTGGACGGCCCGTGGCGACGCCCCGGCGATCTCGAACTGATCGGCGAGCCGCTGGACTTCCTCGGCATCAACTTCTACCGGCCGGTCACCGTCGCGGCCGCCCCGCACCGCGAGGCCGACCCGCAACGGCGCACCGCCACGGACATCGGCGTCGGCGAACCGGACCCGTACGGCACCCGGCTCACCACGATGGGCTGGCCGGTCGTCCCGTCCGCGTTCACCGAGCTGCTCACCGGGCTGCACGCCCGCTACCCGCAGCTCCCGCCGATCTGGATCACCGAGAACGGCTCCGCCGAGGCCGACCGCGTCACCCCCGACGGCCGGGTGCACGACGCGGAACGGATCGACTACCTGGCCGGACACCTCGCCGCCGTCGCCGACGCCGTCGCGGCCGGGGTCGACGTGCGCGGCTACTACCTCTGGTCCCTGCTGGACAACTTCGAGTGGGCCAGGGGCTACGCACAGCGCTTCGGCCTGGTCCACGTCGACTACGCAACCCTGACCCGCACGCCCAAGGACAGCTACCACTGGTACCGGGGCCTGATCACCGCGCACCGCGCGCGGACGGAGGAACACGCACGATGAAGTTCACCGACGGCTACTGGCTGATGCGCCCGGGCGTCACCGCGCGCTACGCCACCGAGGTCGCCGACGTCCGCACCGGCGAGCACCGGATGACCCTCTACGCGCCCGTGAAGCACGTGCGCGGCCGTGGTGACACGCTCAACAGCCCGCTGCTGACCGTGGAGTGCTGGTCCCCCGCCGAGGGCGTGATCGGGGTGCGCACCACCCACCACGCCGGGTCGGTGCGCGGCGGTCCCGAGTTCGCGCTGCCCGGGGCCGAGCCGGGCGCCGGGAAGGTGCGCCGGGACGGCGACGTGGTCGAGTTGAGCGCCGGTGAGCTGACGCTGCGGGTGGACACCTCCCGCCCCTGGCAGCTGGAGTTCCGCGTCGGCGACCGGGTGCTCACCTCGGTCGGGGAGCGCGGCACCGGCTTCGTCACCGACGCCGACGGCCGCCACCACCTGCTCGGACAACTCGCCCTGGGCGTCGGTGAACTGGTCTACGGCCTGGGGGAGCGGTTCACCCCGTTCGTCCGCAACGGCCAGGTGGTGGACATCTGGCAGGCGGACGGCGGCACCAGCAGCGAACAGGCCTACAAGAACGTCCCGTTCCACCTGACCAACCGGGGCTACGGCGTCTTCGTCAACCACCCCGGCAAGGTCAGCTACGAGGTCGGCTCCGAGTCCGTCGGCCAGGTGCAGTTCAGCGTCGAGGACCAGTCGCTGGAGTACTTCGTCGTCCACGGCCCGAGCCCCAAGGCGATCCTGGAGCGCTACACCGCGCTCACCGGCCGTCCGGCGCTGCCCCCGGCCTGGGCGCTCGGGCTGTGGCTGACCACCTCCTTCACCACCGAGTACGACGAGGCCACCGTCAACCGCTTCGTCGGCGGCATGGCCGAACGCGGCATCCCGCTGAGCGTGTTCCACTTCGACTGCTTCTGGATGCGCGGGTACCAGTGGAGCGACTTCCGCTGGGACCCGGACACCTTCCCCGACCCGGCCGGCATGCTCGCCAGGCTCAAGGAGCAGGGGCTGCGCATCTGCCTGTGGATCAACCCGTACATCGCACAGAAGTCCGAGCTGTTCGCCGAGGGCATGCGCGAGGGCTACCTGGTGCGGCGCCCGGACGGCAGCGTCTGGCAGTGGGACCTGTGGCAGCCGGGCATGGCCCTGGTGGACTTCACCAACCCCGCTGCCGCCGCCTGGTACACCGACGAGCTGCGCGCCCTGCTGGACGTCGGCGTCGACTGCTTCAAGACCGACTTCGGCGAGCGCATCCCCACCGACGTGGTGTGGCACGACGGCTCCGATCCCGAGCGGATGCACAACTACTACACCCACCTCTACAACCGGTCGGTGTTCGAGCTGCTGCGTGAGGAGCGCGGGGAGGGGGAGGCGATGCTGTTCGCCCGGTCCGCCACCGCGGGCGGGCAGCAGTACCCGGTGCACTGGGGCGGCGACTGCGAGTCGCACTTCAACGCCATGGCGGAGTCGCTGCGCGGGGGCCTGTCCCTCGGCCTGTCCGGCTTCGGCTTCTGGAGCCACGACATCGGCGGCTTCGAGGGCACCCCGACCCCCGCCGTCTTCAAGCGCTGGACCCAGTTCGGCCTGCTCTCCTCGCACAGCCGGCTGCACGGCAGCAAGTCGTACCGGGTGCCGTGGGAGTTCGGTGACGAGGCGGTCGAGGTCACCCGCGAGTTCACCCTGCTCAAGCACCGGCTCGCGCCCTACCTCCAGCGCGCGGCGCAGCAGGCCCACGCCACCGGCGTCCCGGTGATGCGGGCGATGATGCTGGAGTTCCCGGACGACCCGGCCGCCGCCACCCTCGACCGGCAGTACCTGCTCGGCGACGACCTGCTCGTCGCGCCCGTCTTCAGCGAGGACGGCGCGGTCGAGTACTACGTGCCCGAGGGGACGTGGACCAACGTCCTCACGGGCGATCAGGTCACCGGCCCGCGCTGGGTGCGGGAGCGGCACGGCTTCCACACCCTGCCGCTGCTCGCCCGGCCCGATTCCGTCATCCCGTTCGGGGCGGACGACCAGCGCCCGGTGTCGGCCTGGGCCGACGGCGTCGAACTGCGGGTCCACGCCTTCGCGGACGGCGCCGAGCGCACCGTGCTGATCCCGCGCAGCGACGGCCCCGGCGAGACCGCCCGCTTCGACGTGCGCCGCACCGGCGACCGGATCCGGGTGACCACCGACAGCCCGCACCCCTGGCAGCTGCGGATCGGCGGTCCGGACGGCGCGCTGCACGTCAGCCCCGCGGGCACCCGGGAAGCCGAACTGCCCTACCCGGCCTGAACCCGGACCCGCGCGAGGTCACGCGCCGCCGCACGGCGGCGCGTGACCTCGTCGCCCTTCCGCCGGTTCCACGCCCGGACGTGCCGATGCGAAGCACCGGCCCGCCGTCGAGGTCGGACCGTCGGTCCTTGCGCGATGTCTTGACGGTGTCCTGACGGCTGGCCATAGTGATGCCCGTTGCGGCACGGGAGGTGTCCGTGCCGTCATCACGCGTGCCCTTTCCCGGCTGGAATTGTTAGCGCTAACAATTCCCGAGGTCCCGAGCCCACCGGTTCGCGCCGCCCCTGGCCCCGACAGGCGGCAGCCCGGGCCGGTCCGGTGGCGACGGACCGGGCCGGTCCGGGCCGCTCACTCCACACCCCACCCAGTGAAGGAGTTCCTCATGATCAAACCGTTGATGCAGCGCCTCCGACGGGCGTTCCTGGCAGCCGGCACGACCACCGTGCTCGCCGCCGGTCTGCTCACCGCCGCGGCCGGGACCTCGCAGGCGGCCACCCAGGGCCCGTGCGACATCTACCTCGCCGGTGGCACGCCGTGCGTCGCCGCGCACAGCACCACCCGGGCCCTGTACGGCGCGTACAACGGCCCGCTGTACCAGATCAGGCGCGCCTCCGACAGCGCGACCAGGGACATCGGCCCGCTGAGCACCGGCGGGTACGCCGACGCCGCCGCGCAGGACTCCTTCTGCGCCGGCACCAGCTGCGTCATCACCGTCCTCTACGACCAGTCCGGCAAGGGCAACCACCTCACCCAGGCGCCCGCCGGCGGCGCGGCCGGCGGGCCGGACAACCTCGCCAACGCCTTCGAGGCGCCGGTCACCGTCGGCGGGCACAAGGCGTACGGCGTCTACGTCGCCCCCGGGACCGGCTACCGCAACAACCACACCAACGGCATCGCCACCGGCGACCAGCCCGAGGGCATGTACGCCATCTTCGACGGCACGCACTTCAACGACGGCTGCTGCTTCGACTACGGCAACGCCGAGACCAACAGCCTGGACACCGGCAACGGTCACATGGAGGCGCTCTACTTCGGGAACAACAAGGCCTGGGGCTCGGGCAGCGGCAACGGACCCTGGGTCATGGCCGACCTGGAGAACGGCCTGTTCTCCGGGGTCAACCGCGGCTTCAACGCCAACGACCCCAGCGTCGACAACCGCTTCCTGACCGCCATGCTCAAGGGCGGCCCGAACCAGTGGGCCCTGCGCGGCGGCGACGCCCAGTCGGGCGGTCTGTCCACCTTCTACAGCGGCGCGCGCCCCAACGCCACCGGTTACAACCCGATGCACAAGGAGGGTGCGATCATCCTCGGCATCGGCGGTGACAACAGCAAGTGGGCCCAGGGCACCTTCTACGAGGGGGTCATGACCCAGGGCTACCCGTCGGACGCCACCGAGAACGCGGTCCAGGCCAACATCACCGCCGCCGGCTACACCAGCGGATCGACCGGCACCGGCACGCTGACCCCCGGCTCCCGGATCTCCCTGCGGGCCACCACCGCGCCCTGCTGCACCTCGCACTACCTCCGCCACGACGACGCCGACACCAAGGTCGTCATCTCCGGCACCGACTCCTCCAGCTCGGCCACCGCCAAGGCCGACGCCACCTGGATCGTCCGCGCCGGCCTGGCCAACAGCTCCTGCGTGTCCTTCGAGTCCGCCGACAGGCCCGGGCAGTTCCTGCGCCACTACAACTACGAGCTCTACCTGGACGTCGACAACGGCGCCGGCGCCTTCGCCCAGGACGCCACCTTCTGCCCGACCGCGGGCAACAGCGGGACCGGTACGTCCTTCCAGTCCGTCAACTTCCCGACGAAGTACCTCCGGCACTACAACTACACGGCCTACATCGCGAGCAACGGCGGCACCAACAGCTGGGACAGCAGTGCCAGCTGGGCCGCCGACACCAGCTGGCTGGTCGCCCAGCCCTGGGGCTGAGCCACCGGCGCAGGGCCACCGCGCACCGGCCCGCCACCGCCGCACCGGCGGTGGCGGGCCCGGCTCGCGCGACGCAGGCCCGCCGGGTCCTGATCCGACACGCCGCAGGAGCAGAGGAGCCGACCCTTGTCCTACAGCATCCGCGCGGGCGCCCTGGAACGGCACACCGCCGCAGAGATCCTCCGCATCGAGCCCTGGGGACCGGACGCCGTCCGGGTGCGGGCCTCCTCCGGGACCATCGACCCCACCGCCCCGGGTGCGCTGGAGAACCCGCCGCCCGCCCCGCAGGCCGAGGTGTCCGTGTCCGAGGACGGCAGTGCCCGCCTGGTCAACGGCAGCATCGCCGTCGAGGCCTCGGCGGACGGCCGGCTGACGTTCCGCCAGGCCGCCTCGGGCCGCGAACTCCTCGCCGAGCGCAGCCCGGACGCGCTCCCCACCGGCTCCCGCGTCCACGCGGCCGGCGGCCGGACGGAGCAGTCCTTCGAGGCCTACGACGGTGAACGGCTGCACGGCCTGGGACAGCACCTGCACGGGCGCCTGGACCAGAAGGGCTGCGTGATCGACCTCGTCCAGCGCAACACCGTGGCGGCCGTCCCCTTCCTGCACTCCTCGCGCGGCTACGGCCTGCTCTGGAACAACCCCGCCACCGGCCGCGTCGAACTGGGGGCCGACACCACCCGGTGGACCGCCGACGGCGGCGGGCGCATCGACTACTGGATCACCGCCGGCGACACCCCGGCCCGGATCCTGGACTCCTACACCCGGGCCACCGGCCGTCCGCCCCTGCTGCCCGCATGGGCCTCGGGCTTCTGGCAGTCGAAGCTGCGGTACCGCACCCAGGACGAACTCCTCGCCGTGGCCCGGGAGTACCGGGAACGCGGACTTCCGCTGTCCGTCATCGTCTGCGACTTCTTCCACTGGCCGAGGATGGGCGACTGGCGCTTCGAGGCGAGCGAGTGGCCCGACCCCGCCGCCATGGTCAAGGAGCTGACGGACCTCGGCGTGCGGCTCGCCGTCTCGGTGTGGCCCACCGTCGAGCCCGACAGCGACGCGTACGACGCGCTGCGCTCGGCCGGGCACCTCGTCCGGGACACCGGCGGCGGTCTGCTCACCTTCCCGTGGCCGTCCCGCTACGGCGGGGAGGCGCTGATCCGCCCGATGGCGTACTACGACGCCACCCACCCCGGAGCGCGCACCGCGCTGTGGCAACGGCTGGACGACAACTACCGTTCGCTGGGCGTGGCGTGCTTCTGGCTGGACGCCTGCGAACCCGACGTACCCCCGGACCTCGCCGAGCGCGCCGTCTACGCGGCCGGGCCGGCCGCGGAGGCCGCGAACCTCTACCCGCTGGAGCACGTCCGCGCGGTGGCCGACGGCCTGCGCGCCGCCGGCGAGGACCGGCCGCTGTCCCTGGTGCGGTCCGCCTGGGCGGGCAGCCAGAAGTACGGCGCCCTGCTGTGGTCCGGCGACATCCCCACGACCTTCGACTCCCTCGCCCGCCAGATCAGGGCCGGCCTGAACGTCGCGATGAGCGGCATCCCCTGGTGGAACACCGACATCGGCGGCTTCTTCGGCGGCGACCCGGACGACCCGGCGTACCGTGAGCTGCTGATCCGGTGGTTCCAGTACGGCACCTTCAGCCCCGTCATGCGGCTGCACGGGGACCGCGTGCCCCACCACCCCGCCTTCGCCACGGACATGACCGGCGGGCCCAACGAGGTCTGGTCGTACGGGGAGCAGGCGTACGGCATCCTCCGAGACCACCTGTCGCTGCGCGAGCGCCTGCGCCCGTACCTGCACCGCCTGTCCGAGGACGCCCACCGCACCGGCGCCCCGCCCATGCGCCCGCTGTTCTTCGACTTCCCGGAGGACGGACACGCCTGGGAGGTGGACGACCAGTTCCTGCTCGGCCCCGACCTGCTGGTGGCACCCGTGGACGAGGCGGGCGTCCGGGCCCGCCGGGTGTACCTGCCGTCCGGCACCCGCTGGCGCGACCCGGCCACGGGCCGCCTGCTGGACGGCGGAACGACGCTCGACGCCGAGGCCCCGCTGGAGCGCATCCCGGTCTTCGTCCGGGAGGGCGCGGACGTCGCCGCCCGGCTGACACCGTCCGAGGCCTGACGGAGGGAGCAACGGCCGTCCGAGCTCTCCCTCCACGGTGCTGGTCGCTGCGGTGGGTGTCGGCGACCGCGCCGCCGGACGGCCACCACGGATCGGTCACCCTCGGATCAGACCGATGGATTCGGGCTCAACGAAGGGCCGTGCCGACCGCACTCACCAGCACGAACCCCATGAAGCCGGCACCGAGGTACATGCCGAGCCGGATGTAGCGGTACTTCGCCGCAACCGTGCGGGAGAGGACCACGAACTGGGACAGGTCCCGCTCCACCAGATCGGTCTGCTCGACCGTTGAGCGGACTTCGTCGAGCGGCCGCGCGCCGGCGGCGACGTCGCCGAAGTAGTGCACCGCCCTCCTGTCACCGGTCCCTACCCGGGGCATCACGGCACCGGCGAACAGCACCAGTGCGGCCACCCCGCAGGCGCAGGCGCCGAAAAAGGCCAGCCCGGCCCACCAGTCCGACATGAGCGGGTCATAGTTTCCGGAACTCAGCGCGCCGGCCAATGCCGCCAGTGCCACCCCCAGGGCCGCGAGCAGCAGGTTCGCCTTCTGATCGGCCTTGGCCAGTTCCTCGCGGGTCTCGGTGAGCAATATCCTCGCCAGTTCGGCCCCGCGCCCGCTTCCGTTCCCGCTTCCCCCGGCCGCACTTGTCGCCATACGACACCCTCCCCGCTCGCAGCTCCCCGAACTCTACTGGGGCCAAGCGGGTTTGATGCAACATCACTGTTGCCGACGGCGTCGCCCTGGCAAGATGAGGGCCGCACTCGAGTGTCGGGGGGTCGGCACATGCCTTCGGCAACCTGGATTTTTTGGCACGTGCACGCCGGGACGGTCATGAACAGTCGGAATGGCAATCGCTACTACGTCATATCGAGCGACATCAAGGGTTACAGGCGGCAGGTGAGCGGGGCGGATCAGGAGGAGTGGCAGCGAACCCTCCGGGACTCCATCGGGTCAGCCGCTGAGCACATCGGGCTTCAATTCGACTACGAGGCGGAGAAGGAAGCCGGAAATCTTCAGGCCGAGGGCGACTCGCTGACCTGGAGAATAGCCGGCCAGCAGGTCGAAGGAGTCAGGCTGGCCACCGATTTCATCCTCACTCTGGGCGAGCAGCTGGACAATCACAACAGGCTCTCGGGGGGCGAGCCGCTGAGGATACGGATCGCGATCGACAACGCGGCCCTCCCTACGGGGCCGAACGGCTGGCTGGGCGATGCGCACCGGGTCGGGGACATGCGGGACTGCAGTGAGCTCAGGGACAGCCTCAAAGCGGCACCCAAGAACATCGCCGTGGCGGTGAGCGACCCGGTGTACGCGGACGTCAAGGTCAGTGACGGCCCCTGGCGCCTGTTCCATGAGGTCAGCTACAAGCCGAAGTCGGGAAAAAGAGAACGCGCTTGGATCTATGTCCCCGGAGCGATCCCGTGGAGCCCCTCCGAGAGGCGGAAGAAGAAAGCGATCTACTGGGGTGCGGTTCCCGCCTCTGTGGTCCTCGCCGGAGCAGCGGCCTTCTGGGCGGCGAAAGCTCCCGGGAAGCAGCAGGTCGAGAGCTTGAAGACCCCTCCTGCTGTCCAGCTGACGGCCACGGACGACTCCGCCCGGCCGACCTTCGAGGCAAGTCGTGCGGGGCGGTACCTGGCGCTGACCGTATCCCTCCGAAATCCACAGGGCAACGTCAACGACTGTCTTCACCGGGCCACGCTCACGGTGGGCGCCTCCTCCAACTCGCCGGAGGTCCCCCTCGTCCCGGGGCAGCCCACGATCATCGACCTCGGAGCGCCGACGAATCTGGCTCACCCGGTGATCCGCCTGGGCGGGGTCCCCTCGAACTGCGTTCTCGTGTTGGGCTACGACGAGGCGGTCATGTCCGACTCCATCTCGCTCTTGAAGGAGCAACCGTGAATCGACACCGGATCGGCGTCTGCATGGTTCTCGCGGCCGTCCTGCCGCTCGTGTCATGCCAGGGCGACACTTGCGGTCCGTCCGACCCCACGGGAACCTCTGCGGCGAGCCGCTCACCCGCGGTGCTCGACTCCGAAGCGGCCCCGGAGCCGTCCAGCCCTCCGGGACCGCTCCCGCTCCTCGGCTCGAAGAAGCGGGTGCACATCTACATCGGCATGAAGAACGATCAACCTGGATGGACTCAGACCGTCGGCTACAAGGCGGCTGGATTCGACAACTCCGTGGCCGATTTCCTGGGCAAGGAGAAGGAGCTGAACTTCAGCTTCGACCGGGTCGACGTGCCGTCCGGCGAGCGTGACAGCAAGCTCGTCAACCTCGATGTCCAATTCGTCATCGCCACCTATTCCATGACGGATGACCGTCGAAAGCTCGTCGACTTCCTCGGGCCTTACATGGCGACGCCGCAGGCCATCCTGGTCCGCGCCGACTCGAAGATCAAGACGATGGCCGACATCAACAGCTCGACCCGGCTCTGCACCGCGAAAGGCGGTCTGCCGGCTTCCGCGAAGCCGATGGTCGGAACGGTGGTCACGGAGGACGACTATTCGGATTGCGCGAAGAAGCTGCTCGACGGGAACTACGACGCGATGTTCACCGACACGGTGATCCTCTACGGATACGCGGACCAGAGCAACGGAAAGCTGGAAGTCCGACCGGACATCAACCTCGGAGACCCCACCGAGTACGGAATCGGCCTGCCCAAGGACAGCCTGAAAGATCCGGTGAACTGCGTCAAGATGTTCAACGCGCTGCACGATTTCCTGCTGGACGGCTGGGAGGCCGCCTTCAGGGGCAGCCTGCCCGTCGCCGTCCAGAAGAACCCCAATTTCATCCAGAACTACCGGCCCGAACCGGAACGTGTCACTCCGGAGAAGAACTGCCCGAAGCAGGGCTGACAGTGGCTGTTCTGAATTCCCGGTGATCATCACGTGTCCGCAGATCGCGGCGGTCAGCCGCTGGATGCGGGTTCAGCGGACGCAGGGCCCGGACAAGCCATTCAAGCTGTCCGGGCCCTGTCCGGGCTGATTCCCCGGTCCGGGTGAAGGGGCAGGGGGCCCGGAGGCGGGCGGAGGGCTACGTCTGCGGGGCCGACGGCTGCGCCTGTGCCTCGACCACCAGTGCGTGGCCGGGGTGGTTGGCCAGGCCCGGGGCCGCGAGGCCGACCTGGGCCAGGTACCGGCCGGTGAGGGTGAGCGCGCCCGCCCGTCGTGCCCAGGCGGGCCAGGTGTGCTCGGGGGAGGAGAGTTCGGGGCGCACCCGCAGGACGTAGCGGGTCTCGGGGTCCAGGCCCGGGAGGCGTACCGGCGCGCCGTTCTCCGCGACGGAGGTCTCCAGCTGGACGTACGCGAAGACGGCGTGGGCCCGGTCCCGCGAGACGACGCCGTGGACCCAGGCGGCCGGGTCGGGGTGGTCGGTGCGGACGACGTCGCCGCCGTGGAGCAGCGGGCGCAGCTGCCGGTAGGCACTGACCCACGCGCTCAGCGCGGTCAGGTCGTCCTGCGACCAGGTCGAGATGTCGGCTTCGATGCCGGCGTGTCCGAACAGGGCGGTGGCGCAGCGGAAGGCCAGGGTGGTGTCGCGGCGGCTGATGTGGGCGGGGGCGGAGCCGACGTGTGAGCCGATCAGCTCGTGGGGCAGGAGCAGGCCGGTCCAGCGCTGGATGGCCTGGCGTTCGATCGGGTCGATGTTGTCCGATCCCCAGATCCGGTCGGTGCGTTCGAGGATGCCGAGGTCGGCGCGGGCCCCGCCGGAGGAGCAGGACTCGATCTCCAACCCGGGGTGGCGGCCGCGCAGTTCGTCCAGGAGCCGGTAGACGGCGGTGGTCTGCGCGTGCACGCCGGGTCGGCCGTCGTGGACGGCGTCGGCGAGGTCGCGGTTGTGGTCCCACTTGAGGTAGTCGATGCCCACCTCCTCGACGAGGGTGCTGATCCGCTCCAGCAGGTAGGCGTGGGCCTCGGGGTGCGCGACGTCCAGGACGTGCTGGCTGCGCTGCTCGAACGGGAGGCGGTCGGGGTCGGCGAGGAACCAGTCGGGGTGGGCGCGGGCCAGGTCGGAGTCGGGGTTGACCATCTCGGGCTCGAACCAGAGGCCGAACTGCATGCCGAGCCCGTGGACGTGGTCGGCGAGCGGGCGGAGCCCGTCGGGCCACACCTTCTCGTCGACGTACCAGTCGCCGAGCCCGGCCCGGTCGTGGCGGCGGTGGCGGAACCAGCCGTCGTCCACGACGAACCGCTCCACGCCGACCGCCGCCGCGGTGTTCGCGAGGGCGCGGACCCGTTCGGGGTCGTGGTCGAAGTAGACCGCCTCCCAGATGTTCAGGGTGACCGGCCGGGGGGTGGCCGGGTGCTGTGGGCGGGCCCGGAGCATGTCGTGGAATCCTCGGCTGATGCCGTCCAGGCCCGTGCCGGAGGCCGCGAAGTACACCCACGGGGTCCGGTACAACTCGCCCTCGGCCAGCCGGATCTCACCCGCGTCCAGCAGTTCGCCGCCGCCGAGGACCGTCGTCCCGTCGGTCAGCCGCTCCGCGTACTGGACGTGGTTGCCGCTCCAGGCGGCGTGCACGCCCCAGACCTCGCCGTACCGGAAGCCGAAGCCCTCGCTGCCGGCGAGCAGCAGCCCCGCGTCGAAGCCCGTGCGGCCGCGCCGGTTCTCCCTCGACCAGACGCCCTGCCGCAGCGGAGCGCGCTGGGGGGAGCGCTCACGGGCCCAGCGGCCGGCGAAGTCCAGCAGTTCCACGGCGTGGGCGGGGACCGGCAGCACGCACGCCAGCGCCTCCAGGGTGTAGGTGTCCGTCGCCGTGTTGGTCAGGGTGTGGCGCAGCCGCACCACGCCCTGTTCCGTCATCTGCAGCTCGGTGTCCAGCGTGAGCCCCGCGCCGGGGTCCAGGGCCCGCACGCGGACGGTGCCGCCCCGGCCGTCCTGGGCGCGTACGGCCGCCGGTTCGGCGAGCTCGAAGCGCGGCGGGCGGACCCGGCCGTCGCGGTGCCCGGCGAGGGTCGGACGTCCGAACCAGCCCCAGCCCCGCCCCTGGGAGGGCATCAGGCTGCCGGCCTGGTGGCGCGAGGTACGGCCCAGGGCGTCGAGTACCTGCGCGGCATCGTCGGCGCGGAAGCCGGGATCGGCGCCCCAGTGCAGCACCCGGGGCATCTCGGGTCCGGTGACGTCGAGCGCGAGGGCCGTGTCACCGGCCGACAGCACGACGAGATTCGCCTCAGTCAATTGGTCCTCGTTCAGGGTGGGATGGATGGATGGTCCTGGTCCGATGCCCGACGGCCGCCCCGCCGTACCCTCGGCAGCACGGTAGCCGTGGGCACGGGGCGATGCCGGTCGCCGCAGTGGCCGACGCGCCGTGCTCGGCGCGGAAGCGTCCTCGTCCGCCCGGGCCACGGGCCGGAGCCGTCCGGCCAGGGGCCGTGCCTGGTTCCGTCAGGAGGTGGGTGAGCGCTCACAAAGGCCCTGGTGTGCCGCGTTCGCCGGTTCGGGATCCCTCCGTCGGCGAGTCGGTTCCGTGCCCCCGCCCGACGAAGTGCACTCCAAGAGATAGCACGTCCGCCCGCGCGCTGAACATCCCATCGCCGGGAACCGCTCGGTCGCAGCTGAATGAGTGCACGGCCCGGCTTCTGACACGCTGGCACCATGACCTTGCAGCGAAAGGACCATGCCGCGTAGGCGTCCTTCGGACCTGCGCTCGGAGAACCGGAGGTTCCCGGTCGAGCGTGGGCGGTATTCGAAGATCGGCCGGGTGTCAGGCTCGGCGCAGGCCGACATCATCCGTGTGGAGCGAACCCGCTTGGAGCCCGGTGCCCTTGGCAGGGCCCTGGTCGCCTGGAGCGCGCTTGCCCGTACCCCGCGACGACGTTCACCCGTGTTTCGCACCGGCTGTGGCCAACCGTCCTGCTGCCCACCGGAGCCGAGCGAGTGGCGGGACCTCCTGGACGTGGCCGTGCATGCCTTGCCGCCGAAGTCCGCGCGCGAACTCGCCCGCATCGTCGGGCACCTCGACGGCAGGATTCTCGACCACCCGGCCCTGAGACACACCGTCTCGCCGCGCGGTCCGTGGTGGAGCTCCAGCCCGTGGCCGTGGGAGGACTGACCGTCCTCGCGCCGGTAGCCCTTCGACCAGCGGCTGGCATGCTGCCTTGCATGGTCGGCACTGCTGATATCGAAGATTCGGGCGGGACGTGGTCGTTCGTCGCTGCGCGCGAGCCGGCCGAATTTGCCGCGGTCGAGGTCGAAGGCGTGCCCGGCGTCGAGCACGCCGGAGGCAACGGCCGCACCCTCTGCGGGATCCGCGGCCGGTACCTGAAGCACTTCCTGCACCACTTCCAGCCGAGGGCGCCGGCCTCGTGCCGCCAGTGCCGGGCGCTGGCCGAGTCGGCGCCGTCCCGGCCGTGCGGGCAGGAACGCCTGCACGACCTGCTCCTGCGAGAGGCCGACGACGGGCCGCTGTGTAGGGAACTGCTCGCCGCGCTGCGCCGGGGTGCGCGGCTCGCGATCTGGATCACGGGCCCGGCGAAGGACCTCACCCGCTCCTATTCGCGGATCGACCGGATGACGGAGGACTCCGGCCCGGCGGCGGAGGCGCTCGCCGCGGCGGGTGCCTCCATCACGCTGGCCCGCGTCGAGGACGCCGACCGGCAGTACCTCGTCGTCCTGCCGCCCGGCGGCGGCGCCCGCATCGCGCGCGGGGCGTTGGACGGCCTACCCCGGGCGTAGCCCGGTCCTCCTCCGCCGTACGGCAGGTGGGCCGCGTCGGTTACCACGCGTGTGGCCGCATCGACCGGCTCGGTGGTGGCCCAGGCGGGCGGGGAGACGAGCTTCGCTGATCGGTCCCCGCACCCGGGCGCGGATCACCTCGCCGAGGCCGGGCTCCCGGGTCGCGTCGTCGTCGAGGGCGGGAATCGACGGTGACGGGGTGGCTACTGGCCGCATTCGTCGAAGGCTGCCTGGAGGTCGTCGGGGAGGGGTCGGAGGTCGGGTGCTAATCAGGGTTCTGACACCTGGGGCACAGCTCGTGGCGGCCCTCGGCTGTGATCACAGTGCCCCAGCCGCGGCATTCCTCGCAGCTGCGGGCCCGGTCGATATTTGCGCGGACGGTAGGAGCATGGGGGTGGGCTCCATGGGTCATGGGTGATTTTCCTCTGTAGAGCACGATCACTTACGCCCAGTTTGCCATGGTTCGTATGGATATGCGGAATGGGTGGCCGGCGCTCGTGATCTGCTCGGGTGCCGGCCACCTGGTCCATGGCGGACCACCTTCCGGCGCGACGGCGCGGAAGCGGGTCCCGTGGTTGCGGGCGTAGCCCGCGCTGTCGTGGTGCTGCTCGGCTCGGCGGCGGCGTCCCGGGCCGGCGACCGGGGTCGGGTCGGTGGGCTCGGGGACCGTGGGGCGGCCTGTCCCGTTCGTACCGGGCAGTCCTCGCTCACCGGTTCCGCGCCGGGGTGCCGGACCGCTCGGGGAGTGAGACGGGCAGGGCCGAGGTGACGCTTCCTCAGACGGGCCCGACCTGCAACGATCCGCTGGTGAAAAACGTGACTCACCGTCTCCACCCGGCACAGGTACGGCGCCAATGGATCTTCTCGACGCTCTTCCTGGCCGGTGGTGCCTACCTTCTGTACCGCGGTTCCCTCTCCCCGACGGACGTCCGGACTGCCGCCGTCATGGCTTTCGGGGTTCTCCTGATCATCGGCGGGCTCCTCCAGGTGAGGGGCGCCTTCAGCAGCGTGAGCTTCGACGAGCGCGAGATCTGGTGGACGGGGGCGCTGGGCTCCCGCAAGCGGTTCGCCTGGGCGGACCTCACCAAGGTCGAGGTCGGGAAGAACCGCGACCGCCCCGATTCCGGCTATGTCGTGCGGATCACCCACCGGGAGCACGGAGACTTCAAGTTGCCCGCGGTGATCGGCATGCCGGGAGCCTGGCGCGACCCGGACTTCGAGGCCAAGGCGGCCGGCGTCATCGCCGCCTGGCGTGCGGCGACGGCCGAACCCGCGGTGTAGTCGGGCCCACGAGGGCCTGGACACCGGCCTCTGGACACCGGCCCCTGGACGAGGACCCGGCGCTGAGGAGCGCGTCGCGTACCGTACCCGTGGTGCCGGCCGGCCTGTCCGGCTGGGCGGCCGCGAGCGCGTTGTCCTCCGGGGACTCCCCGGTGGTCGGTCCGATGCCGCGCGGGACCGGCCGCCTGGGCGGTCGGCTGGACGGCGTTCCCGGGTGTGGACGAGCTCGGCGGTGGTGCTGACGGTCAGTCACCTCTCTTTGCCCGCCTGCGTAACGGCGTGGACATCGACCTGTGCAGGGGCGTCCGGCTCGCGGTACGGTCGGCGTCACGGGTGCCGACAAGGGGGATTCGCCATGTTGTCCGAAGCGTTGACCGCGCTGGCCATGTCCGGTGGGACGGCGGTGATGACCGCGGCCGGGACCGAGGCGTGGGAGGGGTTCCGGGGCCGGCTGGCCGCCTGGTTCGGGAGGGGGGACGCCCAGCGCGAGAGCGCTGAGCTGCAGCGGCTGGGCCGCACCGCCACCGAGCTCGCGGCGGCCGAGGGCGAGCAGCTGGAGCGGCTCCGGATCCGGCAGGAGGCCTCCTGGCAGACCCGGTTCGAGGCGTTCCTGGAGGACCTGCCGGACGACGAGCGCGAGCGCGCCGGGGAGGCGCTGCGCGAACTGCTGGACGAGAGCGCGGCGCAGGCTCGGGTGTCGGCCGGTGACGGCGGGATGGCGGTCGGCGGAAACGTGCACATCAGCGCTCAGGAAGGCTCGGTCGCCGCCGGTGTGATCCACGGCGGTGTGCAGATCGGCCACCCTCAGGGGCCGGATCCGTCCAGGGGCTGAACGGACCGGCTGCGCCAAGCCCACCGCCGACCTCGCCACGGCCACTGTTCTCGGGGGTGCAGGCGAGCGATCACAGCTTCGCCGTCGGCCACGTCGACCAGGTGGCCTACTACGCCGGCCGACGTGCCCCGGCAGCCTGGCCGCACCAGGTCGGGGCGGTCCCGAGCACCGCGCACTGCTTCCAGCGCCGGGCCGTTCCCGACATCGCCGCCGCCTCCGACGCCCCTGTGCGCTGCCGGATACTGGTCGGCACCGCCGGGGTCGGCAAGACCCAGCTGGCCGCGAACGAGGCCCGCACCGCCTGGCAGGCCGGGCGGCTCGACCTGCTGGTCTGGGTCACCGCCGGTAGCCGCGCGGCCATTCTGAGGGCCTACGCCCGGGCCATCGCCGAGATCACCGGCAGTGACCCGGCCGATCCGGAGGAGGGCGCACGGGAGTTCCTGGCCTGGCTCCGGCCGGGCGGGGGCGGGGAGGCGGTCCGTCGGCTGCTCGTCCTGGACGGTCTGGTCGATCCCGAGGACCTGCGGGGACTCTGGCCGCCGGACCATCGCCTGGGACGGACCCTGGTCACCACCTGGCGCCGGGACCTGGCCCGCGAGGTGCCAGGCCGACAGGTGGTCACCGTGCCGTCGTTCAGCTCCGCCGAGGCCTTCGGCTACCTCACGGCGGTGCTCGCCGCGTCCGGCCGGGCCGCGCCGTCTGAGCAACTGGAGGCGCTCGCCCGCGAGTTGGGATACCTGCCGCTCGCACTCGCGCAGGCGGCCGCCTACCTGGTCGGCACCGGCCTGAGCTGCGCCGACTACCTCCGCCTGCTCGGCGACGACGGCAAGCGGCTGGCCGACCTGGTGCCGGATCCGGGCGGACTGCCGGACGAGCAGAGCCTGCCACTGCCGAACGCCTGGGACCTCGCGCTGGAGCGCGCCGACGCCCTGGCGCCGGTCGGGACGGCGCGGGTGCTGTTGGAACTGGCGGCGCCGCTGGCTTCCGACGGCATCCCAGCCGCGGTGCTGACCTCCGCGGTCCGGTACCTCGACCGGGAGCGGACCGCCCGGCCGGCCGAGGGCGCGGAGCCGGACGGGAGCGCCGAGGAGACGCTCGCGTTGCTGCACCGGTGCAGCCTGCTCGACTACGACCCGACGGACAGGAGCCGATCGGTGCGGGTCCACCCGGTGGTGCAACGAGCCGTCCGCGAGGGTGCGCCCGCCGGCCGGGCCGCAGCGGTGGTCGGCGCAGCCGCCGACCTGCTCTTCATCGCGTCCCGGAGGTCGGCGGACGAGGCGAACGCGCTGACGTCCTTCCTGGTGCCTCCGACGGATCGGGCACCGCACCTGCGTTCGCGCGTCCTCGACTTCCCACCCGACGTGCTGCGCTCGAACGTCGAGGCGCTGACCCGCAACGACCGGGTCCTGCTGCTGGGATCCGGCGAGCCCGAGCTCCGGCACGGCTGGAGCACCGGCCGCAGACTGCACGACCTCGTGTTCCGGGTGGGCGACACGCTGGCGGACGACGGCCGGCCACAGGCCGCCCTGGACTACTTCGAAACGCTGCTGCCGGCGACAGCCGACCGGCTCGGAGCCCGGCACGAGTCCGTGACGAAGCTGCGCGGCCGGATCGCGCGGCTCCGGGCGGAATCCGGGGACCTCGCCTACGCGATCACCGAGTACCGCCGGATGGTCGACGACCTGCTCGCCCTGCTGGCCCCGGAGTACGAGCTGTCCCCCTCGCAGCGCGTCCGCCTGGTCGCCGGGGTCACCGAGCTGCGGTACCGGCTGGCCCACTGGCTCGAACAGGCCGGCGACCTGCCGGGCGTCGCCGGCGTCCATCGCGACATACTCGCCGACGACGGCTACATCGCGGCCGTCAACGGACGGACGGGCCCGCCCGACTTCGCCCTGCGCCGCACCGTCGCCGAGTGGCAGGGCAGGGCCGGGGACGCGGCCGGGGCAGTGCTCTCGTATCGCCGGCTCGTCGACGAGCTCCTCCGTACGCTCGGGCCGGCGGCCCCCGGCACCTTCGACACCCGCTTCCGCTTCGGCCACTGGCTGGGTGAGTCGGGTGACGTCCGAGAGGCGGTGGCCGTCCTGACCGACCTGCTGAACGACCAACTGCGCGTCCTCGGCCCGGGCCATCCCGGCCTCGCGACCACCCACCAGGCGCTCACGTACTGGCAGGGACAGCCCCGGGGCAAGGGGTGGTGGAGGAGGTAGCGCCGGGCGGGCAGGGGGCGTCGCGCGGGATGTCAGTGGCACGGGGAATGCTTGGCGGCCCATGCCACCACCCCGGACAGGAGCCTTCGGATGCCGATCCACGTGGCCGGCCGTCGTCGTACGACGGCGTCACTCATCGCCGCGTTCCCGGAGCCCGGCGCCGGCCGGTGGGCGCACGCGATCGGTGCGGCGCCGGGCGCAGGCCCTTCCCTCGTCAACCGCCCCGCGCGGCGGCCGAGTCCGGCCGCCGTTGCGGCCCTGGCCGGGGACGGCCACCGGCCTGTCGGTGCCACGGTCTACGCTCCCGGCAACGACGACATCGGGAAGTGATCGAATGTCCTACGAGGACGACGAGTACGAGTTCATGCCCGCGCTGAGTACGGCGCTGGCCGATCCGTCCGAGGGCGTGCGGACCCTCGACGGCTGGCGGATCGAGCGGGCCGGCCTGATCCGGGGTGCCGCGGGCGACGGCACGATCTACGACCCGCTGGGACCGGAGGGCGGGGGCTTCCCGACGCGACCCGGCGGCACGCCGGTCTACGTGATAGCCAGAGAGGACGCACCCGGCACCCCGGTGGCGGTCCTGGTACACCCCGGCGAGAGCGTTCCGGTCCGGACCCAGGAGTGGGGCGACCGCGTCGCGACCCCGTCCGGCCTGGCCGTGGTGCACGCGAGCCCCAGCACGTCCTGGATCGAGCCCGGCACCGGGATGCTCAAGCGCGCCTGGGCCGCCTTGCACGCACGCGCCGCCGAGGACAGCTGGAGGCTGGAGTGCCTCCGTGAGATGCTCCAGCGGGCCTCGGTGGACCCGTCCGCCTGGCCGGTGGAGCCGGTCGAGGGCGACTTCGCGAACGACTGGTTGATGATCCCGGACGAGGACGGCACGGGCACCGTGCTGGGCGTCCTGGCCGACCCGGACGGCTCCAACACGACCGAGTGCCTGGACACCGAGGGCAACACGGTGGGTGTCCTGCTCACCCTCGAATAGGGGGCGCCACCGGTCGTGACCAGGGGCGGTCCCGGTCCGGTCCGCCCCGCTCGGAGTCACCGGGAGATCACGGAGTCACCGCCCCGCGTACGCCCCGCGTCAGCTGACCCGAAGGCCCACGGCCAGGGTCAGCTCAAGGACCCGGTGGGGCGACGCCAGATCCGGGAAGAGCTCCCGAAGCTGCGACATCCGGTACCGGACCGTCTGGGGATGGACGAACAACGCCGCCGCCACCTCCTCCCGCCTGCCCTGGTGCAGGAGCCACGCCCGTAGCGTCTCCTCCAGCCGCTGCGCGGTCGCGGCGGGCACGGTCCGCAGCGGTGCGAGGGCCCGGGCCCGCAGGTCCGCGAACGCGTCCGCGTCGGCGCTCAGCACCAGCTCGGGCAGGTGGTCCTCGGTGTCGCGGATGTCGGCGGAGAGGGAGCGCGCGCGTACGGCTCGCGCGTAGGAGGCGGACGCACGCGTCCACGGCCGGGCCGGGCCGACCACGGCGCTGCGGTCGGTCAGCTGCCGCAGGAGACGCGACCGGTCGGCATCGGGGACGAGCAGCACCCCGGTGGCGTCCGGCAGGTCGTCGAGGATCAGGGTGCTCGGGTCGAGCGTGCGGTAGGCGGGCCTGGCCTGGACGGCGGGCAGCAGGACCACGGTCAGCGACACCGGAGGCTGCCACCCGGCCCGTTGGGCGGAGGCCGTCAGCACGTCCGGGTTCGCGCCGGCGAGGAGGTCGCGGGCCAGGTGTTCCAGATGGCGCTCGTGGGCCCGGCCCCGGGCGGCCAGTTCGTCGGCGTGGCCCGCGGCGCTCGCGGCGGAGAGCTCGTCGATGTAGGCGAAGGTCAGCTCGGCGAACTTGGCGACCTCGGCGGCGGGCAGACCTGCCGGTACGGCACCCGCCGCGAGGCATCGCCAGGCCACGCGGGCGCCGACGCGGTAGGCGCTGAGCAGGGCGTCCATCGAACGGCCGTCGCGCACCTCGCCGCGGCCCAGCTCGTAGGCCGCGTCACCGGCGTCGCCGCCCGTGGCGTTCCCGCTCGCCAGGTCCAGGTAGTGCCCCAGCGCGGTGCGGACGGCCCGGCGGATGGTGCCCCCCATGGGGCCCGACAGGGCATTGGCGTAGGGAGGGACCTCGTCGATGATCGCCTGGACCACCTCGTCGGCGGTGGTCGTCAGCGCGGCCCGAAGTGCCGTGACCGTCGTCTCATCCAGGGCCGGTTCGCCGGCCCTCCGGATTGCATGGCTCACGTATTTGTTTCCTGCGAACAATTCTGCCGACCAGTTTCACGTCCTACGGTCAGGACTTTACGCCCCGAGGCGCCGCAAGCTGGAGTCATGACGCGTGGAACAGTCCGCAGCAAGGCGTGGAAACTGCTGGAGATGGTCACAACGCCGCTGCTGCCCTCGGACTACCTCGACCTGGTCAGCCCGCTGCGTGCGGGCGCCGACCTGCGGGGGCGCATCGAGGCCGTGCACCCCGAGACGGGAGACGCCGCGACCATCGTGATCAGGCCGGGACGGGGCTGGCGCGGCCACACGGCCGGTCAGTACCTGCGGGTCGGGGTCGACGTCGACGGGAGGCGCCTGTGGCGTTCCTACTCGATCACCTCGCCGACGGACCGCCGGGACGGCCGCGTCACGATCACCGTGAAGGCCGTCCCGGACGGCAAGGTCAGCAACCACCTGGTCCGCAGGGCGACACCGGGCACGCTGATCCAGCTCGACCAGGCGTCCGGTGACTTCGTCCTGCCGCGGGCCAAGCCCGCCAAGGTGCTCTACCTGACGGCCGGCAGCGGCATCACGCCCGTGATGGGCATGCTGCGCGACACCGAGTTCGACGACGTCGTCATGGTCCACCTCGCGCCCCGGCCGCAGGACGTGCTCTTCCGCACCGAACTGCACGGCCTGGTCGCGGACGGGAAACTGCGTCTCGTCGAGCTGCACACCGACACGGACGGCCGGCTCGACATCGCGCGTCTCGACGAACTCGTGCCCGACTGGGCCGAGCGCGAGACCTGGGCCTGCGGTCCCGGGGGCCTGCTCGACGCCGCGGAGAGGCACTGGAACGAGCACGGCGTCCACGAGCGCCTGCACACCGAGCGCTTCCGCCCGAGCGTCGTCGTCGCCGGCGACGGCGGCGAGGTCACGTTCAGCGCCACCGGCAGGACCGTCGAGGCGGACGGCGCCACGCCGTTGCTGGACATCGGCGAGGAGGCCGGCGTGCTCATGCCCTCCGGGTGCCGCATGGGCATCTGCTTCGGCTGCGTCTCGCCGCTCAAGGCGGGCGCCGTCCGTGACCTGCGCAGCGGCGAGATCACCGAGGCCGAGCCGGGCGTCCTCATCCAGACCTGCGTGTCCGCCGCGGCGGGCCCCTGCGAGATCGAACGGTAGGAGCACCGTGACCGCCATCGACCCCACCGTCCACCTGAGCGAGGAGCAGATCGAGGAGCTCGGCCGCGAGCTGGACGCGATCCGCGACGAGGTCATCGCCGACCGCGGCGAGAAGGACGCCGCCTACATCCGCAAGGTCATCTCGGCCCAGCGCAAGCTGGAGCTGGCCAGCAGGGGCGTGCTGCTGTTCTCGCTCTTCCCGCCCGCCTGGCTGCTCGGCACCGCCGGCCTGTCCGTGGCGAAGATCATGGACAACATGGAGATCGGCCACAACGTCCTGCACGGCCAGTGGGACTGGATGCGGGACCCGAAGATCCACTCCACCAGCTGGGAGTGGGACCACGTCTCGCCGTCCGACCAGTGGAAGCACTCGCACAACGAGCTGCACCACACGTACACCAACGTGATCGGCAAGGACAACGACCTCGGCTACGGCATCATGCGCGTCGACGAGGACCAGAAGTGGCACCCGTTCCACCTCGGCCAGCCGCTGTGGAACCTCGTCAACGCCTGCTTCTTCGAGTACGGCATCGCCGCGTACGACCTGGAGCTCGGCAAGAACCTGCGCAAGGGCCGCCGCAAGGACCCGGAGTTCCGTGCGCGGGCCAGGGCCGTGGGCCGCAAGATCCGCAAGCAGGTGCTCAAGGACTACGTGATCCACCCGCTGCTGTCGGGCCCGTCCTTCCTCACCACGCTCGCCGCCACCTTCACCGCGAACCTGGTCCGCAACGTCTGGACCCACTCGGTGATCATGTGCGGGCACTTCCCCGAGGGCGTGCAGGTCTTCGAGCGCCGGTCGATCGAGGGCGAGACGCGCGGCCAGTGGTACCTGCGCCAGATGATGGGGTCGGCGAACATCAGCGGCAGCAGGGCCATGCACTTCATGACCGGCAACCTGTCGCACCAGATCGAGCACCACCTGTTCCCCGACCTGCCGAGCAACCGGTACGCCGAGGTCGCGGTGAAGGTGCGCGCCCTGTTCGAGAAGTACGGGCTGGAGTACGTCACCGGGCCGCTGCCGAAGCAGGTTTTCTCCGCGTGGCGCAAGGTCTTCCGGCTCTCGCTGCCGAACCGGAAGCCGAGGATCGGAACGCCGGAGCGCGATCGGGAGCTCGTCGCGGTCTGATCACCGGTACCGGCACTGGCACCGGCACCGGTTCAGGTCCCGCCGACCCCTCGGTCTTCACGTCCAGGGGAGGGCTTCTCCCGACCGCAGGTGCTCGCTCAGCCACAGCGCGGTGCTGCTGACGTGCATCAACGCGGCGGCCTGGCTGAGGGAGGCGTCGCGGATCGACAGTGCCCGGAAGATCGCCTCGTGCTCGGCGATGGTCCGGCCCGCGGCCTGGGCGTCGACCAGGCCGCGCCAGGTGCGGGCGCGCAGCGTGCGCCCCGAGATGCCCTCCAGGACCGTGACCAGGGTCTCGTTGCCCGTGGCCGCGATGACGGCACGGTGGAACGCGGCATCATGGGCGTTGAGCCGCTCCACGTCGTCACGGGCGTCGCGCATGGCTTCCAGGTGGCCTTCCACCTCGGCCAGTTGCTCGTCGGAGATCCGGGTGGCGGCCAGCGCGGTGGCGACCGGCTCCAGGAGCCGCCGTACCTCGAGGAGGTCCTGCACCGCGGCGGAATCGCCCTGCAGCAGCTCCACCGCGCCGCCGAGCCCCTCCAGCAGCACGCTCGGCTGCAGGCTGGTCACGTACGTGCCGTCGCCCCGCCGGACTTCCAGGACCCGGGCGACGGCCAAGGCCTTCACGGCCTCCCGGGCCAGGTTGCGGGAGAGTCCGAGCTGGGCGGCCAGCTCGGGCTCCGGCGGGAGCTTCGAACCCGGGGGCAGCGCTCCGATGCGGATCAGCTCCCGGATCTGCGCGATGGCCTTGTCCGTCAGAGACACCGCGCACTCCTTCCGGGCCTGTCGGGTGCGTTGATGATACTGACGCGTGGCGGTGCGGTCGACGGCGGCCAGGTGTCAGCGACGGGCCGTCCAGACCGGGCCGTCGGGGTAGGTGTACTCCTTGAGCGAGCCCGGGAGCATCTGTGCGCTCAGCCCGGGCAGGGTCGGCGCGAGGTAGCGGCCGCCGGAGACGCGGACCGGGTCGACGAAGTGTTCGTGCAGGTGGTCGACGTACTCGATGACCCGGTCCTCGGTGGTGCCGGAGACGGCCACGTAGTCGAACATCGACAGGTGCTGGACCATCTCGCACAGCCCCACGCCCCCGGCGTGCGGGCAGACCGGCACCCCGAACTTCGCGGCCAGCAGCAGGATCGCGAGGTTCTCGTTGACGCCGCCTACCCGGGCGGAGTCGATCTGCACGATGTCCACCGCGCCGGCCTGCAGCAGCTGCTTGAAGACGACCCGGTTGGCGACGTGCTCGCCGGTGGCGACCTTGATGGGGCCGAGCGCCTCGCGGACGGCCGCGTGGCCGAGGACGTCGTCGGGGGAGGTGGGCTCCTCGATCCAGTACGGGTCGTAGGGGGCGAGGGCCCGCATCCAGTCGATCGCGGGCGCCACGTCCCATCGCTGGTTGGCGTCGACGGCGATGCGGACGTCCGGGCCGACCGCCGCCCGGGCGGCGCGCATGCGCCGTACGTCGTCCTCCAGGTCCGCGCCGACCTTCAGCTTGATCTGGGTGAAGCCGTCGGCGACGGCCTCGTGGGCGAGGCGGGTCAGTTTCTCGTCGGAGTAGCCGAGCCAGCCGGGGGTGGTGGTGTAGGCGGGGTAGCCGATCTCCAACAGGCGGGCGATGCGCTCCTGACGGCCGGGTTCGGCACGACGGAGGATCCCGAGGGCCTCCTCGGGGGTGAGGGCGTCGCTGAGCCACCGGAAGTCGACCTGGGCGACCAGGTCCTCGGGGGACATCGCGGCGAGGAAGCGCCAGACGGGCTGGCCGGCGCGCTTGGCGGCGAGGTCCCAGGCGGCGTTGACGACGGCTCCGGTGGCCATGTGGATGGCCCCCTTCTCCGGTCCGAGCCACCGCAGTTGGGGGTCGTGGACGAGCGTGCGGGCGAACGTGCCGAGGTCGGCGCAGACCTCCTCGACGGACAGGCCGACCACGTACGGGGCGAGGGCCGCGATGGCGGCGGCCTGGACGTCGTTGCCGCGTCCGGTGGTGAAGGCGAGGGCGTGGCCCTCCAGTCCGTCGCCGGCGTCGGTGCGCAGCACCGCGTAGGCGGCGGAGTAGTCGGGCTCGGGGTTCATCGCGTCCGAGCCGTCCAGGTGCTCGGAGGTGGGGAACCGGACGTCCAGGACGTCCAGGGAGGTGATGCGGGAGGACGGGGGCATCGCGGCGACTCCTAGGAGGGGAGAGGGGTTCGCCCCTGTCGGCGGGGCTTGAACGCGACGGCGGGCGGGCGGCCGACGGCGGCCGCCCGGGTCACTCCTGGACCTTGCCGCCGGTGATGCGGGAGATGGCGAGGGCGACCAGGATGATCAGGCCGTTGAGGGCGCCGATCCACTGGGCGGGGACACCCGCCAGCGTGAGCACGTTCTGGATCATGAAGAGCAGCAGGATGCCGCAGAACGCGCCGAACATCGTGCCCTTGCCGCCGTTGAGGCTGATCCCGCCGATGACGGCGGCCGCGAAGACGGTGAAGATGTAGCCGTTGCCCTGGGCGGAGGCGACCGAGGCCAGGCGTCCGGACAGCATCAGCCCGGCCAGGGCGGCGAGCGCGCTGCCGCTGACGATCACGGTCCACAGCACCCGGTCGGTGCGGATGCCGGCCGCCTTCGAAGCGTCGACGTTGCCGCCGATGGCGTAGAGGGAGCGGCCGAAGCTCGTCCAGCCGAGAACCACGATCGCGATCGCGAACAGGGCCAGGCAGGTCCAGATGGAGGCGGGCATCCCGAACCACTCGGCGGTGCCGAGGTAGAGCATCGAGTCCGGCAGCTGGAAGAAGGTCTGGCCACCGGAGATGCCGGTGAGGATGCCGCGCAGGACGATGAGCATGCCGAGGGTGACGATGAAGCCGTTGAGGCCGAAGCGGATGATCAGCAGCGAGTTGACCACGCCGACGAGTACCCCGACGGCCAGGGTGACGGGAACCGCCCAGGCGCCGGGGAGCAGGCCGAGCCCGTGTCCCGCGCCGGCCGGGACGACCAGCCAGGCCGCGACGCCCGGCGCGAGGCCCATCGTGGACTCCAGGGACAGGTCCATCTTCTTGACGATCAGGATCATCGTCTGGGCGAGGACCAGCAGGGCCATCTCGGACATGGTCTGCAGGACGTTGACGAGGTTGTCGGCCTGCAGGAAGACGGGGTTGACGATCTGTCCGACGATCGCGATGACGACGATCGCGGGGACGAGGGCGAGGTCGCGAAGTCGGGCCAGGGGTATCCGGCCGCCGAGCAGCGCCGTACGCGCGGGCTTGGGCTCCGCGGCCCGGGCGGCCGCGTCCGCGAGGACGGTTTCAGGCATCGAGGTCCACTCCTTCCATCGCGGCCACGAGCTCGTGGTCGTGCCAGCCGCGGGCCATCTCCGAGGTCACCCGGCCCTGGAACATCACCAGGACCCGGTCGCACAGGCGGAGGTCGTCGAGTTCGTCGGAGGCGATGAGCACTCCCGCGCCGGTCCGCGCGGTCTCCTCGACCTTGCCGAGGAGGAACTCCTTGGAGCGCACGTCCACCCCCGCGGTCGGATTGATCAGCACCAGCAGGCGGGGATCGTCGGCCAGCGCCCGGGCCATGACGACCTTCTGCTGGTTGCCGCCCGACAGCGCGGAGACGGGCAGCTCGGGGCCGGGCGTCTTGATCGCGAGCTTCTCGATCATGTCGCCGGCCAGCCGGTCCCGCCGGGCGCGGCTGAGGAACCCGTTCCGGCCGAGCCGGTGCGGCACGGACAGCGTGGCGTTGTCGGCGATCGACATGCCGGGCACGAATCCCTGGTGGTGCCGGTCCTGCGGGACGAACCCGGCACCCGCGGCGAGCGCGGCCGGGACGCTGCCGGGCCGGGGCCGCCGCCCGGCGATCGCCACCTCTCCCGCCCGGGCCGAGCGCAGCCCCACGACGGTTTCGGCGACCTCGGTACGACCGCTGCCGGCGGCACCCGCGAGTCCGACGATCTCCCCGGCGCCCACCTCGAAGGTGACGTCACCGTAGGTGCCGCCACCGCCCAGTGCCCGCACGGACAGGGCCGGCACGGCGGTGCGGTCGAGGCTGCTGGACCGCACCCGCGGCCGGTCGCCCGCCGCCTCGCCGGTCATCGCCGCGACCAGCTCGGTGCGGGGGAGTTCCGTGACCGGCGCCGTGACGACGTGCCGGGCGTCGCGGAACACCGTCACCATGTCGCAGATGTCGTAGACCTCCTGGAGGTGGTGACTGATGAACAGGAAGGTCACGCCCTGGCGCTGCAGGTCGCGGATCCGGTCGAAGAGACGGGCGATGGCCGCGCCGTCGAGCTGGGCGGTCGGCTCGTCCAGGACGATGAACCGGGCGCCGAACGACAGGGCCCTGGCGATCTCCACGAACTGCCGCTGTTCCACGTTCAGATCGCCGGCCGGGGTCTGCGGGTCGACGTCCACCGACCAGGTCGACAGCAGGTCCTTCGCCCGCCGGCGCACTCCCTGCCAGCTGATGAGCCCGCCGCGCCCGTGGTCGTGTCGGTTGAGGAAGAGGTTCTCGGCCACGGTCAGGGTGGGGATGATCGTGGACTTCTGGTACACGCAGGCCACCCGCTGCCGCCAGGCGTCGCGGTCGGCCAACCGGGGCGCGGGGGTGCCGCCGAAGGCGACCGTTCCCTCGTCGGGGGCCTGCAGGCCGGTGAGGACCGACACGAGGGTCGACTTGCCGGCCCCGTTGCGGCCGACGAGCGCGTGGGTCTCGCCGGCCCTGATGGTGATCCGGGCGCCGTCGAGGGCCACCGTCGGACCGAATCGCTTGACCACGCCCGTCGCCTCGACGACGGGTGGGCCCGCCGGGGACCGTCCACCGCCCGCCGGGGACCGGCCGCCGCCCGTCGGGTCGGGCGCCGCGGGGCCGACTGCTCGCTGCCCGTCGCTCATCACAACCGCCTTGCCGTCGTTAGCCGTTGGTTCTGACCAGGCAGGTCAGCCGTGGTTGTTGCCCCACAGGGAGGGGTCGTCGCTCTTGACGCTGGGAACACCCCCGTAGGTGCCGCCGTCGAGGGTGACCAGGGGAGCGGGGAGCTGGTCCTCGAGCAGACCCGGCCGGACCTGGATGATGGTGCTGTCGTGGTCGGTCGTGCCGGGCTGGAAGGTCTTCCCGTCGATGGCGGCCTTCAGGTACTCCAGCGCGTACTTGGCGTACAGGTCGGCCGGCTGCGAGACGGTGGCGTCGATCTTGCCCGCCGCGATCGACGTGAGCTCCTCGGGGATGCCGTCGTTGGACACGACGAAGACGTGCTTCTCGTCCGCCGGGTCGACCAGCAGTCCCTTCTGCTTGAGGACCTGGAGCGTGCCGGCCAGGGCGAAGCTGGACTCCATGTAGACGCCCTTGACGTCCGGGTTGGCGGTCAGGTCCGTCTGGAGCTTCTGGGCGGCGACCGCGCCGTCCCAGTTGGTGGCCTCACCGAAGACCTTGATGCCGGGGTAGTTCGTCTTCATGCAGTCGTTGAAAGCCTCGGTGCGGTCCCGGCCGTTGATGGAGTCCAGGCCCCCCTCCAGCATGACGACCTTGCCCTGGCCCTTGAGCTTCGTGCCGAGGAACCGACAGGCCTTCTCGCCGTAGGCGCGGTTGTCGGCCCGCACCACCATGAACACCTTGCCGCTGTCGGGGCGGGTGTCGATGGTGACGACGGGGATCTTCTTCGCCTCCAGCTGCGCCAGCGTCGGCGCGACGGCGGCGGTGTCCTGCGGCGCCATCGCGATCCCCTTCACCCCCTGGCTGATGAACGTCTGCGCGTTGGCGGTCAGCTTGGCCACGTCGTTCTGCGAGTTCGTCGTCTTCAGCGACAGGCCCAGTCGGCCGGCGAACCCGGGCGTGTACCTGATGTACGAGTTCCAGAAGTCGGTGTCCGAGCGCGGGTAGTCGACGCCGACCAGCGGCGTGCCGCCCGACGCGGACGAGCCGCCCGTGCCGCTGCCGCAGGCACTGAGCAGCGCCAGGGCGGACAGGGCGGAGGCGGTGGAGCGGAGTGCGGTCCTGAGTCTCATCGGTACGTCCTCGCGCTGGTCCCTGAGCGGGAGAGAGAGTCGTGCGGGGCGGCAGCTGCCGTGCGCCGCCGCATCGGAGAGATGGGATGTATGTATAGGCGGCGGCGAGGGAGTGTGTCTAGCCACCGATCAAAAGAACCGGGAAATCGGCCTGTTGAGCGCACCCCGGACGGCTTGCAGCACAAAATCAATCCCATCAATATCCCGCACGCCCGTTGACATCAGGGCGTTACATGGACGACCTTCATGCGTAACATCCGGCGCTCCAGGGGTCTACGCGTCGCACGTTCCCCCGGCCCGGCCCGACCCCCGCCCCCAGTCCAGGGATGTCCTCATGGCGAGTTCACTGAACCGACGTCAGTTCCTCTCCGCGGCCGCAGGCGTGGCCGCGGCCGCCATCGCCGGCGGCGGCCTCGCGGCCGGCGTCGCCCAGGCGGCAGCGAGCACCTACACCCCCGACTGGACCTCGGTCGACCAGCACCCGGCGGCTCCGGAGTGGTTCCAGGACGCGAAGTTCGGGATCTACTTCCACTGGGGGGTCTTCAGCGTCCCCGCGTAC
The DNA here is from genome assembly GCF_044764985.1 of Kitasatospora sp. NPDC093550. Taxonomy (NCBI): domain Bacteria; kingdom Bacillati; phylum Actinomycetota; class Actinomycetes; order Kitasatosporales; family Streptomycetaceae; genus Kitasatospora; species Kitasatospora sp. NPDC093550. The sequence goes on from NZ_JBIWJF010000011.1 coordinate 188,910, forward strand.
CAGAGCGAGTGGTACCCGCGGAACATGTACAAGGCGGGCAGCGCGGCCAACCAGCACCACATCGCGACCTACGGCCAGCCGTCAGCCTGGCCGTACCACAACTTCATCAACGGGGCGAAGGACCTCGCGGGCAACACCGTGCAGTTCGCGCCGAAGCTGAAGTCGGCGGGCGGGAACTTCGACCCCGACGAGTGGGCGCAGCTGTTCGTCGACGCCGGCGCCAAGTACGCCGGCCCGGTCGCCGAGCACCACGACGGCTTCTCGATGTGGGACAGCCAGGTCAACGAGTGGAACTCGGTCGCCAAGGGCCCGAAGCTGAACCTGCTGCAGCTGTTCGCCACGGCGATCCGCGCCAAGAACCTCAAGCTGCTGGTGGCCATGCACCACGCGTTCAACTTCAACGGCTACTACGAGAGCGCCCCCGCGCAGTCGGACCCGAGCCTGAAGAAGCTCTACGGGCAGCTGGACAGGGCGCAGGAGAACCAGCTCTGGTACGACAAACTGAAGGAGGTCGTCGACCGCGCCCAACCGGACATCCTCTGGCAGGACTTCGACCTGAACGCGGTCGACGAGACGCGGCGGCTCGACTTCCTGTCCTACTACTACAACCAGGCCGATTCCTGGGGCCGCGAGGTCGTCGCCACCTACAAGGACGGCCTCGACAACAAGGGCGAGGTCTTCGACTACGAGCGCGGCGGGCCGGCCGACCTCACCAGCCCGTACTGGCTGACGGACGACAGCATCTCCAGCAGCAGCTGGTGCTACACGCAGGGCATCGGCTACTACAGCATCCAGCAGATGCTGCACTCCTTCATCGACCGGGTCAGCAAGAACGGCAACGTCCTACTGAACATCGCGCCGATGGCCGACGGCACCATCCCCCAGGCGCAGAAGGACGTCCTGCTGGGCATCGGCGACCACCTGAAGCGCTTCGGCGAGTCCATCTACGCGACCCGCGCCTGGACGGTCTACGGCGAGGGGCCGACGAAGATGGGCGGTGGCTCCTTCACCAACCCGACGGCCGGCACTCCCCAGGACATCCGCTTCACCCGCAACAAGGCCGGCACCGTGCTGTACGCCACCGTCCTGGGCTGGCCCGGCGGTTCACTCACGATCAAGACCCTGAGCGCGGACCGGATCGACCTCTCCTCGCTGACCTCGGTGAAGCTGCTCGGCTCCACCGCCGGGACCACCGTCGACCTGCCCGCACCGGTGCAGAGCTCCTCCGGCCTCACGGTCACCCTGCCGTCCTCCGCGCCGTACGGCGCCTACGCGTACGTCCTGAAGCTCTCCTTCTCGGGTGCCATCCCGGTGGTGCGGCCGCCGGCCGGCGCCGTCGCCTTCAAGGACGTCAACTACACGGGCGCATCGGCGGCGTTGACCGTGGGCGAGTACACCGCGGCCGACCTGACCGCGGCGGGCGTGGGCGCGGCCGCCATCTCCTCCCTCCGTACGTCCCCCGGCTTCCAGGTGATCGGCTACTCGGCGGACAACTTCACCGGTACCGCCTGGACCTTCACCGCCGACGCCCCCGACCTCAGGGCCACCGGCAACAACGACCAGATCACCTCGCTGAAGGTCCAGTTCAACCCGTCGACGTACTTCCGGCTCACCAACGTCACCGACGGCCTCGCCCTGGACGGCGGCGGCATGGTCGACTCCGGCTCCAACCTCAAGCAGTGGACCTGGGACGGCAGCAGCAACCTCCAGTGGCAGGCGGTCGACGTTGGCGGCGGCTACTACAAGCTGGTCAACCGCACCAACGGCATGGTCGCCGACGGCTGGGGGGCCACCACCGCCGGCTCCGCCGCCCGCCAGGCCCCGTGGAACGGCGGCACCAACCAGCAGTGGAAGATCACCCCCCGCGGCGCCAACACGTACTCGATCGCCAACCGCACCACCGGTCTGGTCCTCGACGGCGGTGGCAGCGTCGCATCCGGCTCCGTCACCAAGCAGTGGACCTACAACAGCAGCTCCAACCTGCTGTGGACCTTCACGGCGCTGTAGCCGCCCGCCGTCGCCGGACCGGGGCCGCAGGCGCGAAAGCCCCTGCGGCCCCGTCCGGCTGACGGGTCTTCATGTGAGCGTTAACAGTCCCGATACCTTGACGGTGTCCCGGAGCCTGGCCATAGTGATGGTCGGCGCAGCTCGGCTGGGGTGTCATCGCCGCCCTGCCGTGCCGCCTTTCGGGCCATAAATTGTGAGCGCTAACAATATTGGGTCGCCTTCTTCCTTCCCCACCCGCGAAGGAGTTCGTTCATGACCACACGATCGTGGCTGCGCCGCGCCCGGCGGGCGCTGGCGGCAGCGGGAACCACCGCTCTGCTCCTCGCCGGCCTGCTCACCGGAGCGGCCACCGCCTCCGGGAACACCTCCCAGGGCCCGTGCGACGTCTACGCCGCGGGCGGAACGCCGTGCGTCGCGGCGCACAGCACCACCCGTGCGCTGTTCGCCTCCTACAACGGCCCGCTGTACCAGGTACGGCGCGCCTCGGACGGCACGCTGCAGGACGTCCGGGTGCTGTCCGCCGGAGGCGTCGCCGACGCCGCGGCGCAGGACTCCTTCTGCGCGGGCACCACCTGCACCATCACCCGCGTCTACGACCAGACCGGTGACGGCAACACCCTGGTCTACCAGGGGCCCGGCGGGACCGGCGGCGCCGACACGGCGGCCGTCGCGAACACGGAGGCGCTGAGCGTCGGCGGCCACCAGGCGTACGCGCTCCACATCAACCCCGGCAACAGCTACTTCGCCTACAACTCCGCCGGGGGAGTGCCGACCGGCAGCGCGCCCGAGGGCGAGTACATGGTCACCAGCGGCACCCACGTCAACAACGGCTGCTGCTTCGACTACGGCAACACGGAGATCGACCACAAGGCCGACGGCAACGGCGCCATGGACGCGATCAACTTCGGCACGGAGTGCTGGTTCGGCGGCTGCACCGGAACCGGGCCGTGGGTGCAGGCGGACCTGGAGAACGGCCTGTTCTCCGGCGGCGGCAAGACGTGGAACCCCGACCAGGTCTCGCAGACCAGCCGCTTCGTCACCGCGATGCTCAAGAACGACGGCACCACCCGGCTGGCGCTCAAGGGCGCCGACGCCCAGTCCGGGGGCCTGGCCCAGCTGTACAGCGGCTCACTGCCCAGCGGATGGAGCCCGATGCACAAGCAGGGCGCCGTCATCCTCGGCAGCGGCGGCGACTGCTGCCAGACCAACCGCAACGCGAGCGCGGGCACCTTCTACGAGGGCGCCACGGTCAAGGGCTACCCCTCGGACGCCACCGACGCCGCGGTCCAGGCCAACATCGCCGCGGCCGGCTACCGCACGGACACCGCCGCCACTCCCTTCACCCCCGGCGCGAAGGTGTCGCTGGGGGCCACCACCCCCTGCTGCACCGGCGACTACCTGCGGCACGACACGAGCGACGACAAGGTGGTGATCGCGCCGGTGACCTCCGCCAGTTCCGCCGCCGACAAGGGCAACGCGACCTGGATCGTCCGGGCCGGCCTGGCCAACAGCGGCTGCGTCTCCTTCGAGTCGGCCGACACACCCGGCAGCTACCTCAGGCACTACGCGTTCCAGCTCCACCTCCAGCCCTACGCCGGCACCAGCCAGTTCGCCGCCGACGCCACCTTCTGCGCCCAGCCCGGAAACGGCGGCACGGGCTACTCCCTCCAGTCCTTCAACTACCCGGCCAAGTACGTCCGCCACTACCGCCTCACCGGATACCTCGCGAGCAACGGCGGTGCCGACGCCTGGGACAACCCGTCGTCCTGGGCCCAGGACACCACCTGGCTCGCGGCCGCCCCCTGGAGCTGAACGGCAGCCCCGCGCCGGGCCCCCTGCCGGGCCCGGTGCCGAGGAGGCCGGGGAGCACGAGCGGGTCCTGCACGCGCAAGCCGTGCTCGCCCGCGGACGCGCCCGACTCCGGCCGGCGAGCCGAGCGGCCGCCGGCCGCGTGCGGGACGGGGTCTGCCCCGAGCCCCGTGGCACCGACGCGGTACGGCCAGGACCGCCGTCGGTCGGATGTGGTGTGACCGGGGGCGAGGAGCATGCCGGTGACGGCGTCCGTCACGACGTCCGGATGGGTCGCAAGTCCCATCCCCGCCGCCGAGCCATGACCCGGTCGGCCCTGTGCCGGAGCGGGTGCGCGGCGTGAGGATGGGTACGGCCGCCGTCGGTGGCCGGCGAAGTCGACCGATTCCCGAGGGGACCGTAGCCATGACCGTGACCGCCGCGTCACCGCCCGGAGAGCCGACCGAGGCCGAGCTGCGGGCGCTCGACGCCCACTGGCGGGCCGCCAACTACCTGGCGGCCGGTCAGATCTACCTGATGGCCAACCCGCTGCTGCGCGAGCCGCTGCGGCCCGAGCACATCAAGCCCCGGCTGCTGGGGCACTGGGGGACCTCGCCGGGCCTGAACCTGGTGTACACCCACCTCAACCGGATCATCTCCCGGCACGACCTGGACGCCGTCTGCGTCTGGGGCCCGGGACACGGCGGGCCCGCGGTGCTGGCCGGCTCCTGGCTGGAGGGCAGCTACAGCGACACCTACCCGTCCGTCACCCGCGACGGCGAGGGCATGGCGAAGCTGTTCCGGCAGTTCTCCTTCCCCGGCGGGGTGCCGAGCCACGTCGCACCGGAGACGCCGGGATCCATCCACGAGGGCGGCGAGCTGGGCTACGCGCTCTCGCACGCCTACGGCGCCGCCTTCGACAACCCCCGCCTGCTGGTCGCCTGCGTGATCGGCGACGGGGAGGCGGAGACCGGGCCGCTGGCCGCCTCCTGGCACAGCGACAAGTTCCTCGACCCGGTGCACGACGGCGCGGTCCTGCCGATCCTGCACCTCAACGGCTACAAGATCGCCAACCCGACGGTGCTCTCCCGCCTGCCGCAGGCCGAGCTGGACGCCCTGCTGCGCGGCTACGGCCACGATCCGCTGTACGTCACCGGGGACGACCCGACGGCCGTGCACCGCGCGATGGCCGCCGCCATGGACACCGCCCTCGACCGGATCACCGCCATCCAGCGAGCCGCCCGCGAGGACGGGGCCACCGAGCGCCCGGCGTGGCCGATGATCGTGCTGCGCACCCCGAAGGGCTGGACCGGCCCGCACGAGGTGGACGGCGTGCCGGTGGAGGGCACCTGGCGGGCCCACCAGGTGCCGCTCGACCAGGTCCGCGACGACCCCGCGCACCTCGCGCAGCTGGAGGCCTGGCTGCGCTCCTACCGGCCCCAGGAACTCTTCGACGAGCGGGGCCGGCCCACCGCACAGGTCCTCGCCTGCGTTCCCGAGGGCCGCCACCGGCTCGGCGCCAACCCGCACGCCAACGGCGGCGTGCTGCTGCGCGACCTGCCCCTGCCCGACCTGGAGCGCTACGCCGTCCCGGTCGACAAGCCGGGCGCGACGCTGCACGAGCCGACCCGGGTACTGGGCGACCTGCTCGAACAGGTGATGGCGGACACCGCCGAGCGGCGCGACTTCCGCCTGGTCGGTCCGGACGAGACCGCCTCCAACCGCCTCCAGGCCGTCTACGCCGCCACCGGCAAGGCCTGGCAGGCCGCCACCCTGCCGGTCGACGAACACCTCGCCCGCGACGGCCGGGTGCTGGAGATCCTCTCCGAACACACCTGCCAGGGCTGGCTGGAGGGCTACCTGCTGACCGGCCGGCACGGCCTCTTCTCCTGCTACGAGGCGTTCGTCCACATCGTCGACTCGATGGTCAACCAGCACATCAAGTGGCTGCGCACCACCCGGACGATCCCCTGGCGCGCTCCCATCGCCTCGCTCAACTACCTCCTCACCTCACACGTCTGGCGTCAGGACCACAACGGCTTCTCCCACCAGGACCCCGGCTTCGTCGACCACGTCCTCAACAAGAGCCCCGAGGCCGTCCGCGTCTACTTCCCGCCGGACACCAACACCCTGCTCGCCACCGCCGACCACGTCCTGCGCAGCCGCGACTACGTCAACGTCGTCGTGGCGGGCAAGCAGCCCTGCTTCGACTGGCTCACCCTCGACCAGGCGCGCGCCCACTGCGCGCGCGGCGCCGGCATCTGGGAGTGGGCCGGCAGCGACGACGGAACCGGCGAGCCCGACGTGGTGCTCGCCTGCGCCGGCGACGTGCCGACCCAGGAGGTGGTCGCCGCAGCCGGGCTGCTGCGCCGTCACCTGCCCGCACTGGTCGTGCGGGTGGTGAACGTGGTCGACCTGGCCCGGTTGATGCCCGCCGGGGAACACCCGCACGGCATGCCCGACGCCGAGTTCGACGCGCTCTTCCCCCGCGACACACCGGTGATCTTCGCCTACCACGGCTACCCCTGGCTGATCCACCGCCTCGCCTACCGACGCGCCGTCCACCCGCACCTGCACGTGCGCGGCTACAAGGAGTCCGGCACCACGACCACCCCCTTCGACATGGTCGTCCGCAACGACCTGGACCGCTACCGCCTCGTCATGGACGTCATCGACCGGGTGCCCGGCCTCGCGGTGCGCGCCGCCGTGGTCCGGCAGGCGATGGCCGACCAGCGCAGCCGGCACCACGACTGGATCCGCGAACACGGCACCGACCTGCCCGAGATCGCCGACTGGCAGCCGGACAGCTGACCCGCCCGGCCGACACCCCGGCGGAACCTTCACCCCGTGCCGATCCTGCGGCCGGTGACCTCGCCGGGCCGGATGCGCACCCACAGCGGGCGGGCGCCGCCGGCCCAGGGCGTGGCGCCCGGTAGTGCCGCGAGCCGCTGTTGCTCCTGCGGGTCGTCGACGTGGTGGGCCTCGCCGAGGATCAGGACGCTCCAGCCGTCGCTGCGGTGGTCGTCGATGTGGTCGACCTGGAACGAAGCGGGCGAGCCGTCGTCCGGGGCGGCCTTGCCCCCGGGGGAGGTGCGGTAGACGATCGTGTGGACGTCCACCGCGTAGTTGACCGGGAGGACGACGGGTGCCGGCCCCACGGGCAGGCCGACCCGGCCCACCCCGTGGCTGCCGAGGAGTTCCCAGCACTGCGGCTCGGTCAGGTGGAACAGCGGGCGCGGGTCGGCGCCGGCCTGACCCGGTGGCGCGTCGGGGCGGTGGCCGGACAGCAGCTCCGGCCAGCTCGCCCCGAGCGCGCTGGCGATCCGGACGAACGCGGGCGGGTCGAACTGGGGCCCGTTTCTGAGGAGTTGGCGCAGATAGGCCGGTGCCATGTTCGCCCGGTAGGCCAGTGTCCCTTCGCTCAGGCCGAGTTGGTCGCGGCGCTGGGTGATCCGGCGGGCGATGGCGACGGGGTCGGGGTGTTCGGTCATGGTGGCGGCTCCTCCGTCCATGGCGGGTCACGTCCGGAAGAGCGCGACCTTGAGTGCGCCGGTGTCGGCCGGGTCGGCGAAGACGTCGTACGCCTCCTGCATCTCGTCCAACCCGAAGCGGTGCGTGACCAGACCGGCGACGTCGAGGCGGCCCACCGCGAGCATGTCGAGCAGCAGCGGGGTGCTGTGGGTGTCGACCAGGCCGGTGGTGATGGTGACGTCGCGGATCCAGAGGTCTTCCAGGTGGAGCACGGCTGGCTTGCCGTGCACACCGACGTTGGCGACCCGGCCGCCGGGGCGCACCAGGCGGGTGCAGAGCTCGAAGGACTCGGGGACGCCGACGGCCTCGATGGCGACGTCCACGCCGAGCCCGTCCCGGGTGAGTGCCCGGACGGCCTCCGGGTCGGCCTCGGCGACGGTGAGGGTGGTGTCGGCGCCGAAGCGTTCGGCGGCGACGAGGCGGCTCTGCGCGAGGTCGACGGCGATGACGCGGGAGGGGCTGTAGAGCCGGGCGGTGATGATCGCGGCGAGCCCGATCGGCCCGGCGCCGACGACGGCGACGGTGTCACCCGGGCCGAGGCGGCCGTTGCGGACGCCGACCTCGTAGGAGGTGGGCAGGATGTCCGCGAGCAGCAGGGCGTCCTCGTCGCGCACGCCGTCGGGCAGCTTGTGGAGCGAGGTGTCCGCGAAGGGGGTGCGGACGTACTCGGCCTGGCAGCCGTCGATCAGGTGGCCGAGGATCCAGCCGCCTCCGCCGGTGCACTGGCCGTAGGCCGCGGTGCGGCAGTAGGCACAGCGGGCGCAGGCGGAGATGCACGAGACCAGCACGCGGTCGCCCACGGTGACGGTGCGTACGCCTGGTCCGGTCGCGGTGACGGTGCCGACGGCTTCGTGGCCGAGGACGCGGCCGTCGGTGACCTCGGGGACGTCGCCCTTGAGGATGTGCAGGTCGGTGCCGCAGATGGTGACCGCGTCGACCCGGACGACGGCGTCCTCGGGGTCGCGCACGGTCGGGTCGGGGACGTCGCCCCAGGTGCGGCGGCCGGGCCCGTGGTAGGTGAGCGCTTTCATGGCCGCGGTGGCTCCTCTCGGGCTGCGGAGCCGGATCGGTTCCGTTCGCCCTTCCAGCGTTCTCCGCGCCGGTGCCCGCGGCCAGGGGGCTGGTGGGGTGCGACCGCTGGGCCGATGGACCCCTTTCGCCCGACGTGCTGCGGCGGGCGCGCCTACGCTGGGTCGTGGGCCATCGGGGGCGAGCCAGGGAGGATCCCGTGGGCAGCGAGTCGCAGAGCTCCGCGCCCGTGCCGAAGCTTCGGCTGGACGAGCTCCTGGAGGAGCTCCAGGCCCGGTTGGACGCCGCCCGCGGCACCCGGGACCGGGTGCACAGCCTCCTGGAGGCGGTGCTGGCGGTCGGGCGCGATCTGGAGCTGGCCCAGGCCCTGCAGCACATCGTGGAGGCGGCCGTCACCCTGGTGGACGCCGAGTACGGCGCGCTCGGTGTGATCGGCGAGGACCAGCGGTTGTCGCAGTTCATCCCGGTCGGGGTCACCGACGACCAGGTCAAGCTGATCGGCGACCTGCCGTCGGGGCACGGCATCCTCGGTGAGCTGATCCGCCGCCCGGAGCCGCTGCGGCTCAGCCGGATCTCCGACCACCCCGCCTCCTACGGTTTCCCGGACAACCATCCGCCGATGCGCAGCTTCCTGGGGGTGCCGATCCGGATCCGGGACAAGGTGTTCGGAAACCTCTACCTGACCGAGAAGCGCGGCGGCGACGAGTTCGACGCCGAGGACGAGTCCGTGCTCGCCACCCTCGCCGTGGCCGCGGGGGTGGCCATCGACAACGCCCGGCTGTACGACCGGGCCCGGCGGCGGCAGCGCTGGCTGGAGGCGAGCGCCGAGGTGACCAGCAGCCTGCTGTCGGGCAGCGCGGAGCAGGAAGTGCTGGACCTGCTGCTCGCCCGGGCGACCGAGATCGCCGGCGCTGACCTCGCGGTGGTCGCCGTGCCGCTTCCTGGTGCCGGCGAGCTGGAGGTGCGGATCGCCGTCGGGCTGGGGGCGGAGGAACACCGCGGGCTGGTGCTGCCGGTCGACGGCTCGTTCATGGGCGCGGCCCTGCGCACGGGTGGGCTCGTGGTGAGCCCCGACGTCCAGCGGGATCCCCGGATCACGGCCGGTCCGCCGCGCTGGCGGGGGCTCGGCCCGGCGCTCGCGGTGCCCGTCGGCACGGCCGAGCGCGGGATCAGAGGTGTGCTCCTGCTGGCCAGGGCGGCCGGTACGCCGCTGTTCGAGGAGGACGAGTCCGGGCCGCTGCTCGGTTTCGCCGGTCAGGCGGCGGTGGCGATGGAGCTGGCGGAGCGGCGCCGGGACTCCGAGCAGGTCGCGCTGCTGCAGGAACGCGACCGGATCGCCCGTGACCTGCACGACCTCGCCATCCAGCGGCTCTTCGCCACCGGCATGACCCTCCAGGGCGCGACCCGCTTCATCGAGCACCCCGAGGCGACCGACCGCGTCCTGCGGGCGATCGACGACCTGGACGAGACCGCCAAGACCATCCGTGCCACCATCTTCGGCCTGCGTCTGCGGGAAAGCGGGCCGGCAGCGTCCGGACTGCGCACCCGCGTGGTCGAGGTGGCCGAACGCGCCGCCCGCTCGCTCGGCTTCGCCCCGGCCCTGCGGATGAGTGGCCTGCTCGACGTCACCGTGCCGCCGGAGATCGCGGAGGCGGTGGTCGCGGTCCTGGAGGAGGCCCTCTCCAACGCCGCCCGCCATGCCCGGGCCGGCACGGTCGAGATCTCGCTGATCGCCGGTACGGAGCTGACCCTGACGGTCACCGACGACGGTGTCGGCCTCCCCGAGGGCGGCCGCCGCAGCGGGCTCGCCAACCTGGCCGACCGCGCCGCCGGATTCGGCGGCACCTTCACCGCCCGTGCGCGCCGGGAGGGCGGCACCGAACTGGTGTGGCGCGTCCCCCTGCCCGAGGGATAGGCGTCAAGGCCGCTCCAGCACCTCGCCCGGCGCCAGGCGGGGAGTGGGCGCGCCCTCGGGGCCGTAGCCGAGGCGGATCAGCATCTGGACGTGGCCCGGGCCGTGGTGCGGGTCGCGGGCTTCCCAGCGCAGGTAGGGCCATTCCATGGCCTGGTGCAGCAGGGAGGCGCGGACGCCGTGGACGGTGGCGGCGAGCAGGACGTGTTCGAGGGCGAGGCCGGCGCGCAGCCAGTCCGCGGGGGTGTCGTGCTCGGTGGCGAGGACGGCGATGCGGGGCTCGTCCTCGAAGTGGGCGGGGGCCCGGTGCTCGGCGGGGTGGATCGCGGAGAAGTCGCGCATCGGCAGGTTGCCGAGCGCGTCCTGGGGGCCGAGTGCGTCGACCGGGATGCCGTAGGGCGGTGCCTCGCCGGTGCGGATCCAGCTGCGGCTCTCGGTGCGCTGGGCCTGGTCGGTGGTGTTGCGCCGTTCGGCCTCGGCGGTGAGGTGCAGCAGGCGGGCGGTCTCCTCGTGGTCGGGCAGGTGGAGCAGGGCGTCCTCGGAGCGTGCGGCGCCGGCCAGCTCGTCGAGGACGGCCGGCGGGACGGGCGCGCCGGTGAACGGGGCGCGGCTGGAGTGGCGGCGCCAGATCGCCTCGTAGAGCCGCTCGGCGCCCGGCACCGGTGCGGCGGCCGGGGTGTCGAGCCGGACGGCGGCGAACAGCTCGGGGTCGGCGGGGTCGGGGAGCAGGCGCACCTCGGGCGCCCAGCCCAGGTGACGGGCGGCGATTCTCAGGTTGAGGACGGCCGCGCCGACGGAGATGTGCAGCGCCTGGCCCTGCGGGTCGGCGGCCGGCACGGCTCGGCTGCGGTCGGCCCGGACCTCCACGGTCGAGGTCTCCGGCTGCAGCCGGAAGCGCCAGGGCTGACTGTTGTGGATCGAGGGTGCGGCGACCGCCGCGGAGACGAGTCTCTCCAGGGCAGGGGCGTCGAGGGCGAGGGTGGGCATGACCGCCTCCTGTGTCGTCAGCCTGGGTCAGCCGGAGGCGGCCGGATCGCCGCCGCCGCGCAGGGTGTTCAGTCGGGCGCGGTACTCGTCGGGGTCGATCTCGCCGCGGGCGAGGCGTTCGGCGAGCAGCTGTTCCGGGGTGGGCCGCTGCGGTGGTGCCGTGGGAGGCTCGGGGGGTGCCGGGCTGTGCGGGGCCGTCCGCCCCAGGTGCCGGACCAGGACTATCCCGCCGACGATCACGAGTGCCCAGAAGAGCAGCATGCTCAGGCTCATCAGGCCGATGCCCCAGCCGTTCATACCGCCGTCGTGCCAGTACATCATCGCCGTCTCCTCAGCCGTGACGGGAGGTCGAACACCTCCACCGTGCGGCAGGGGGCCGGCGTGGCGCTTGGGCCGTTCGGCACCACCTCGGGGCCCGCTCGGACCCGGCTGCTCAGCGCGGGCGCTGGTGGTGCTGCTCGGGTTCGGCGTGGGCGGCGAGGACGGCGGCCTGGAGGCGCCGCTCGACGCCCAGTTTGGCGAGCAGTCGCGAGACGTGGTTCTTCACGGTCTTCTCGGCGAGGTAGAGCTCCTGGCCGATCTGCCGGTTCGTCTTGCCCTCCCCGACCAGGGCGAGGATCTCCCGCTCGCGCGGGGTGAGCCCGGCGAGGGCGGCGTCGGTCCCGCTGTCCTCGTGGTGGCGCAGGCTCTCCATCAGCTTGCGGGTGGTGGCCGGGTCGAGCATGGACTGGCCGGAGGCCACCGTGCGGACGGCACTGACCAGGTCGGCGCCCTTGACCTGCTTGAGGACGTAGCCGGCCGCTCCGGCCATGATCGCGTCGAGGAGGGCGTCGTCGTCGTCGAAGGAGGTCAGCATCAGGCAGACCAGGCCGGGCATCCGGTCCCGCAGCTCCCGGCACACGGTGACGCCGTCGCCGTCCGGGAGCCGGACGTCGAGCACGGCGACGTCCGGACGCAGCGCGGGTACCCGGGCGAGGGCCTGGGCGCAGGTGCCCGCCTCGCCGACGACCTCGATGTCGCCCTCGGCCTCCAGCAGGTCGCGGACGCCCCGGCGGACCACCTCGTGGTCGTCCAGCAGGAAGACGCGTACGGGCGGGGGCGCGTCCATGGGAGGCTCCGGGGGTGCGGCGGGCGGTGACACCACCGATTCTGCGCGTCCGCGCGGCCGGGCGCACCGTGTCAGGCGTGCGGCACCACGACGACCGGGCACCGGGCGTCGTGGATCACCGCCCTGGTGACCGGGCCCAGGTGGTGCCCGGCACGGCCGAGCACCAGCAGCTCGGCCGCGGCTGCGGCCGCCGTGATCCCGGCGGGCGCGCGCTCGTCCGTCAGGGCGACGTCCACCTCCAGCCCCGGGTGGTCCGCCCGTGCCCTCTCGGCCGTGTCCGCCAGCACCGCCACTGCCAGGCCGCGTGCCTCGCTCACGCCGGGCAGGCCGGGTGCCGCGTGCTGCGGCCAGGGCCAGGCGTGCACCAGGCGCAGCGGCAGGCCGCGGCGGACGGCCTCGTCGGCGGCCCAGCGGGCGGCGGCGAGGCTCTCCGGTGAGCCGTCGACAGCGGCCAGCACGAACACGGCCATGGGGGCCTCCTCGGTCAGGCCGGCGCGGCGAGCCGCAGCTCGACGCCGACCACGCCGGGCACGGAGCGGACCAGGCGCTCCAGGACGTCGGCGGAGAGGGTGTCCGGCAGGCCGCCGGTCAGGGTGATCCGGCCGTTCTCGGAGTGGACGTCGGTGTCCACCGCTGCGCCCGGGCCGAGGGTGGCGACGAGCTCGAAGCGGACCCGGTCGGCCAGTTCGCGGTCGTCGCCGAGGTAGACCTTGAGCAGGTCGCCGCGGCTGACGATGCCGACCAGGTAGTCCTCCTCGTCGACCACCGGGAGCCGCTTGAGGTGCCCGCGGGCCATCGCCCGGGCCGCCTCGTTGAGCGGGCTGCCGGGGTGCACGGTCACCGCGGGGACGGACATCATGCGACCGGCCGTCAGGGCCTCGGCGCGCTCGCCGTCGCGGTCGCGGGCGGTGAGCAGGTCGGCCTCGGAGACCACCCCGATCACCCGGCCGTCCCCGGTCAGGACGGGAACGGCGCTGACCTGCCAGCGCTGAAGGGTGTCCGCGATCTCGCGGAAGTCCGCGTCGCGGCCGACGGCGACCACGGCATGGGTCATCACGTCGGCGACGGTGCTCGGTGTGCTGGTCATGTCAGCCTCCTACGACGCGGCGCGGTAGGCGCGGGGGTGTTCGAGGGCCGGCTCGGTGTCGTCCTCGGTCCAGTCGAGGGTGGCGTGGACGGCGACCACACCGTCCACCGCCCGGCAGAGCCGTTCGGTGACCGGGATCAGGCTGCGACGCGGCAGCCGTCCGTTCAGCGTGACCACGCCGTTGTGCACCGCGACCCCGACGTCGCCCGGGGCGAGCCAGAGGGTCTGTCCGAGCACGTCGTGGTTGATCTCGTCGCGGATGGCGGCGTCGTGGCGCAGGAAGACCTGCAGCAGGTCCCGGCGGCTGACGATGCCGACCAGCCGGCCGGCCTCGTCGACCACGGGCAGGCGCTTGACCCTGTGCTTGTCCATCGCGCGTGCGGCCTCGGGCACCGACCAGCCGGGCCGGGCGGTGACGGCGGGGCTGGTCATCAGCCCGCCGGCCGTCTCGGCCTCGGCGCGGGCGCGGTCCTTGGCGTCCAGCCAGCGGCCGGGGTAGCGGCCCTCCGGGTCCGGCAGGACGGCCTCCTTGCGGATCAGGTCCGCCTCGGACACCACGCCCAAGGGCCGTCCCTGATCATCGACGACGGGGATCGCGGTGACGTCGTTGCGGTGGAACAGCGCCGCAACCTCCTTGACCGGCGTGTCCGGCCGGGCGGTGACGACCTCCGGGGTCATCACGTCGTTGATGCTGCGGTGCTGCATCGTCCTCACTCCTCCTCGGGTGGCCCTGCCTTCACTGTCCGTCGGCCGGCGACGGCCGCACAGGGCCGGACGGTCCTCCCGCAGGGGCCGGTCCGGCCCAGGACGGCGCGGCCGGACGGCCGGACGACGGGAAGGACCTCGCACCCCCGCTGACGACGGCCATGACGACGGACACCGGCACACTCCGACCGGGCTGTCGACGTTCCTCGGCGGCGTGGGCACCGTCACGGGCAGCACGTTCCCGGTCGAGGCGGACCACGCCGCGTGATGATCGACTGCGGGTTCCAGGGCACTGCCCGGATCGCACCGGAGGCCGGCGCCCCGGCGCAGCCGGTGTCCGAATCCCCGCCGCCCGACCGGCGCCCATCGGGGTGACGGTCACTGTTCGACGTCGTCGATGTCCCAGGACAGGTGGTCGGCGAGGGCGTGGAGTCCGTCGATGCGCGCTATCCGGAGGCACAGGGCGGCCGCGTCGCCGCGCGTGCGGGTGCGGCCGGTCACCGACACCAGGCCGCGTTCGCAGCGGATGCGCAACGAGCCGGGAACGACTCCGCTGCCCGGGGTGAGGGCGAGGGCGAGCGCCTCGGATCGGATGGCCTCGTCCTCCCGGCGCAGGGCGTCGAGCAGGTCGTGGGTGGAGAGCAGGCCGGCCAGGCGGCCGTCGTCGTCCACCACGGGCAGGAGGTGCAGGGAGTGCTCGGTGACCCGGGCCACCGCTTCGCTGACGCTGGTGTCCGCGGTGACGGTGACGGCCGGAACGGTCATGAGGTCGCGGGCGAGCAGTTCACGCGGCGGGTCGTGCTCGGCGTGGGCGGCGAGGAGGTCGGAGGCGGCGACCACGCCGGCGACGGTGCCGTCCGTGGTCACCACGGGCACGATGCCGCGGCGGGAGGCGCTCAACACGGCGGCCACGGTGGCGAAGTCGGTGCCGGGGGTGACGGCGACGCCGGGGCGGCTCATGCAGTCGCGGACGAGCGCGCGGTCCGGCGGCGGTGCGGGAAGGGGGGACGGGAAGGTGTCGGCGGCGGTGCCGTCGAGGATGCTGTGCCGCACGGTGTTCACTCCCCTTCGGCGGCGGACGGGCGCCGCAGCCGCCGCAGGTAGGGGTCGAAGGACGGGCGGCGTTCGAGCCGCACCCGGGCGTCCACGCACACGGCACCGTCGGGGCGGGCGATGACCGGGTTGAGGTCGGTCTCGACCAGCTCCGGGAAGTCCTCGGCGAGGCGGGACAGCCGGGTGAGGACGGAGCGGACCGCCGCGAGGTCCACGGGTGGGGCTCCGCCGGTGCCCATCAGCAGGGTCGCGCCGCGGAGTTCGGTGACCATGGTGGTCAGGTCGCGTTCGCTCAGCGGGGCGAGCCGGGCCGCCCGGTCGGCCAGGACGTCGGTGGCGGTGCCGCCCATACCGAGGATGACGAGCGGGCCGAAGACCTGGTCCTGGACCACGCCCGCGAGCAGTTCGACGCCCGGCGCGGCCATCGGCTGGACCACCGCTCCGGCCAGCTCCGCGCCGAACCGCCGAGCGAACTCCCGGTAGGCGGTCCGCACGTCGGTGTCGGTGGCGAGGCCGGTGCGGACGGCGCCCAGTGCGCTCTTGTGCACCTGCCCGGGCCAGTACGCCTTCAGTGCCACTTTCCCCTCGTGCCCGAGCCGGCGCAGCCCGTCCGCCGCCGCGACCGCCGTGTGCTCGTCGCGGGCCCACACGGAGGTGGTCAGCGGCAGCCCGTAGGCCTCCAGGAGGTCGGCCGTGGTCAGCGGGTCGAGCCAGCCGCCTTCCGGATGGGCGGTGAGGTACCCGTCGACCAGGCTCCGGGCGGTGGGCCGGTCGCAGCCCGGGGCGTCGACGGGAACGGGCTGGGGCTCCGCGAGCCAGCGGGCGCGGTCGACGGCGTGGGCGAGGGCGCGGGCGGCGGCGACGGAGTCCGAGTAGGCCGGGAGCATGCCGCCGTCGGCGCAGGTGCGGTACCGGACGGGTACCTGCTGGTCGAGGAGTACGGCGGCGATCGGGACACGCCGCCGGGCCGGGCCCTCCAGCAGGGCACGCACCGGGTCCTGGTCGGCAGCGGAGCACAGCGCCGTCGGCACCAGGCAGACCAGGATCGCGTCGACGGCGTCCTCGCGCTCCAAGGCCCGGAGGAACAGCGCGAGTTCGGTCGGACCCACGGCCGCCGTGGTGTCCACCGGGTTGCGGACGGAAGCGCCGGACGGGAGCAACTCCCGGATTTCCGCCGGGAGTTCGGGCAGCTGCAGCCCGGCCTCGGCGCAGGCGTCGGCGGCCAGGATGCCGATGCCGCCCGCGTTGGACACCACGGCGACCGCGCCACGCGGTGCGGGCAGCGGCTGGACGTGCAGCAGGGCCGCGGCCTCGACGAGTTCGTCGACGCTGCGGGTCGCGGTGATGCCGGCCTGCCGGAACAGCGCCTCCCGGGTGACGGTGGGGGTGGCGGCAGCCGCGGTGTGCGAGGCCGCGCCCCGGCGGCCGGCGGTGGAGCGGCCGGCGTCGACGGTGAGCACCGGGATGGTGCGGGTGACGCGGCGGGCGGTACGGGCGAACGCGCGCGGGCTCCCGAAGGACTCCAGGTGGAGCAGCGCGAGGTCGGTACGGCCGTCCGACTCCCACCACTGGAGGAGGTCGTTGCCGCTGACGTCGTACTTGTCGCCGAGCGAGACGAAGCTCGACACCCCGATGCCCAGCCAGGCCAACCGCTGCAGCAGCGCGATCCCGACGCCGCCGCTCTGCACCGCCACTCCGGCGCTGCCCGGCCGGGGGAAGGCGCCGCCGAACTCGGCGTCCAGCCGGACGGCCGGGTCGGTCTGGGCCATGCCCAGGCTGTTCGGCCCGACCAGGCGCATGCTGTGCCGGCGGCAGGCCCGCATCAGCCCGCGGGCCTCCTGCACGTC
This sequence comes from Kitasatospora sp. NPDC093550, assembly GCF_044764985.1. NCBI lineage: Bacteria > Bacillati > Actinomycetota > Actinomycetes > Kitasatosporales > Streptomycetaceae > Kitasatospora > Kitasatospora sp. NPDC093550. The sequence goes on from NZ_JBIWJF010000011.1 coordinate 205,964, forward strand.
GAGGCCGGAGGTGAGCACCACCAGCGCCCGGACGCCCGCCGCGCCGCACTCCTCGGCCACTCCGGGGACGGCGTCGGCGGGCACGGCCAGGACGGCGAGGTCCGGTACGGCGGGCAGTGCGCGGACGGAGGGATACGCGGGCTCCCCGTCGATGTCCTCGGCGTGCGGGTTGACCGCCCAGACCGCGCCCGTGAAGTCTCCCCGCCGGATCTTCCCGAGAACGGTCCGTCCGACCGACCCCGGCCGCCGGGACGCCCCGACCACCGCGACCGAGGCCGGCCGCAGCAGGGCCGTGAGGCTCGCGATGTCCGCGCGGCGGCCGCGTTCGTCCACGGCCGAGCGGTAGCGCTCGTCGCCCTCCTCCAGCGGTATCCGGATCCTGACCTCGCCCTCGGCGTACCGGCGCTCGACGGGCAGCCCGAGGCCGGCGAAGACCTGGTGGACGGCGCGGTTGCCGAACAGGGTGTCGGCCTCGAAGAAGCGGATGCCCTCCGCCCGGGCGCCGTGCGCCAGGTGCTCCAACAGCAGGGTGGCCACGCCTTTGCCGTGCCAGCGGTCGGCCACCGCGAGCGCCAGCTCGGCGCTCTGCGGCGCATCGTCGGCCGGCTCGCAGTCCGCCTCGCCGACCAGTTGGTCCCCCGCCCAGGCGCCGAGCGCCAGCAGACCGGGCCTCGGGGCGCACAGCCGGTCGGCGGTCTGGGCGGGGGCGTTGCGGCTGACCCCGAAGAACCGCAGTCGGCGGCTCTCCTCCGACATCCCTTCGGCATGCAGATCCAGCACCGCCCGGTGGTCGTCCGGGCCGAGCGGCCGGAGCTCGATCGTGGTGCCGTCGGCCAGCAGGGCCTCGGCGCTGGTTCGCGCTGGAACGGTCGACATGGCGCACCTCCTGCTCCGTTCCAGCCTCCGTGCCCGCCGCGGCCCGGGGAAGGGCCGACCGGCCCCGGCCGCCCCGCCGACCGGGTGAGGCGGTGCGGAGGCCGGGTGGGCAGACTGGAGGCAGGCCAGTCCGCACAGGAGGTCACCTCGTGGTACCAGACCCACCCGCGGGGTATCCCGACATGCCGGACCCGTGGACGCTCCGCTACCAGGGCTTCGACCCGGTGGAAGAGGGATTGCGGGAGGCGCTGTGCGCGGTCGGCAACGGGTACGTGGTGAGCCGGGGCGCCGCGCCGGAGGCGGTGGCCGACGGGGTGCACTACCCGGGGACGTACCTGGCGGGCTGCTACGACCGGGCGGAGTCGAGGGTCGCCGGGCGCGTCGTCGCCAACGAGGACCTGATCAACGGCCCGAACTGGCTGCCGCTGACCTTCCGCCCGGCGGGCGGGGCCTGGTTCACCGGGCCGCCCGCCGAGCAGACGCTGGAACTGGACCTGCGGCGTGGGCTGCTCACCCGCACCGCCCTCGTCGTCGACGCGCGGGGCCGGCGGACCCGGCTGGTCCAGCGCCGTTTCGCCAGCCAGGCCCGGCCGCACCTGCTCGCCCTGGAGAGCACCTTCACGCCGGAGAACTGGTCCGGCCCGCTGGAGGTCCGTTCGGGCCTGGACGGCAACGTCGCCAACACCGGGGTCGCCCGCTACCGGGGGTTGACCAGGCGCCACCTCGTCCCGGCCGGTCAGGGAGCGGACGGGGAGGGGCTGCTCTGGCTCGAAGCCGACGCGGTCGACTCGCCCTTGCGGATGGCGCTGTGCTGCCGGACGACCGCCGCTGCCGCCGAGCCGGCGACCGAGTGCCGCGAGGGCTGGGCGGCCCACCTCCTCACCCTGAACGGCGAACAGGGCCGGTCCGTCGCCGTCACGAAGGCGGTCGCCGTGCACACCTCCCGCGACCGGGCGATCGAGACGCCGCTGCGCGCCTCCCGCCTCCTCGCCGCCGAGGCCGGCGACTTCGAACAGCTGCTCGCCGAACACGTCCTGCGCTGGGCGGAGTTGTGGCGCCGATGCGGGATCGACGCCGACTTCGACGGCGCCGGCCCGCTGCACCTGAACCTGTTCCACCTGCTGCAGACGTACTCCGAGCACTCCGTCGACCTGGACGTCGGGATCCCGGCCCGGGGACTGCACGGCGAGGCCTACCGGGGGCACGTCTTCTGGGACGAGCTGTTCGTCCTGCGGCTGCTCAACCTGCGCTTCCCGGAGCTGGCCCGGGCCGTGCTGCGCTACCGCCACCGGCGGCTGGACGCCGCCCGCCGGGAGGCCCGCGAGGCCGGACTGCGCGGAGCGGTGTACCCGTGGCAGAGCGCGAGCGACGGTCGCGAGGAGTCCCAGCAACTGCACCTCAACCCGCTGTCCGGCCGCTGGCTGCCCGACCACAGCCACCTGCAGCGGCACGTCGGATCGGCCGTCGCGTACAACATCTGGCAGTACTACCAGGCCACCGGGGACCGGGACTTCCTCGCCACGGCCGGTGCCGAGACGCTGCTGGAGATCGCCCGCTTCTGGTCGTCGGCGGCCACCTACGAGCGCGGACGCGAACGCTGGTCGATCCGCGGGGTACTGGGCCCCGACGAGTACCACGACGCCTACCCGTGGGCGGCCCGGCCCGGGCTGAACGACAACGCGTACACCAACGTGCTGGCCTCCTGGGTCCTGGCCCGCGCCCAGGACGCCCTGGACGTCCTGCCCGGCTACCGCCGCGACGAGCTGCGCGAGCGCCTGGACCTCGACGACGCGGAGCTGGAGCGGTGGCACGAGATCGGGCGACGCCTGCACGTCCCGATGCACGAGGGCGTCCTCAGCCAGTTCGACGGCTACGAGCGGCTCGCCGAACTCGACTGGCAGGCCTATCGGTTCCGCTACCCGGACCTGCGCCGGCTCGACCGGATCCTGGAAGCCGAGGGGGACACCGTCAACCGCTACAAGGTCTCCAAGCAGGCCGACGCGCTGATGCTCTGGTACCTGTTCTCCGCCCGCGAAGTGCGCGACCTGCTACGCCACCTCGGCCACCCGGCCGGCCACGAACTGCTGCGCCGCACCACCGACTACTACCTGCGGCGCACCGTCCACGGCTCGACGCTCAGCTCGGTGGTGCACGCCTGGGTGCTGACGCGCTCCGACCGTCGCGCCTCCTGGCGGTACTTCCGCGACGCCCTGGTGGCCGACCTGCGGGACAGCCAGCACGGCACCACGGCCGAAGGCGTCCACCTGGGAGCCATGGCGGGCGCGGTGGACCTCCTCCAGCGCTGCTACACCGGCCTGGAGGTCCGCGAGGACGCCCTCTGGCTCGACCCGCACCTGCCCTCCGCCCTCGGCCGGCTCGACCTGGACCTGTGTTACCGCGGCCACTGGGGCCTCGGAATCGCCGTCGACCGCCGGACCGTCACCGTGAGCCTGCGCGAGGACCGCCAGGAACCGGTCCGCATCCGCCTGCGCGGCACCGAGGCGACGGTCCGGCCGGGCGAGACCCGGCGCTTCCACCTGTAGCCGGGACGTCACCGCCGTCCGGACCAGCCGGGTTCCACCTGCTCCCACGCGGACTCCCAGTCCGCCTCCGCCCGCCGGTCCAGCCGACGCCGGCGCAGGGCGACCCAGCCCTCCGTACCGAATCCGAGCGCGGTGACCGCGCCCAGACCCACCAGGACGGCGTCCGAGACGATCAGTCCGTTCGACCGGGGGCGCCGACCGGATGTCCGGCGTCGTTCAGCCCCACCGGGAGCGCCGTCCCGGTGGCCGTGCCGTCCGGCACGGGGATGCTGCCCGTACCGGGCCCGACCGGGTACGTCCAGCGCGCCGGGGCGTGCTCCCGCGCGCTGCCCGCCCTGGGGTCGTCCGACAGCGCGGGGCCCGTGGTGACGGCCGTGACGACGTGCCGGTGCCGGGCGGCCTGCGCCGCATCGTCGGCCTCCGCCCGGTACACGACCAGGGCCGTGACCGCCGCCAGGACGAGGGTGACGAGCACCATCAACGCCGCCCCGGCCACCAGGCGGCTGTACGCCCGGTCGAGCGGACGGCAGAGCGGGTTGCGGTCCCGGCCGACGGCCCGGCGAAGGTGCCCGCGCAGGGACGTGCGCGAGGTGGGGCGCCTGTGCGTGGCGGCTACGGCGGACATGACGCGCCTCCTCGGTACCGGGATGCTTCCTCTGCTCTCACGGATCAGTCTGGCGAGCCCGGTTCCGCTTCCCCGAGGGCCGTACGGGCCCGGTGCCGGGGACCGACCGGCCCCAGCTCGGGCCCGGCGCCTGGTGGTGCCATGGAAGGAGGACGGCGGCCGGCCCCGGCCCCGCCCCGCACCGAGCCAGGGAGGACGTCATGAGAGCCGCCGTGGGAGACCGCATCATCGTCCAGGGCACCCGGCCCGGTGCGGCGCGCAGGGACGGCGAGATCGTCGGCCTGCACCATCCGGACGGCAGCCCGCCGTACGACGTGCGCTGGGCGGACGACGGCCGGGTGACGGAGTACTTCCCCGGGCCGGACGCCCGGATCCACCACTTCGAGCACCGCCCCGAGCCCGCCGCGACCGCACCGTCCCACCCGCACCTCTTCGCCGACTGACGGACCACCGCCGTGACGGTCGCCGCCCACGCCCCGGCGCGCGGACTCACCGGTCCCGACGCCGCGCGACTGCTCGCCGAGCACGGCCGCAACGAGGTCGCGGCCGACCACCGGGTACCCCTGTGGGCCCGGGTGGCCGCCCAGCTCCGGGATCCCCTGATCACCGTGCTGCTCGCGGCCGTCGCCCTGACCCTCGCGATCGGCGACCATCCGGACGCGATCGTCATCACGCTGGTGATCGTGATCAACACCAGCGTGGGCGTGGTCCAGGAGGTCCGGGCGGAGAGCGCCGTCGCGGCACTCTCCCGGCTCTCCGCCCCGGCCGCGAGGGTGGTGCGTGACGGGGTGCAGCGCACGGTGCCGTCGGCCGAGATCGTCCCGGGAGACGTCGTCGCCCTCACCGAAGGCGACATCGTGCCGGCCGACGCCCGGCTCACCGAGGCGGCGGCGCTCCTGCTCGACGAGTCGATGCTGACCGGTGAGTCCCTGCCGGTGACCAGGTCTGCCGACCCCCGGGCCCCGGGGGATGACGCGGTCCGGGCGGGGACGGTCGTGCTGAGGGGCCGGGCCCTGGCCGTGGTCACCGCCACCGGAGCCGACAGCGCGCTCGGCCGGATCGCCGCCATGCTGCGGCCCCGGCCCGAGCCCACGCCGCTCCAGCGGAGGCTGGCCGGGCTCGGGCGGGTGCTGGCCGCCGTGGCGGTCGGCCTCTGTGCCCTGGTCTTCGTCCTCGGCCTGCTCCGGCAGCAGCCGCCCGGCGAGATGGGGGTGACGGCCATCAGCCTGGCGGTCGCCGCCGTACCGGAGTCACTGCCGGCCGTCGTCACGCTCGCCCTCGCGCTGGGCGCGCGCCGGATGGCCGCCCGCCACGCCGTGGTCCGGCGACTGCCGGCCGTGGAGACGCTGGGCTCGGTCACCGTGCTGGCGACCGACAAGACCGGCACCCTCACCGAGGGCCGCATGGTCGTCGAGCGCCTCTGGACACCGCGTTCCACGGCCACCGTGACCGGTCTCGGATACGGACCGGCCGGTGGGATCAGGATCGACGGAACCACCGACGGCGCGGTGCAGGGAGCCGCCGACGGCGCGGTGAACGGAACCGCCGACATCGCGGTGAACAGCCTGCTCACCGCCGCCGCGCTGTGCAACGACGCCGCGCTGCGCCCGCCGTCCGGCGGGGACGGCCAGTGGGGAGCACTCGGCGATCCCACCGAGGCCGCCCTGCTGACGGCCGCCGGCAAGGCGGGCCTGGACCACCGACGGCTGCGGGAGACCCACCCCCGGGTCGCCGAAACACCGTTCGACAGCACCCGCAAGCGGATGAGCACCGTCCACCGCACGCCCCACGGCGGCCTGCTGGCCTGCCTCAAGGGCGCCCCGGAGACCGTCCTCGACCCCACCGTCCTGGCCGATCCGCCGGAGCTGCTGGAGCGGGCCCGGCGCGCGGCCGCCGCCCTCGCCGCCGAGGGCTACCGGGTGCTCGCCGTGGCCGAGCAGGACCTCGACCGCCTGCCGGAGCCGCCCGAGGAGGCCGAACACGGCCTGCGGCTGCTCGGCCTGACCGCCCTGGCCGACCCGCCCAAGCCGTCGGCGGCCGCCACCCTGGCCACCTGCCGCCGCGCCGGCATCCTTCCCGTCCTGATCACCGGCGACCACCCCGCCACCGCGCGCGCCCTGGCCGTCCGGGTCGGTCTGCTCGAACCGGGCGCCGGACCGGAGGTCGTGGTGAACGGGCAGGCCATCGCCACCGGTGCGGTCAGCGACCTCACCCGGGCACGGATCTTCGCCCGTACCGACCCCCGCCAGAAACTCGACATCGTCCAGGCCTGGCGGGCCCGGGGCGCCGTCACCGCGATGACCGGCGACGGCGTCAACGACGGCCCCGCCCTGCGGCAGGCGGACATCGGCGTCGCCATGGGCCTGCGCGGCACCGAGGTCGCCCGCCAGGCCGCGGACCTGGTCCTCGCCGACGACGAACTCGCCACCGTGGTCGGCGCGGTGGAGGAGGGCCGCCGGGTCTACGACAACATCCGCCGCTTCCTGGTCTTCGGCCTGTCCGGCGGCGCGGCCGAGATCCTGGTCATGCTGGCCGGCCCGCTCTTCGGCCTCGCGCTGCCGCTGCGCGCGGGCCAGATCCTCTGGATCAACCTGCTCACCCACGGCCTCACCGGCGTCGCCATGGGTGCCGAGCCGGTCTCACCCGGTGCGATGACCCGGCCCCCGCGCCCGCCGCACCAGCACATCCTGGGCTCCGGCGTGTGGCAGCGGGTGCTGCTGCTCGGCCTCGTCGTCGCGGCCGCCTCCCTCGGTGCCGGGCTCTGGGCCCACGACGCCGAACGCCCCTGGCAGACCGTGCTGTTCCTCGCCCTGCTGGCAGCTCAGCTCGGCACCGTCCTCGGCCTGCGCGAACGTCTGCTGACCCGCGCCAACCTCTTCCTCCCGCTGGCCGTCCTCGCCTCCGCCGCACTCGCGGCGGCCGCCCTCTACCTGCCGTTCCTCCGCGACGTGCTGGACACCGCGCCGCTGTCCTGGAGCGATCTCGCTGCCCCCGCAGCCGCCGGACTCGCCGGGTTCGCGGCGGCCCGGCTGCGCAAGCAAGGGATCTAGGAACCGAATCGCCACCCATGTCAAGGGGAAGGGGCGCGCCGGCTGAAACCAGCGCGCCCCTCGCACACCCGTTGGTCGTGCGCCCCGATTCATCGCGCAGGGCGCGCGCTCCCGTACAGGCCGACTCGGCGGCCGGCCGCCGGTGTGCGTCGGCGATGGACCGGGACGGCGGAGACGACAGCCAGGCGGTGTTCGCCTCAGTAGGGCAGGCGGCGGCCGGACGGCGTCCGCAGGTCGAGCGGTGGGGGCTCGTTCGGGCGGTTCGGCCTGGTGACGACCTTGATCCGGACCATCGTGCCCACCTCCTCGTTCGGCTTCGCGTTCCACCTTGCCGCCGGCGGATCGGCGGCCCCAGGGCTCCCCGGGCCGACCCGGACCGCCGGACGGTGACGTTCCGGCCGGGACCGGCGGTCCGCCGCGGCTGGGCCGGTCGGCCCTCGCGGCGGGGCCGGACCGGTGCCTAGCGTGGAAGCACGCCCGCGAACGCCGAACCGAGGAGGACGCCATGGCACCCGCGAGCTCCGAGGGCCCCGGCCGATCCGTCGTCCTCGGTGTCGACGCGCACGACACCGGCAGCATGACCGCCGCCTGGGCCGCCGACGAGGCCGATCGCCGGGGCCTCCCGCTGAGGCTTGTGCACGCCGTCCCGCCGCTGTACCGCGAGTTCCGGCACTTCGACGGGGACCGCTACCACAAGGCCCTGCTCGCGCGGGCCGAGCGGGCCCTCGACCGGGCCGGGGCCGTGGCCTGGGGCCGGCACCCGGGGTTGACCCTGACGACCGATGTCCCCGATGACCTCCCGGCCCCGGCGCTGTGCCGCGAGTCCCGGCACGCCGCGCTCGTCGTCCTCGGCTCCCGTCGGCTGGGCCGGGCCGAGGAGGCGTTGAGCGCCTTCTCGGTGGCCGTTCCGGTGAGCGCCCAGGCCCACTGCCCGGTGGTCGTGGTCCGCGGTCCCGAGCACACCACCCAGGACCCGCCGTACGTCGTCCTGGGCGTGGACGGCAGCCCGTCCTCGGAGCCCGCCGTCGACTTCGCCTTCGATCTCGCGGCCGAACGCCGGGCGGCCCTGCGCGTCCTCTGGGTCTGGCAGCGGCCGCCCGTCGGCAATCTCGACGAGGCCGCCACCGGGCGGATCCTGCGCCGGCAGCTCTTCGAGTCGACCGCGGGCCGCCGCGCCCTCCACCCGGACGTCACCGTGACCCACGAACTGGTCCACGGCCACCCGGTCGAGGAACTCGCCCGGGCCTCCGAGCACGCCCTCGCCGTGATCGTCGGCCGCCGGGGGAGCGGCGGCTTCACCGGCATGCGGCTCGGTTCCGTTCCCCACGGACTGCTGCACCGCGCCCACTGCCCGGTCGTGATCGTCCCGCACGGCTGACGGGACCGTCCGGCCGTCCGATCCGGCCCGAACGGCCCATCCCCTCCTCCGGGTCGGGTAGCGAGGCTGGAGCTGACGAAAGGTGGAGACCATGCACACCGTGATCGTGTACGAGAGCATGTACGGCAACACGCGGGAGATCGCCGAGGCGATCGCCGACGGCGTTCACCAGGCGGACCCCGAGGCAGCCGTGGACTGCCTCCCGGTGGCCGAGGCCGACGCCGAGCTCACCCGCTCCGCGGACCTGCTGGTGGTCGGCGGACCGACCCACATGCACGGCATGTCCTCCGGGCTCAGCCGTCGGATGGCGGCCATGGCCGAGGCACGCGAGGAAGGCCACGAAGAGGCCGCCGCCCAGGCGCGGGAGGCCATGGAGGGCCCGGGCCTGCGCGCTTGGTTCCACGACCTGCCGAAGACCGGAGCCGCCGTCCACGCCGCCGCGTTCGACACCCGGGTCGACATGCCCCGGGCCGGCGGCGCCGCCCACGGCATCGCCCACCGGCTCTCCCACCGCCACTACGACGTCGTCGTCGAACCCGAGGGCTTCATCGTGGAGCGCAACGACGGGCCACTGCGCGCCGGCGAACTCGACCGTGCCCGCGCCTGGGGCGCCAAGCTGGTCTGACCGCCGGCTCCCGACCCTCGCCGCGGGTACCGCCGGCCCTACCCGCGGCAGCCCCTGTCCGACAGGGCCGAGCGGCCCTGCCACCCGGTGGGCGCACCTTCCTACGGTGACGATGAGGCCCGGAGCACCCCATCCGGTGGAGGACGTGATGACACCCAGCAGCGAACACGCGGCCGTGCGCCGCCCTGCCGGTGCCACCGGCCCGGGCGGGGCGGACGACCGGGCCTGACCATGGCCGGCGACAGTCGGACCGCACTCCGTGCCGCTCCACCTGCAGCGGGTGAGGCCACCCCTGAGCCGCGTGAGCCCATCGCCCTGCTCTTCCGCGACCTGCGGACCTCACCCGACGGTCTGAGCGAGCGCGAGGCAGCCCGCCGACTGACCGTGTACGGGCCCAACACGCTCGTACGCCGCGAGGGCCGCCGCTGGCCGCGCGAGCTGGCGCACCAGTTCACCCATCCGCTCGCCCTGCTCCTGATCTGCGCCGCCGCGCTGGCGGCCGTCAGCGGGGCCCCGAACCTGACGGGCGCCATCCTCGCGGTGGTCGGGTTGAACGCCCTGCTCGCCTTCGTCCAGGAGCGGCAGGCCGAGCGCGCCGTGGAGGCCCTGGCCGGGTTCCTGCCCGACGACGCGACGGTGGTCCGCGAGGGCCGGCGTCGGTCCGTGCCGGCGACGGAGCTGGTGCCCGGCGACGTCCTGGTGGTCGAGGAGGGTGACCGGGTCTCGGCGGACTCCCGCCTGCTCTCGGGCGGGGTGGAGGTCGACCTCTCGGCGCTGACCGGCGAGTCCGTACCGGTGTTCCGCTCCGGCGAGGCCACGGAGGGCTCGGGACCGCTGCTGGAAGCCCGTGACCTGGTCTTCTCCGGCGCCGCGTGCACCGGCGGAGCCGCCGTGGCGGTGGTGACGGCAACGGGCATGCACACCGAGCTCGGCCGGATCGCCGCCCTCAGCCAGCGCACCCGACGGGAGGAGAGCCCGCTGGAACAGCAGGTCAAGCGGGTCGCCCGGCTGATCGCGGTGATCGCGGTCGGCGTCGGACTCGCGTTCCTGCCGATGGGCCTGGCGGCCGGCCTCTCCCTGACGGCGTCGGTGGCCTTCGCGGTCGGCCTGCTCGTCGCCAACGTGCCCGAGGGCCTGCTGCCGACGATCACCCTGGCGCTCGCCTCGGGTGTCCGCGACCTCGCCCGGCGCGGAGCGGTGGTCAAGCGGCTGTCCGCCGTGGAGACCCTCGGCTCGACCACCACGATCTGCACCGACAAGACCGGAACGCTGACCGAGAACCGCATGCGCGTCACGGAGGTGTGGACCCCCGGAACCGAGGCGAACGGCGACCCCGTACCGGACCACGAAGCCCTGACGCTCGCCGACGCGGCCGCCACCTGCACCACCGCCGATCCCGCGGCGGGTCACGGCGACCCGACCGAACTCGCCCTCCTCGACCTGGCCGCCCGCCTCGGCGGCGACCGCACACCGGCACGACGGGACGGGGAACGCCGAGCGCTGTTCCGCTTCGACCCGCGCATCAAGCTCATGACCACCGCGGACGCCCGCCACGGCACGGTCGTCCTGCACACCAAGGGCGCCCCCGAGGAGGTGCTCACCCACACCACCCGGCTGCTCGACCACGGTCTCGAGCGCCCGATCACCCCGGCCGACCGCACCGAGGTCGTCCACGCCGTCGGCGGGATGGCGGCGCGCGGCCTGCGCGTGCTCGCCGTCGCGCGCCGCGCACTCCCGCCCGGCCGGCCGCCCCCGGGCCGCCGCGAGGAGGCCGAACGGGACCTCTGTCTGATCGGCCTGGTCGCCATGTCGGACCCGCCGAGGCCGGAGGTGGCGGAGGCCATCCGGAGGGCCCACCAGGCCGGGATCACCGTCCACGTGGTCACCGGCGACAACGGGCTGACCGCGGCGGCCGTCGCCGAGCAGGTCGGTATCGGTCACCGGGGCATGCGCATCGTCACCGGCACCGAGCTCGACGCGATGCCCGACGACCGCCTGGACGCACTGCTGGCCCGCGGCGAGGAGGTGATCTTCGCCCGGACCTCGCCCGAGGCCAAGCTGCGCATCGCCGACGCGCTGCGGGCCGAGGGCCACACCGTCGCCATGACCGGTGACGGCGTGAACGACGCGCCCGCCCTGCGCCGCGCCGACATCGGCGTCGCCATGGGCCGTTCAGGCACCGAAGTCGCCCGCGAGGCCGCCACCATGGTGCTCACCGACGATGACTTCGCCACCATCATCGCGGCCGTCGAGGAGGGGCGACGCACCTACGACAACATCCGCAAGTTCATCGTCTACATCTTCACCCACGCCGTTCCCGAGGTCGTCCCCTTCCTGGTCTTCGCCCTCGCCGGCGGCGCCGTGCCGCTGCCCCTCACGGTGATGCAGATCCTCGCCATCGATCTCGGCACCGACACCCTCCCCGCTCTCGCCCTCGGTCGCGAGAAGGCCGAACCGGGCCTGATGGACCGGCCGCCCCGGCCCCGCTCGGAGAAGGTGATCCGCCCCGCCATGCTCGCCCGGGCCTGGGGCTTCCTCGGCCTGATCTCCGCCGCCCTGGTCATGGGTGGCTTCTTCCTCACCCTCGGTGCCGCAGGCTGGCACCCCGGCGATCCCACCGGAGTGGGCACCGCCCTCCACCTGCCGTACCAGCAGGCCACCACGGTCGCCTGGTCGGGCATCGTCGCCTGCCAGATCGGCACCGCCTTCGCGGCCCGCACCGATCGGGCGCCGCTGCGGGCCGTCGGCGTGTTCGCCAACCGCCAACTGCTCGGCGGCATCGGCTTCTCCCTCGCTTTCGCCGCCGCGATCGTCTACCTCCCGGCGCTGCAGCACGTGTTCGGCACCGCCGCCCTCTCTCCCGCCCAAGTCCTCGTCGTGGCGCCCTTCCCGTTCCTGGTCTGGGGAGCGGACGAACTGCGCCGTGCGGTCGTCCGCCCGCGTACGAACGAGCCCGCACCCGAAGCCCCGCCCGCACCGGTGACGCCGCCGCCCGGTCCGCCGAGCCCGCACCACCCGCTTCCCACCCTGCTCGCCCGGCACGGCTGGAGTGCCCACCGGCTCACCCACGCCCTCGGCGTCGGGGAGCACGCGGCCGCCGAGATCGTCGCGCACGCCCACCGGATCTCCGCGGAGCACGGCCACCGCACGAGGTGAGCGTCAGCCCGTGGACCCCGCGGCCGGCTCCCCGTCCACCGGACCGCCACCTGCCTCCGGTGCGGCGCGCGCCGATGCCGGAGCGCACCGAAGGCCCCGTGAAGGGCGGTCCACGATGTCGTCGGCGCCGCGTCGACGCCCACTCCGCAGGGTCGACCGGCCCTGCGGGTACCGGCCTACCGGACCGGCTTCCGGAGCCGTCCGCCCCTCGCCGGGGCGCCCCGCCAGGACGGACAGTGGCAGGGACGGAGCCCACGGCGCGCCCGGCGCCGCCGGGCGCCGCGAGTGCGCCTGGAGGCCGCCATGCGCCGTGTCATCCGCTTCCGTGAACTCGGCCGCGAGGACGTCGGCTTGGTGGGCGGCAAGAACGCCTCGCTCGGCGAGCTGATCACCGGTCTCGGCCCGACGGGGGTCCGCGTGCCGGACGGCTTCGCCACGACTGCCGACGCCTATCGTGAGCTGCTCGACGCCGGCGGCCTGCGTGAGCGGATCGTCGAGCAGGTCGACCGGCTCCACCAGGGTGCCCCGCTGCCCGAGGTCGGCGTCGCGATCCGCTCGGCGGTCCTGTCCACCCCGCTGCCGCCCGCCCTCGCACACGAGGTCGTGGCGGCGTACGAGGACCTCGCCCGCAAGGCCGAGCGCGAGAACCCCGACGTCGCCGTGCGCAGCAGCGCCACCGCGGAGGACCTGCCGGAGGCCAGCTTCGCGGGCCAGCAGGAGACCTTCCTCAACGTCCGGGGCGCCGACGCCCTGCTGGACGCCTGCCGGCGCTGCTTCGCCTCGCTGTTCACGGACCGGGCGATCGACTACCGCGAGCGGATGGGATTCGATCACCTCTCGCTGGCCCTGTCGGTCGGTGTGCAGCTGATGGTGCGCTCCGATCTCGCGGGCGCGGGTGTGGCGTTCACCCTCGACACCGAGACCGGTTTCCCCGGGGTGGTGGTCATCAGCGCCGCCTGGGGACTGGGCGAGACGGTGGTGAGCGGACAGGTGGACCCGGACGAGTACACGGTGTTCAAGCCCGTCCTCAAGGACCACCACCTCGACCCCGTGGTCCACGTGCGGCTCGGCGCGAAGCGCCGCAAGGCCGTCTACGGTGAGGACGGCTCCACCACGACCGTCGACACCGACGCCGTCGAGCGGGCCCGCCCGGTGCTCGGGCAGGGCGACATCCGCACGCTGGCCGAGTGGGCCGTGGCGGTCGAGGAGCACTACGGCTGCCCGATGGACCTGGAATGGGCCAAGGACGGCATCACCGGCTGGCTGTTCCTCGTCCAGGCCCGGCCGGAGACGGTGCAGTCCCGGCGCCGGGGTGAGGTGCTGCGCCGTTTCCGGCTGACCGGCACCGGCGAGCGCCTGGTGGACGGCATCGCCGTCGGCGAGGCGATCGGCGCTGGGCCGGTGTACGCGCTGGCCGAGCCGGTCGGTCTGGAACGGTTCCCGCAGGGCGCCGTCCTGGTCACCGAGATCACCGACCCGGACTGGGAGCCGCTCATGAAGCGGGCCGCCGCGATCGTCACCGACCACGGCGGCCGGACCTCGCACGCGGCGATCGTCAGCCGTGAGCTGGGCGTGCCGGCGCTGGTCGGCACCGGCTCGGCGACCGCCGTGCTGACCGACGGGCAGGAGGTCACGGTCTCCTGCGCCGAGGGCGCCGAGGGACACGTGTACGCGGGCCTCGTCGCGTACGAGGCGACCGAGACCGACCTCGGCTCCCTGCCGGCCACCCGGACCAAGGTGATGCTCAACCTGGCCGACCCCGGAGCCGCGTTCCGCTGGTGGCGCCTTCCGGCGGACGGGGTGGGCCTGGCCCGGACCGAGTTCGTGGTCGCCCACCAGGTCCGCGTCCACCCGATGGCGCTGGTCCACCCCGAGCGGCTGTCCGTCGAGGACCGGCGGCTGGTCGACGAACTGGCCTACGGCCACCCGGACCGGACCGACTACTTCGTGGACCGCCTGGCCCACGGAGTCGCCCGGATCGCCGCCTCGCGCTGGCCGGACCCGGTCGTGGTGCGCACCAGCGACTTCAAGACCAACGAGTACGCCCGGCTCATCGGCGGCGCCCCGTTCGAACCCGTCGAGGCCAACCCGATGATCGGCTGGCGCGGCGCGAGCCGCTACTACGACCCCGGCTACCGCGAGGGCTTCGCCCTGGAATGCCAGGCGCTGCGCCGGGCCCGGGACGAGCTCGGCCTGACCAACGTCGTGGTGATGATCCCGTTCTGCCGCACCCCGCAGGAGGCCGACCGGGTACTGGCCGTCATGGCCGACAACGGGCTCGCCCGGGGCGCCAACGGTCTGCGGGTGTACGTCATGGCGGAGATCCCGGCCAACGTCCTGCTCGCCGAGCAGTTCGCCGAACGCTTCGACGGCTTCTCGATCGGCAGCAACGACCTCACCCAGCTCACCCTCGGCGTCGACCGCGACTCCGGCCTGCTCGCCCACCTCTTCGACGAGCGGAACCCGGCCGTCACCCGCAGCATCGAGTCCCTGGTCGCCACCGCCCACACGGCCGGCCGCCATGTCGGCCTCTGCGGCCAACGCCCCAGCAACGAACCGGATTTCACCCGCTTCCTGGTCGAGGCCGGGATCGACTCGATCTCCGTCACGCCGGACAGCTTCGCCGCGGTGAAGCGTGCCGTGGCCACGGCCGAAGAGCGCTGCTGACATGCCGTCCACCTGGCGCACCGTCCACGCCCGGACCGAGAGCCGGCGACGGGCGCCATTCCGGAACGCCGCCCCCAGAGGCCCGTGGGTGCGGGGCTCCTCCGCCTTCAACCCGCGGTACGTTCGGCCTTGTCGGCGAGCCGGTACCGCCCCCGACGGGTCCGTGCCGATGGGGTCCGCCGGGGGGCCGAACGGCCCTGCTGTCCGGAGCCCGGTGGCGGTCTCCTGGACGCAGGGGCCCGGTCCTCGCACCCGGGCCCCGCCGGCGGGCGCGAGACCGCCCGGGCAACCGAACCCCGTCCTGCCGGGGCCCGCGCCCCGGCCCGAGGAACCCAGGAGCCGATGATGACCACGACAGCCCCGAACCCGATGCGCACCAAACGGTGGTCCCTGCGCCTCGACCTCTTCGAGGAGGGCGACACGACCAAGGTCCACGCCGTCCTCGACACGGGCGACAACACCCTGGAGTCCCGCACCACCGCCCGCCGCAACCCCCACGACCCGCCCGTCCCGGAGATCGGCGACGAGTACGCCGCCGCCCGCGCCCTGATCGACCTCGGCCACCGCCTCCTGCGGGCGGGCCTCGCCGATGCGGCCGCCAACGACCGCTCCGAAGGCGCCTGAGGCGACCCGCGCTCTCCGAGGCCGCCCCGGCGTCCACCGGCACCGTCCCGCGTGACCTGTTCGACCCGGTCACCGGCCGCCACGCCGGGTCCGCCGGGCCACGCCCCGCGCCGTCCTGATGACGGACGGGCACCCGCCCGTCAGACTCGACAGGGGCGGCCCCGGACCCACACGCCGAGGAGCGGACGGGAGACAGCCATGGGAGCGGCGGGAGCAGGAGCAGTGGACACCGAGGCCTGGGTGGTCGACCGTCCCGGTCCGGTGGGCGGGCCGCGACCCGGGCCCCTGGTGCGAGAGCGGCGGCCGCTGGACGCACCGGGGCCGCAGGAGATCCTGGTGGAGGTGGAGGCCTGCGGGGTGTGCCGCACCGATCTGCACCTGGCGGAGGGTGACCTCGCGCCGAGGAGGGCGCGGTGCACGCCCGGGCACGAGGTCGTCGGGCAGGTCGTGGCGACCGGCTCGGCGGTCGAGGGGTTCACCGTCGGCGACCGGGCCGGGGTGGCCTGGCTCGCGCGGACCTGCGGCACGTGCGGCTACTGCCGGAGCGGGCGCGAGAACCTCTGCCCCGATTCGCGCTACACCGGCTGGGACCGGCACGGCGGCTACGCCCGCCACCTGACCGCGGACGCCCGTTTCGCCTACCCCCTGCCGCAGGGCCCGCCCGCCGAGGAACTCGCCCCGCTGCTGTGCGCCGGGATCATCGGCTACCGGGCCCTCGAACGGGCCGAACTCCCGGAGGGCGGCCTGCTCGGAATCTACGGCTTCGGCGCCTCCGCCCACCTGACCGCCCAGCTCGCCCTGGCCCGAGGCGCCCGGGTCGCGGTGTTCACCCGGGCCCCCGCGGCGCGCCGACTGGCGCTGGACCTCGGCGCCGCCTTCGCCGGCGACTCCTACGACCAGTCCCCCGAACCCCTGGACGCCGCCATCCTCTTCGCCCCGGTCGGCGACATGGTGCCGCCCGCTCTCTCCGCCCTGGACCGTGGCGGGACCCTCGCCGTCGCCGGCATCCACCTCACCGACATCCCGACGCTCGACTACCAACGGCACCTCTTCCAGGAACGCACGCTGCGCAGCGTCACCGCCAACACCCGGGCCGACGGCCTGGCCTACCTGGCGGAGGCCGCCCGGACCCGCCCGGCCGTCCACGTGACCCGCTACCCCCTGCGACAGGCGGACGAGGCGCTCGCGGACCTCGCCGCGGACCGGGTCACCGGCGTGGCCGTCCTCGTCGCCGGGTAGCGGCCGAGCGGGAAGCCCGGACGGAATCGCACGGGGCGACGCGCCGCAGGACCTGACCCGGGCACCCCGGGGACCGGCCGCGCCCGGGCCGTCGGCCGCCGCCGGTGGCTACCCGCCGGTAGCCGCGGCCGGAGCCCCTCGGTACGTGAGGCCGGTAACACCGGCCGGGGCGGCTCCTACGGCCGATCGTTGGTACGACACCGCCGGTCGGGCCGGTGTCGGGACGCTTCCACGGTGGCCGTCTACGGTGCGTGGTCGTACTGCGGGGCCTTGGGAGCCGGAGCGGGCCGCGCTAAGAATGGGCCGGTCATGCCTCGCCTCCCGCGCCACCAGCGGGCGGCATCCCCGTGCGGGCCCGAGGGGCACCCTGCCACGGTCCCGGCTCCGCGACGAGCCGTGGGATCCGGGCCCGCGAAAGAAGGTGTCCCGATGTCCGGCCACGCCCTGCTCGCCGTGCCCGCGCTCCACCCGGTCCCTCCGGTGGCCGGCCGCGTCCAGGCCTTCCTGGACTACTTCGCGGGTGTCTTCACCCTGCTGTCGCTCACCGCGGTGGTGGTGGGCGGTCTGGTCGCCACCGACCGGCTGCTGCTGACACCGCGCATGCGGGTGGCCGTGCAATCGGCACACCGGGCGACGGCCGTCGCCGCCCTCGGATTCCTGGGCGTCCACATCGCGGTCAAGGTCGTCGAGCGGCACGCCGGCCCGTGGGCCGCGGCGGTCCCCTTCGCGGGCGGCGCCGGCGCGGAGGTCGCCCTGGGCACCCTGGCCGCCGACCTGATGGTGCTGGTCGCGGCGACGGGCGTGGTGCGCGGTCGGTTCGCGGGCAGCCGTCACGCCTGGCTGTGGCGGTTCCTGCACGCCACGGCGTACGCCTGCTGGCCGGTCGCGCTGGCCCACGGGCTGACCGCGGGCCGACCGGCCCACGCCTGGGTGTGGTGGGGCTACGGGCTGTGCGCGGCGGCGGTGGCCCTCGCCCTGCTGGTGCGCACCCTCGCCGGCGCGGGCCGGCGCCGGGCCGCGGGCCTGCACCGGCGGGGGTCGCGCGCCCGCCGCCCCGCCACCGCGCGCACCGTCACGTTCGCCGACCTCGCCGCGCGTTCTTCCAGGGGAGACTCCGGTGGCCGCCCGCTGGCCCGGCCGGTTCCGCCCGCGGACGGGGCCGCGCCCGCGTCCGCGTCCGCCTCCGTGGGCCGCCTGCCGTACCGGCCCCGGCACGCCGGGCCGGCGACGGCCGCGGTGCGCCTGGCCCGTCCCGGCGGTGGCCGATGAGCGGGGGGCCCGCGCTGCCGGAGGTGCGCTGGCTGGCACCCGCGCGGCTCACCGCCGGCCTCGACCGCCGGCGGCGGCTGGACCTCGCGGCGCACCGAACCGTCCACCCGGTGCCGCACCCCCTGTCCCGGGACGACCTGCTCGCACTGGCCGAGAGCGTGGACCTGCGGGGCCGTGGCGGCGCCGGGTTCCCGTTCGCCCGCAAGGCCCGCGCCGCCCTCGCGGCGTCCGACCGCTCCCGCGTGCGCCCCGTCGTCGTGGTCAACGGTGCCGAGGGCGAGCCGCCCAGCGCCAAGGACACGATGCTGCTCGCCCGGGTGCCGCACCTCGTCCTGGACGGGGCGTGCGCGGCGGCGGCCGCGCTCGGCGCGGAGGAGATCGTGATCGGCGTCGCGGCGGGTGCCCCCGGCGAGGGCTCGGTCACGGCGGCGCTCGCCGAGCGCGAGGACGACCTGCCCTGCCCGGCCCGCCTGGTGTGCCTGCCCGAGCGCTTCGTCTCCGGCGAGTCCAGCGCGCTGATCCGCGGCGTGAACGGCCTCGCGGTCGCTCCGGGCACGGTGCGGGCCCGCGCCGCCGACGGCGGGCCCGGCGGTGTCCGGCGGCGCCCCACCCTGCTGTCCAACGCCGAGACGTGGGCCCAACTCGCTCTGCTCGTACGGCTCGGCGCCGACGGGTACACGGCGGTCGGCACCGCCGCGGAACCCGGCACCGTGCTGCTCACGGTCAACCGGCCCGGGGCCGGCCCCCTGGTGGTCGAGGTCCCCGCCGGGACGACCATGGGACCGGTGCTGGAGGCCTGCGGAACCCCCGTGGACGAAGGCGTGCTCGTCGGCGGCTACCACGGGGCCTGGTTGCCCGGCCGGGACGCCGTCGGCGCCCCGCTGTCCCGCAGCGGCCTGGCGGGGCTCGGCGGCACCTTCGGCGCCGGAGCGGTCGTCGCCCTCCCCGGGGACACCTGCCCGCTCGGCGAGGTCGCCCGCGTCGCGGCCTGGCTGGCGGACGAGTCCGCCGGACAGTGCGGACCCTGCCGGCGGGGACTGCCCGACGCCGCCGACGCCCTCGCGGCCCTGGCCGGTGGAGCCGCCGGGCCCCCCGCCCTGGAGCGGGTCCGCGCGGCCCTCGCGGCGGCACAGGGCGGCGGTGCCTGCTCCCACCCGGACGGCACGGCCCGCTTCGTCCTCACCGCGCTCGACGTCTTCGCCCAGGACGTGGCCGCCCACGTCTCCGGGCCCGGATGCCGTCGGCCGACGCTCGGGGTGCTGCCGCTCCCGGGGGAGAGCGGGCCCCGACTGGAGGTGGACTGGTCCCGCTGCACGGGGCACGGCCTGTGCGCCGTGGTGGCGCCCGGGCTGATCCGCCTCGGACCGCACGGCTACCCCGCGTCGACCTCGATGCCCGTCCCACCGTGGCAGCAGCACGCCGCCCGCCGGGCGGTGAACCAGTGCCCCGCCCTGGCACTGCGGCTGGACCGGCGCGACTGACGGCCGGCCCCGCGCCCGGGGCCGCCCGGCCCATGCGTGATCCCGGGAATCGGCGGACAGTGGAACGTAGCGCGCCGCCCACCCCGGGTGGTGCCGGAGACCCGCCCGAGGACAGCCCGATGGACACC
Source organism: Kitasatospora sp. NPDC093550 (assembly GCF_044764985.1). Lineage (NCBI taxonomy): Bacteria > Bacillati > Actinomycetota > Actinomycetes > Kitasatosporales > Streptomycetaceae > Kitasatospora > Kitasatospora sp. NPDC093550. Next base: position 225,625 of record NZ_JBIWJF010000011.1, read on the forward strand.
ACCACCGCACCCCTCGCGGAACTGGACGAAACGGGTCTCGCCGCTCTCGTCGACGTCCTCCGACAACGCGGTTACACCGTGGTCGGACCCACCGTCCGGGACGGCGCGATCGTGCTCGCCGAACTCGCGTCGGCCGCGGAGCTGCCCCACGGTTGGAGCATCGAGGCCGAGCCCGGAACCTACCGGCTGCGCCCGCGCGCGGACCGGGCGGCGTTCGCCCATTCGGCCGGGCCGCAGTCCTGGAAGACCTTCCTGCACCCGCCCCGCGCCCGACTCTGGCAAGCGGACCGCTCCGCGGACGGGAGCATCACGGTCCGGGAGGACGACGATCCGCCGCCGCGCTACGCCTTCCTCGGCGTGCGCCCCTGCGACCTGCGCGCGATCGCCGTCCAGGACCGGGTGCTGACCGGTGGCGCGTACGTCGACCCGGTGTACGCACCGCGCAGGGCCGGCGCATTCGTCGTCGTGGCCGAGTGCACCGAGCCCAGCGCGGTCTGCTTCTGCGCCTCGATGGGCACCGGCCCGGGCCTGCCCCGAGGATCGTCGTACGACCTGGCACTCACCGAGACGGCGGGAACGGACGGGCCGCGCTACACGGTCCGCGCCGGCAGCCCGGAGGGCGAGGAGGTCCTCGCCGCACTCCCCACCCGCCCCACCGACGGTGAGGACGCCCGTACGGCCGTCGCCGACGCCGCCGGGCGGATGGCACGCGGCATGGACCCCACCGACCTGCGCGCGCTGATGGCCGGCACGATGACCGCCGAGCGCTGGGACCAGGTCGCGGACCGCTGTCTGACCTGCGGCAACTGCACCATGGTCTGCCCCACCTGCTTCTGCACCACCACCGAGGAGGTCACCGACCTCACCGGCGACCACACCGAGCGGTGGCGTCGCTGGGACTCCTGCTTCGACCTCGACTTCTCCCACCTGCACGGCACCGGCCCGGTCCGCACCTCCGCACGGAGCCGGTACCGCCAGTGGCTCACCCACAAACTCGGTACCTGGCACGACCAGTTCGGCTCCTCGGGGTGCGTCGGCTGCGGCCGTTGCATCGCCTGGTGCCCCGTCGGCATCGACATCACGGAGGAGGTCACCGCCCTGCGCGCCGAGGCCGCGACCGAGGGGGGAGCGCCGTGACGCACGCGACCACCCCCGTCCCGTACCGGGTGCTGGCCCGCCGCCGGGAGACCGCCGACACCGTCACCCTCGACCTCGTCCCGCTGGACGCCCCGCTGGCACGGTTCCGCCCCGGACAGTACGCGATGCTCCACGCCTTCGGCGTCGGCGAGATCCCGCTCTCCACCAGCCGGATCGACGGAACCGCCCTCGGCCACACCGTCCGGGCCGTCGGCAAGGTCAGCGAGGCCCTGTGCCGGGCCCGGGTCGGCGACCGGATCGGCGCCCGCGGTCCCTACGGCACGGCCTGGCGGACCCCGCCGGCCGGCAGCGACGTGCTGATCGTCGCCGGCGGCATCGGGCTCGCCCCGCTGCGCCCGCTGATCGAGCGGGTCCTCGCCCGGTCCGAGGCGTACGGGACCGTATCGGTGCTCACCGGCTACCGTGACCCGGGCGAGCGGCTGTTCCTCGACGACCTGCCGCGCTGGCGCTCCCGAGCGGACGTCAGGACCACGGTGGACCACCCGGACCCGGGCTGGCGCGGTGCGGTCGGGCTGGTCACCGGCCTGCTGGACGGTGCCGACCTCCGGCCCGGGCGCTGCGCGGCCTACCTGTGCGGTCCGGAGGTGATGATGCGTGCCACCGCCCGGGAGCTGCGGCGCCGGGGTGTGCCCGCCGAACGGATCCGGGTCTCGCTGGAACGCAACATGCGCTGTGCGACCGGCTGGTGCGGCCACTGCCAGCTCGGCCCGGTCCTCGTCTGCCGGGACGGCCCCGTCCTCGGGTGGGACCACGTCGACGACCTGCTGTCCGTCCCCGAGAGGTGAGCGCCGTGGCCCACCCCCCGCGTCTGGCGGTCTGGAAGTTCTCCTCCTGTGACGGCTGCCAGCTCACCCTCCTGGACTGCGAGGACGAACTCCTCGCGCTCGCCGGGCAGGTGGAGATCGGCTACTTCCTGGAGGCCTCCGACCGTGAGCTGCCGCCGCCCTACGACCTCTCCCTGGTCGAGGGCTCCATCGCGACCGCCGCGGACCTGGAGCGCGTCCGGCGGGTCCGCGAGCAGTCCCGCCACCTGGTGACCATCGGCGCCTGTGCCACGGCCGGAGGCGTCCAGGCCCTGCGCAACCTGGCGAGCCTCCCGGAGTACCAGGCCGTCGTCTACGCCCGCCCCGAGTACATCGACAGTCTCGACCACTCCACCCCGGTCTCCGCCCACGTCCCGGTCGACCTGGAACTGCGCGGCTGCCCGATCGACAGGAGGCAGCTGCTGGAGGTCATCACCGCCTACCTCGCCGACCGCCGACCCGACGTCCCCGGCCACAGCGTCTGCTTCGAGTGCAAGCTGCGCGGCACCACCTGCGTCACCGTCGCCCACGGCACTCCCTGCCTCGGACCCGTCACCCAGGCCGGCTGCGGCGCCATCTGCCCGGCCTACGGGCGCGGTTGCTACGGCTGCTTCGGCCCCATGGAGACTCCCAACACCCGCGCCCTGCTCCCGCTGCTGCGCCGGGACGGAGTGACGGAGGCGGACGCCGCCCGGCTCTACCGCACCTTCAACGCCGCGTCCCCGGACTTCGCGGACGCGGCCCGGCAGGCGGACGAGGAGGGCGCATGACCCACCGCAGTGAGCGGTTGCTCAGCGTGGGTGCTCTGGCCCGCGTCGAGGGCGAGGGCGCATTGCACGTCTCCGTCCGCGACGGTGAGGTCCAGGACGTCAGGCTCCGGATCTACGAGCCCCCGCGCTATTTCGAGGCGCTGCTGCGCGGCCGCCGGTACACAGAGCCGCCCGATCTCACCTCCCGGATCTGCGGGATCTGTCCGGTGGCCTACCAGATGAGTGCCTGCCGAGCGGTGGAGAATGCCTGCGGAGTCGAGGTCGGCGGTCAAGTCGCCCAGCTGAGAAGGCTGTTGTACTGCGGGGAGTGGATCGAGAGCCATACCCTGCACATCTACCTCCTGCACGCTCCCGACTTCCTGCACCTGCCGGACGCCTTGGCGCTGGCCCGCACCGACGCGGGCGTCCTCCAGCGCGGCCTGCGGCTGAAGAAGGCGGGCAACGAGATCGTGGAGGTCCTCGGCGGGCGGGCGATCCACCCGGTCAACGTCCGGGTCGGCGGCTTCCACCGACTGCCCACCAGGGCCGAGCTCGTCCATCTGGAAACGGTGTTGGGACAGGCGAGGGCCGACGCCGAGGAGACCCTCGCCTGGGTGGCCGGTTTCGAGTTCCCGTCGCTGACCGTCCGGCACGAGTTCCTCGCGCTCACCGAGGCCGACAGCTACGCCATCGATTCCGGTACTCCCACCGGTGCCCGTGTCGGCCCCTTCGACGCGGCGGAGTTCGAAGCGCACGTCCGCGAGCACCAGGTCCCGCACTCCACCGCCCTGCACGCCACCCTCGACGGCCGGCCCCACCTCACCGGGCCGCTCGCCCGCTGGAACCTCTCCGCCGACCGGCTGCCCGCAGGCATCCGCGACCTCGCGGCCGAAGCCGGCCTCGGCCCGTCCTGCGACAACCCCTTCCGCAGCATCGTGATCCGCGCCGTCGAAGTCCTGTGGGCCGTCACCGAGGCGCAGCGGATCATCGAGCAGTACGAGCCGCCGCCGGGTCCGGCCGTACCCGTCCCGCCGAAGGCCGGCACCGGGTACGGCGCCACCGAAGCGCCGCGCGGGCTGCTCTACCACCGCTACGACATCGACGCGGACGGGCTCGTCCGGGAGGCCGTCATCGTCCCGCCGACCGCACAGAACCAGACCGCGATCGAGACCGACCTGCGGGCCTTCGTCCAGCCCCGGCTGCACCTGGACGACGCCGAACTGACCCGGCAGTGCGAGCGGGCGATCCGCACCTACGACCCCTGCATCTCCTGCGCGGCGCACTTCCTCACCCTCACGGTGGTGGGACGGTGACGACCGGGGCCGGCGGACGCCTCGTCGTCCTCGGGGTCGGCAACGAGTACCGCCACGACGACGGGGCGGCCGTGGCCGTCCTCACCCGGCTGGCCGCCGAAGGCCTCGCCGTGGACCGGCTCGCCCTGTGCGACGGCGAGCCCACCGAGCTGATGGAACAGTGGGAGGGCGCCGACGTGGCCGTCGTCGTCGACGCGGTCCGTACCCATCCGGGAGAACCCGGGCGCATCCACCGGGTCACCGTCGACGTGGACCACCTGCCGGCTGACCTCACGGCTGACGAGGAGGCCTCAGCCGGCACCCACGGCCTGGGCCTCGGCCAGGCCGTAGCGCTGGCGGCCGTCCTGGGGAAGCTGCCGCGCGAGTTGCTGATCATCGCGGTGGAGGGCGCGGACTTCTCCATCGGTGAGGGGCTGAGCCCAGCCGTCGCCGACGCGGTGCCGCGCGCCGCCGCCGAAGTCCGTCGCGCGGTGAACGACCACCGCGCGTGATCCCCGCAGGTAGGACCGTCCCGCAGGACACCCGGCCGGGCAGCGGGGCCGACCGGGGAGCGGGGCCGACCGGCCTCCTCGCCGGGGTCGGTCCGCGCTTCGATGGTCGGGCCGTGCCTACGGGGTGCCGTAGCCGCCGCCGCCCGGGGTGCGGATCTCGAGGGTGTCCCCGGCCGCCACTTCGGTGCTGCCACAGCCGGGCAGGTCGTCGACGGTGCCGTCGGCACGCAGGACGCGGTTGGTGCCGAGGGCGCCGGGGGAGCCGCCGTCGAGGCCGTAGGGCGGGACGCGACGATGGCCGGTGAGCAGGCTGATGGTCATCGGCTCGCGGAAACGCAGTCGGCGCAGCACGCCGTTGCCGCCGTGCCGGCGGCCCGCGCCGCCGCTTTCGGGGCGGACGGCGAACTCCTCGACGAGGACGGGGAGGCGCCACTCCAGGACCTCGGGGTCGGTGAGGCGGGAGTTGGTCATGTGGGTCTGGACCGCGTCCGCGCCGTCGAAGTCCGGGCCCGCGCCCGAGCCGGAGGCGATGGTCTCGTAGTACTGGTGCTCGGCGTTGCCGAACGTGAGGTTGTTCATCGTGCCGGAGCCTTCGGCCTGGACGCCGAGTGCCGCGTAGAGCGCTCCGACGATGGCCTGCGAGGTCTCGACGTTGCCGGCGGCGACGGCGGCGGGGTACTCCGGTGCCAGCATCGAGCCGGGTGGAACGACGATCCGCAGCGGCCGGAGGCAGCCGTCGTTGAGCGGGATGTCGTCGTCGACGAGGGTGCGGAAGACGTACAGGACCGCGGCCGTGACGACCGCGGACGGAGCGTTGAAGTTGCCGCCGAGCTGGGGGGAGGTGCCGGTGAAGTCGATGGTGGCGCTGCGGTCCCGGCGGTTCACGCGGACTGCCACGGCGATGACGGCGCCGGAGTCGGTCTCGTAGCGGTAGGCGCCGTCGGACAGTCCTGCGACGGCCCGGCGGACGGCTTGCTCGGCGTTGTCCTGGACGTGCCGCATGTACGCCTGGACGACGTCGAGGCCGAAGTGGTCGATCATGGCGCGGACCTCGTCGACGCCCTTGCGGTTGGCGGCGATCTGGGCGCGCAGGTCGGCGAGATTGGTTTCGGGGGAGCGGGACGGGTGCCGCGCCCCGGTGAGCAGCCGCACGGTCTCCGCCTCGCGCAGCCGCCCGTCCACCACCAGTGGCCAGGTGTCGAACAGTACGCCCTCCTCGTGGATCTCGTGGCTGTCGGCGGGCATCGAGCCGGGGGCGCTGCCGCCGATCTCGGCGTGGTGGCCGCGGGAGGCGACGAAGAACAGGAGTTCACTGCCGGTCGGGTCGAAGACGGGGGTGACGACGGTGATGTCGGGCAGGTGGGTGCCGCCGTGGTAGGGGTCGTTGACGGCATAGGTGTCCCCCGGGCGCAACCGCGGGCCGCGGCGACGGAGCACCTCCTTCACGGTCGTGCCCATCGATCCGAGGTGGACGGGGATGTGCGGGGCGTTGGCGACGAGGTTGCCCTCGGGGTCGAAGAGCGCGCAGGAGAAGTCCAGCCGCTCCTTGATGTTGACCGACTGGGCGGTGGACTCCAGCCGGGCACCCATCTGCTGGGCGATCGCCACGAAGAGGTTGTTGAAGACCTCCAGCAACACGGGGTCGGCGGTGGTGCTGACGGACTCCTCGGCCGCCGCCCTGATCCGCTCGACGAGGAGGTGCCCCGCGGTGGTGGCGGTCGCCTCCCAGCCGTCGTCCACGACGGTGGTGGCGTTGGCCTCGGCGATCACGGCCGGACCGGTCAGGGTTTCGCCCGGTCTCATCGACTCGCGCTCCAGCAGCGGGACCCGGCGCCACTCGCCGCCGGTGTGGAGCGCCACGGTGACGGGTTCCCCCGGGTGCCCCGGGCCCGGGGAGAGTGCGTCGAACTCAGGCTGCTCGGTGAGGCCGGTGCCTTCGACGGCGAGGGCCTCGATCACCAGCGGGCGGTCCATCAGGAAGGAGTAGGTGGCCCGGTGCCGCTCCTCGAACTCGGTCCGCATGGCCGCCGGTTCGTCCAGTGGAACACCGATGGCGGTGTCGGTGCCCTGGTAGCGCAGTCGGGCCCGGTGGGCCAGCCGGATCCGTTCCCGTGCAACACCCTGGTCGAGCAGCTCGCCGGTGGCGGCCTGCGCCAGCTCGTCGGCGAGTGCCCGTACGGCCCCCATCTCCTGCTCCACGAGCAGCCGTTCCACGGCCCGCTCCCGCAGGACGGTGGTGTCGGCCAGGCCGATTCCGAGGGCGGACAGCACCCCGGCCATCGGTGGGACCAGCACGGTGCGGATCCCGAGTGCCTCGGCCACCGGGCAGGCGACCTGGCCGCCGGCGCCGCCGAAGGTGGTGAGCGCGTAGCGGGTGACGTCGTGTCCCCGCTGGACCGAGATGCGTTTGATCGCGTTGGCGATGTTGCCGACCGCGATCCGCACGAAACCCTCGGCGGTCTCCTCCGCCGTTCGGTCGCCGATCTCCTGGGCCAGCTCGCCGAACAGACGTTCCGTCAGGTTCCGGTCGAGCGGCTGGTCGCCGTTCGGGCCGAAGACGCTCGGGAAGTGCTCGGCCTGGATGCGGCCGAGCAGCAGGTTGGCGTCGGTGACCGTCAACGGTCCGCCCTTGCGGTAGCAGGCGGGGCCGGGATCGGCGCCGGCCGAGTCCGGTCCGACCCGCAGGCGCTCGCCTTCGAAGCGCAGGACCGATCCACCGCCCGCCGCCACGGTGTGGATCGCGAGCATCGGCGCACTCAGCCGTACACCGGCCACCTGGGTGGTCACCACCCGCTCGTACTCGCCCGCGTAGTGCGAGACGTCCGTGGAGGTGCCGCCCATGTCGAAACCGATCACCCGTCGGTGGCCGGCGAGCTCTGACATCCGCACCATGCCGACGATGCCGCCGGCCGGTCCGGAGAGGACGGCGTCCTTGCCCCGGAAGTGCCCGGCTGCGGCCAGCCCGCCGTTGGACTGCATGAACATCAGCCGGACGCCCGCCAGTTCGTCCGACACCTGCCGCACGTAGCGGCGCAGGCCGGGGTCGAGATAGGCGTCGACCACGGTGGTGTCCCCCCGCGGCACCAGCTTCATCAGGGGGCTCACCTCGCTGGACAAGGACACCTGGTCGAAGCCGAGTCGCTCGGCGAGCCGCCCGATCTCGCGTTCGTGAGCGGGGTGCAGGTAGCTGTGCAGGCACGCGACCGCGACCGAGCGGATGCCGTCTCGCAGGCAGTCACCCAGGTCGTCGGCGAGCCGGTCGAGGTCGGGCGGGCGCAGCACCTCGCCATCCGCGGCGATCCGCTCGTCCACCTCGACGACCCGGGCGTACAAGGGGTCGGACAGGATGATCTCGCGCGCGAAGATCTGCGGTCGGTTCTGGTAGCCGATCCGCAGGGCGTCCGCGAATCCGCGGGTCGTGCAGAGCGCGGTGGGTTCACCGGTGCGCTCCAGCAGCGCGTTGGTGGCCACCGTGGTGCCCATCCGAATCGATTCGATGTCCGTGGCGAGATCCGCGTCGGGCGGCAGCAGGGCCCGGATGCCCGCCACCGCGGGATCACGGTAGCGGGCCGGGTCGTGCGAGAGCAGCTTGTGGGTGAGCAGCCGTCCGTCCGGCGTCAGCGCGACCACGTCGGTGAAGGTGCCACCCCGGTCCACCCAGAACTGCCAGCCCCTGGAGGCCATGACCGGTTCCCTCCGCCGTGGCGCGTTCCCCGCCGCGCGCGAGTGGCCCTTCCGCACGAGTATCCGGCCGGGAGAACCATCGGGGCAAACGGACCATACTGGGCTGAAGGCGGACCCCTGGAGGCAGCGATGACGGCGACGACTGTGGGGGTGTTGCGGGAGGCGGCGCCCGGCGAACGCCGAGTGGCCCTCGTGCCCGACCTGGTGCCGGCCGTGGCCCGCCTCGCCACGACGGTCCTGGTCGAAGCCGGTGCGGGCGCTCCGGCGGGTCACCACGACGCCGACTACCGTGCCGCCGGCGCCGCCGTGGCAGGGCGCGCCGAGGTGCTGCGGCGCGCGGACGTGCTGCTCGGCGTCCACCCGCCGCGGGCGGACCCCGACCGCGAGCTGCACCCCGGCCAGATCCTGGCCGCGCTGGTGCGGCCGGAGCGGATCCCGTACCTGGTGCGGAAGTGGGCGGACCGGGGCGTCACGGCGATCGGGCTCGACCTCACACCCGACCTGCCCGTCGCGTACCCCCTGGACGCGGAGGCCTCCCAGGCCAGGGTGGCCGGATACCGAGCCGTGCTCCTCGCAGCCGCCCGGCTGGACCGCTGCCTCCCGCCCTGGGGCGCGGCGGGCCGGCTGTTCGAACCGGTCCGGGTGCTCGTGGTAGGTGCGGGACCGGCAGGCCTGCAAGCGATCGACACGGCCCGCCGACTCGGTGCGCCGGTCGACGTGGTCGAGCCGCGGCGCAGGGAGCGCGCGGCAGCCACGGCGCTGGGGGCCGACCTGCTGGATCTGCGAGGGCCGGTACCGGCAGCGGACGATCGGGAGCCGTGGAAGGACGCCGGCAAGGAGCGTTCCGCGTGGACGGTGGGGCTCGCCGAGGCCGTCGCGTGCCACGACGTGGTGGTGACGGCCCTCACCGCACCGGGAAGGATGCCGCCGGTTCTGCTCCCCATGGCGGTGGTGGCGCGGATGCGTCCGGGATCGGTGCTGGTGGACCTGGCCGCCGGCGCGGAGAGCGGCAACGTGGAGGGAGCCGTGTCGGGGAGCACGACGACGCTCGGAGACGGGGTCACGCTGATCGGGGGCGGGGAGCTCGCGGCGCAGGCTCCGGAGACCGCCTCCCGTGCGTACGCCCACAACGTGCTGGCCCTGCTCGAACGACTCGCACGCGCGGGCCCGCTCGCGGGAGACCCCGTACTCGGCCCGATGCTGGTGACGCACCGTGGCGCCGTGCGGCACGGGCCCACCGGTCGGCTGCTGATGGAGGCGACCGCCTTCGCCGGACTCCCGTAGCGGGTCAGGCTCCGGCGCGTGAGAGCAGCACGGCGTGCCGGGCGATCGCCCCGGCCCGGTCGGCGCACTCCTGGTAGCAGCACGCCAGCACGACCGTGTCGGCGATGTCGACCGGGTCGGCCTCCCGCCCGGACGGCACTTCCTCCCGCAGCAGGAGTTCGTACAGCAGCCGCTGTCGTTGTCCGACCTCGTGCAGTGAGGTCAACACGTCGGCGACGCCCTCGGGCTCCCCGGACTCCAGGACGTCGGCCGCCCGTTCGACCAGGTCCAGAGCGGTGGTCGCCAGCCCGTGAAGCGGTGCCCGCAGCCGCTCGTCGAACGGCTCCCGCTCCTGGCGTGCCCACGCCGCCGCCAGCAGCCGCTCGGCCAGCCGCCCGAGCGCCTCCACCTCGCAGCCCACGTGGACACCCACGACGACACCGGCCCTTCCGCCCGGTGTGTCGGCGGCATCCTCCTCGATCCGGGCCGACAGTTCGGCCAGCGCCTTCTCCGCAGCCGGGATCCCGTCCGCTCCGTTCGCCGCTTCCGTCAACACGGCCGTCGTGCCGAGCAGGGCGGTGTGCGCGAGTCTCACCAGCCCGGCGAGCTCCCTGATCAGGGCGCCCTGCCCGCCGGCCTCGCCGTCCGACATGCCGCTCACTCCCCTTCTGCGCTCCCTCGACCAGTCTCCCGCCATCGTCGGTGGCACGCCCGGGCCGGGCGCCCGCGAGGTCATGCCCGCGTCGAGCGCCGGCCGCCGCCGGTCGTGACGGTGGCGGGAGAAGGACGGCGCGCGCCCCGATTGAGCCGTACGGCCCAGGACCGTGGTCTGTACGGCCCATGGCCGGCCGGTCAGGCCGTCCTACGGTGAATGCAGGGGCTTTCCGGTCCGGATCCCCCTCGGAACGACATCTCGGATGGTCGTTATGCGAGCCGACGACCCACTGCACACCACCACCGGGCTGCGCGACGGCACCGCCGTGGTGTCACTGGAAGGCGAACTCGACGTGACCACCGTGGAGCCGGTCGTCAACGCCGTGGCCTGGGCGTTGCGGGATCGCCCGCAGCAGTTGGACCTCGACGTCACGGACCTCGACTTCTGCGATGCCGCCGGACTCCGCGCCCTTCTCCGGGCCCGCAGGATGGCGAACGTCCACCACGTCGACTTCCGTCTCGTGGGGGCCGGGCCGAAGCTCTGCCACCTCCTCACAGTTCTCCGGGCCACCTTCCTTCTCCCTTCGTCGCTCCCGGTATCGCAGGTGCCGGGCCGGAACACGGTGGAGGGCATCGTGCCGATGTCCTCCTGAGTCACCGGTCGCCCTTCTCGTCGCCCGGCGCCGACCGCGACGCGGCGGTCCGCAAAGGAGTCCACGACATGACCAGTAGCGCCACCTCAGTCAGCCCCACCGCACGCACCACCGAGCCCCGGCGCTTCGCAGCCGGGTGGACCGTGTTCGCCGCGATCATGCTGTGCGTCGGCGGCATCATGGCGATATTCCAGGGGATCTCCGCCATCGCCAAGGACGGCTTGATCGTCGTCACCCGTGACTACACCTACGCGATGAACACCGCCGGATGGGGATGGATCCACCTGATCCTCGGGTGCGTGATCGTTCTCGCGGGCGTCGCTCTCTTCAGCGGCGCCGTCTGGGCCCGCATCACCGGCGTCATCGTCGCAGGGCTGGGAATGATCGCCAACTTCGTGTGGCTTCCCCACTACCCGTTCTGGGCGATCGTCCTGATCGCGATCGACGCCTTCGTCATCTGGGCTCTGTGCGCAGGTACGACCAGAGAGGTCCGGCACTGACCCGACCGCGTCGGCCCGGCCCTCCTTCCGTGCACCTCCCCCTCCTCCTCTGCAGACACCTACCGACCGAACGACCCTTGGAGATGGTCGAACATGGCAATCGCATCCGAGACCCCAGTCCTGGACACCCTCACGGCCATGACCGTCGATTCGATCGAACGCTGTGGTCTGGCCCCCCGATACGCTCATCCTCACCCGGATCGCGGCGCTCGCGGCCATGGACGCACCGGCTCTCTCGTACCTCGCGCACTTCGAGTCGGCGATGAGTGAGCATCTGACGGCGCAACAGCTGCAGGACGTGCTGGTCGCCATCGCACCGATCGTCGGCACCGCACGAGTGATGTCCGCCGCGACCCACCTCACGGAGGCGCTCGGTGTCGCCATCGCCGTGGCCGAGGTCGACACGGCCGAGAGCCGAGCCGCGATGTAGCACCGGCGCGCCGGGGCCGCTCCTGGCGCCTCACCGACCTCACCGGACCACACGGTTGCCGACCGCATGGTGACGGGCCCCACCCTCACCGCCTCCGGTCGCCACCGCCGTGGTCCGGCATCGCCTGTCGTAGCGGACGCCGACGTCACCGAAAGCCGTCGTGAGCTCACCGCCGCCGCCCACGGCCACCGCGGTGCGGCGCCGGGAGTGACCGGCGGCGCGAACAGGGAGAGTCACGCCCCGTCCACACCGCTCACGCTCTGATGCCCTGTTCTTTCCGCCCTGCCACCCGCTGCTAATGCTCCGATAAGATGACCACAGGTGTGCCGGGAAGCCTGGTCGGCGCGGGGGATGACTGCCGCATTCGGCGGCGGTGACCCCCGATCTTGCGATGGGGTCCTTTCCGCCGATGCACGTTGTGGCGATCGTTCTCGTCCTGGTGGTCCTGGCCACGACCGTGGCCACCTTCGCCGGGCGCCTGCGGGTGCCCGCGCCGTCGCTGCTGGTCCTGGCGGGCATCGGAGTGGCGCTGATACCCGGTGTCCCCGCCCTTCACATCCCCCCGCAGATCATCGGCACGGTGGTGCTCCCGCCGCTGCTGTACGCCTCCGCCGAGGAGCTGTCGCTGCGTGACCTCCGCACGGTCTGGCGGCCGGTGACGATCCTCTCCTTCGGCCTGGTCTTCGCCTCCGCCGCCGCCGTCGGCGTCGTGGCCGTCGCCGTCGCCGGGCTGCCGCCCGCGATGGCCTTCGTCCTGGGGGCCGTCCTGTCCAGCACCGACCCGGTGGCCGTCACCGCGCTCGGTCGCCGACTGGCCTTGCCCGGGCGACTCCAGGTGCTGGTGCAGGCGGAGAGCCTGTTCAACGACGCGACCTCGCTCGTCCTGTTCAAGGTCGCCGTCGGCATCGCGGTGGCCGCCGGCGCCTCGGTGAGCGTGCCGGCGGCGGCCGGGGAGTTCCTGCTGCTGGGCGGGGGCGGCAGCCTGGTCGGCGCCGCCGTCGCCGGCCTCGTGTGGCTGGTGCGCCGCCGCACCACGGACCCGGTGCTGGAGACGGTGATCGCCCTGGTCACCCCGTACGCGGCGTACGTGCTCGCCGAGTCCGCGCACACCTCCGGCGTCACCTCGGTCGTGGTCGCCGGCGTGCTGCTCGGGCGCTCCGGCCACCGGCTCACCGACGCCCACATCCGGCTGCAGCTGCACGCCGTGTACGCGGTGGTGGTCTTCCTGCTGGAGAGCGTCGTCTTCTCCATCGTCGGCCTCGAACTGCCGACCCTGGTGCGGGACCTGCCCCCGGGCACCGGCTGGTGGCCGCTGCAGGCGCTCGTGCTGGCCGCCGTCCTGATCGCGGTGCGGGTCCTCTCCACCCTCCCGCTCACCCGCGCCGTCAAGCCCAGCCAGGGCCGCGGCCGGCTCTCCTGGCGGGTCGCCGGGGTGGTCACCTGGGCCGGCACCCGCGGCGTCATGCCCCTCGCCGCGGCGCTCTCCATCCCCCTGCTCGCCGACGACGGCACCCAGCTCACCGGACGGCCCCTCGTCCTGGTCCTCACCACCGCCGTCGTCGTGTTCACCCTCGTCGTCCAGGGCCTCACCCTCGCCGCCGTGGTCAACCGCTCCGGCCTCGCCCTGGAACCCGAACACACCGCCCGCGAGGAGGACGACACCCGCGACGCCCTCAACCGCGCCGCCCTCCACCACGTCGAGAACCTCGCCGAACTGGAGGCCGTCCCCGACACCGCCCTCGACCGCGTACGCCGCGCCCTCACCGCCCGCCTCGACCGCACCCCCGAGACCCCCGACGGCACCACCGCCGACGCCGCCTACCGCCAGCTGCGCCGCGAGGTCATCGCCGTCCAGAGCACCGAACTGCACCGCCTCTACGACGAGCACCGCATCAGCGACACCACCCGCCGCCGCGTCCAGCACGACCTCGACCGGGAGGAAGCGGCCCTCGGCGCCCCGTGACACCGCCGGGGTCGAGCCGGCATCCAGGGAGGCCGACCTGACCAGCCGCAGGCTGCCCACCCTGCGGCGGCTCACCCCCTACAGCTCGCTGCTCACGGCAGGCGTCGTCCTCACCGTCGGCCTCGGCCTCACCCTCCGCGGGCTCCCGGGCGTGCACGGCCTGTGAGCCACCAGGCCGCTCACACATCAGCGGCCCAGGCCTGCGAGAACCGCCCGTGCCGCGTTCTCGCCCGAGGTGGCCGCGTCGGCGAGCGAGGGCATGGCGAGCTGGTAGTCGCCGGCCGGGTGGACCGGTCCCCACGGGTTGCGCAGGGTGGGCAGCGACTCGCGGCGGCGTGGCGCCCAGAACGGCACCACGCGGCGGTGGCGTCGCACGATGCCGTCCGAGCCTCCCCCCGAGCCGGGGGTAGACCGAGAGGAGGCGCGATCGCCACCGCCAGCGCGGGAGCGCCGCCGTAGGGGCAGCCTCCGGCGCTCCGCTTCGTCGGCGGCCCAGACCGCTGCCATCGGGCCCGGATGAGCCGCGTCCACGCCGAACACGATCGGACGACGCTCGCCGGCTTCTGCTGGCATGGCTTCCTCCACCGGTCGGGACGGGAGGCCTCAGCCAGCCTCACTCGCACCGTACGGTCGCCGGCCGGGTACGGACAGCGCCGAGCGGCCCGGGGCACAGGGCCGTGCGGCCCGGGGCACAGGGCCGGATGGTCCCCGCCCCGGCTGGGCACGTGGGTCCTCGAACAGGGGCCCCGGGCCCCTCGGCGCAGCAACGGTGCGCGGCGCACGGTGGTGGTGCAAGCGGAGGACACGGGCAGGCGCTGCGCGACGACCACGTCGAGCTGTCCCGCTACCGCGCGAACGGACACGGGCGAGCGGCGATCCCCTGCGAGGAGTGATCACGATGACCGACCCGGCGGTCGAATGGCCCGACACCCGCGGGCGGCTGCGCGACCCGGCCGGAGGAACCGGTCACGTCCAGCTGGTGATGCGGCTCGGCTACGGCCCGCCCGGGGCACCGACGCCCCGTCGAGGAGGTCCTCGACCTGAGCGGATATCAGGAGAGGCGTGATGAGGCATCAGCCAGTCACTGAGGTGATGACCCGCGAGGTCGTCCGGGTCGCGCCCGACACGGGGTTCCGGGAGATCGTCGCCCGCCCGGCCGACTCGGTGTGGAGGAGGTGAGCCCGGTGACCGAGACCGAGAGCGGGCCGCGCCCGCTGCTGGCGGCCACAGGGGTACGCAAGGTGTACCGCACGGGGTCGGTCGAGGTGACGGCGCTGCGCGATCTCGACCTGACCGTGGAGCGGGGCGAGCTCGTCGGGGTGATGGGCCCCTCCGGGTCGGGGAAGACCACCCTGCTCAACTGCCTCTCGGGCTTGGACGACATCGACGCCGGCCGGGTCGAGGTCGACGGCCGCGACCTCTTCGCCATGTCGGACGCCGAGCGGACCGAGCACCGGGCCCGTTCCATGGGCTTCGTCTTCCAGGCGTTCAACCTGATCCCCGTCTTCTCGGCCGCGGAGAACGTCGAACTGCCACTGCTGCTCACCGGTACACCGCCCCGCGAGGCCCGCGTCCGTGCCGAGGCGATGCTGGAGCGGGTCGGCCTGGGCCGTCGTGTCGCCCACCGGCCCAGCGAGCTGTCCGGCGGTGAGCAGCAGCGCGTCACCATCGCCCGTGCCCTGGTCGCCCGCCCGGCCGTGGTCTGGGCCGACGAGCCCACCGGGAACCTCGACAGCGCCATGGCGGACCAGGTGATGGAACTGCTCCACTCGCTCAACCGCGACGAGGGCCAGACCATCGTCCTGGTCACGCACGACGAGGCGATCGGGCGGCGGCTGCCCCGGCTGGTACGGATGCGCGACGGCCGCCTGGTGGCCGACACCCTCCAGGCCGTTCCGGCGGGCTGAGCCGTGTACCCGAACCTTCTCCTCCCGCTGCTCGGTCTGCTGGCCGTAGCCCTGCTGGCGCTGCTGCTGGTCGCCGTGCGCCAGCCGGTGGTACGGCGTCTGGCGCTGCGCCAGGTCGCCCGGCGTCGTACGGAGGCCGCTCTGGTGATCACGGGCTCCATGTTGGGCACTGCGATCATCGTCGGCGCCCTGGTCGTCGGTGACACCCTCGACTTCTCGGTGCGCCAGGAGGCTTACCGGACCCTCGGACCGGTGGACGAGCGGATCGTCAGCACTGACGCCTCCGCCGGTCAGGCCGTCGCCGCCCGGCTGCAGCCGCTCGCCACCGACCCGAAGATCGACGGAGTACTGAGCGGGGAGGTCGCCCAGGCTGCAGCCGCGAGTACCGGCGGCGGTCGACCGGCGGCCGAACCGCGCGTACTGGCCTGGCAGTTGGACCTGAGCACGGCGGGCCGCTTCGGCGCGGCCGGCGGTGACTCCGGGCTGCACGGACCGACCCCGCCACCCGGGCAGGTGGTGCTGAACGAGCCGCTCGCGCACGCACTGCGGGTCGGCAGCGGCCAGCTGATCACCGTCTACCTCTACGGGCATCCGACGGACTACACCGTGGCACGGGTCGTCCCGCAGGAGGGCCTGGCGGGCACCGGCCTCGGTGGCCGGGTCAACCGCAACGTCTTCCTGCCGCCCGGCGCGCTGGACAGCGCCGCGCGGGCAGCAGGCGTGCAGCCGCAGTCGGTGACCCTGGTGTCCAATCGTGGCGGCGTCGAGTCGGGCGAGGAACTCACCGACACCGTGACCTCGGACATCCGTACCGCGCTCGGCGCCGACGCGAGCCGGGCGGCCGTCGACACCCCCAAGCACACCGTGCTCGAGGCGGCCAAGAAGACCGGCGACACGCTCGGTGCGCTGTTCCTGATGATCGGCAGCTTCAGCATCATCGCCGGCGCCCTGCTCCTGGTGAACATCTTCGTGATGCTCGGCGAGGAGCGGAAGCCCCAACTGGGCATGCTCCGCGCAGTCGGACTCAAGCGCTCCCGCCTGATCGGCTCCTTCACCCTGGAGGGCATGCTCTACGCGCTGGCCGCCGCAGTGCCCGGGGTGGCGATCGGCATCGGCGTCGGCTGGGCCGTCGCCCTGGTCGCCGCCCAGATCTTCCGCAGCTGGTCGACGAGCGGCAGCGGGCTGGACATCGTCTTCTCCGTCACCCCGACCAGCCTGCTCAACGGCGCGGCCCTCGGTCTGCTGATCGCCCTCGCCGCCATCGCCGCCACCAGCACCAGGATCAGCCGCTTCAACGTGATCGCCGCGATCCGTGACCTGCCCGCCGGCGCCGGGCGCAGGCCCCGTCGCCGACTGGTCGCCGTCACCGGCACGCTCAGCGTCCTCTTCGCTCTTGCGGCGATCCCGGCGATCGCCCGGAGCCAGGCCGAGCAGACCTACCTCCTGCCCGCCCTCGCGATCGGATCGGCCGTCCCCGCCGCGCGGCGGGTGCTCCCGCGGCGCCTCGTCGACAGCCTGGCGGCCGGACTGGTGCTGACCTGGACGCTGGCCGCGAGCGTGATCCGCCCGCGGATCTTCGACACGCCGTCGATGGCGGTCTACGTCCTCATCGGCACCCTCGCCGCCTTCTCCGGCGTCGTCCTGGTCAGCGAGAACCAGCAGCTGCTGCTCCGCCCGCTGAGACGGCTCATGAACCGGCCCACCCAGCAGGGCCTGGCCACCCGCCTCGCCGCGGCCTATCCGTTGGCCAAGCGGTTCCGCACCGGCTCGACCCTGGTGATGTACACCCTGATCGTCCTCGTCCTGGTACTGCTCACCCAGATCACCGGCATCATGAACGCCGGCATCGACCGGTCCGTGGCGGACGCGACCGCCGGGTACACCCTGCGCGTGGACTACAACCCGCAGGCGGGCCAGGACCCGCTGGCCGATCTGCGCGGCCCGTCCCACAGTGGACAGATCGCCGCCGTCGCGCCGCTGCTCAACGCGCGTGGCCAGTCCACCGACCCCGGCCACCGCACGGCGCAGCCGTTGGAGACCGCGGTCGTCGGCATCCCCGACGGCGCCGCCACCGGGATCGCCTTCCGTGACCGGCTCCCCGGGCTGGCGAATGACAAGGCGGTCTGGGACGCCCTCGCCGACCACCCCGACTACGTCGTCCTCGACGGCTTCTTCGGCGCCACCGGCGGCCCCGCAGGCAAGTTCTACGCCCCCGGCGACACCCTCACCCTCACCGACCCGCTCACCGGACGCGCCGAGCAGAAGACCATCGCGGGCGTCCTCAACAGCGGCCTCGCCTTCTACCCCGGCAACGGCACCAGCGCCACCGTCTACCCGCTGATCGAGAGCGCGCCGAGCGCGGCCGCGCAGTTCGGCCCCCAGGCGCAGACGGCCAGTGCCCTGGTGCGCACCGCACCCGGCGCCTCGCCGGACGCCCTGGCGTCCCGGCTGCAGGGCGGCCACCTTTCCGCGAGCCTGGTGGCCACCCCGATCGCCACCGACGTCCACCGCCTGTTCGCCGCCAACACGGCGTTCTTCCGGCTGATGCAGGGCTTCCTGGCCCTCGGCCTGCTGATCGGCATCACCGGCCTCGGCGTGGTGATGGTCCGGGCCGTCCGCGAGCGGCGGCGCACCATCGGCGTACTGCGGGCCCTGGGCTGCCAGGCCCGGACGGTCGAGCGGTCGTTCCTCTGGGAGAGCGGATTCGTCGCGCTGGAGGGGACGCTTCTGGGGACCCTGCTCGGTGTGCTCACCACCTGGCTGATGTACCAGAAGAGCTCCGCCTTCGCCGGTCTGAACGGCGGCTTCCCGATCGAGTGGGGCGCCATCGGACTGCTCGCCGCCGTCACCATCGCCGCCTCCCTGCTGGCCGCCCTCGGACCCGCCCGCCACGCCGCGCGGATCAGACCCGCACTGGCCGTGCGTCTCCCGGACTGACCGGCTGGCGGCCGGAGGTGCCGAGTGGGACGCGGGCCGTCGGAAAGGACTCCGGCTCGGGCTGACGGCCGCCGATCTGGCCCGGCCGGTACGGGAGTACTCGCGCGGGATGAAGCAGAAGCTCGGCCTGGTGCAGGCCCTGCAGCACGATCCCGAACTGGTGGTCCTGGACGAGCCCACCGAGGGCCTGGACCCGCTGGTCCAGGAGGTCTTCTCCGCGCTGCTGGCGGAGGCGGCACACGCGGGCGGCTCGGCCGCACCGGACGCGCTCAAGGCCTTCTCCGGATCGACAGGGGATGTCTCCCTCGCCAGCTACCCCGGGCTGCTGGGGGCCGGCCTGGTGCACCCCCTTCAGACGGCGTGCAGCCCGTGGGCGGCGAACACCGCGCGGACGGCGGCCACCTGGTCAGGGGTCGGTGCCGGCGTGTCGGCGAGGGTGAACTCCCGGCCGAGAGCCCGCCATTTGGCAGCGCCGAGCTTGTGGAAGGGCAGGACGTCGACCCGGGTGACGTTGCCGAGCGAGGCGGTGAACGCGGCGATGCCCTCGATGTTGACGGCGAGGTCGGTGAGCCCCGGGACGAGGACGAAGCGGACCCAGGTCTCCGTGCCGAGGCCGGCCAGCCGGTGGGCGAAGTCCAGGGTGGGGGCGAGCCGTCGCCCGGTCAGGTGACGGTAGAGGGCGCGGTCCCAGGACTTGATGTCGAGCAGGACGAGGTCGGTGTCGGCGAGCAGTGCGTCGGTGGCGCGGGTGCCGAGGAAGCCGGAGGTGTCCAGGGCGGTGTGGAGGCCGAGTTCGTGCTTGAAGCGGTGCAGCAGCTCACCGGTGAGATCCGGCTGGAGCAGCGGCTCGCCACCGCTGATCGTGGCCCCGCCGCCGGAGGCGCGGATGAACCCGGTGTACGTGGCCGCTTCCTGGACGATCTCGTCGGCCGTCGTGCGCCGGCCGTCGCGCAGGTGCCAGGTGTCGGGGTTGTGGCAGTAGAGGCAGCGCAGCGGGCAGCCGGCGAGGAAGGCGACGAAGCGCGTGCCCGGGCCGTCGACGCCGGTGGACAGGTCCCAGGAGTGCAGTCGGCCGTTCACCGGGCAGGGCGGAGGTGGAGCGGCGTCGGCGGGGGCGGCGGCGGTTCCTGTCATTCCCTTGCTCCTTGCACGAAGACGCGGTGCCGACACCCGTGGTCGGGGAGGGCGTCGGCACCGCGGGCGGATGGGTGCGGCTACAGCGCCCCGTGGAAGGTGCGGCCGATCACGTCGAGTTGCTGCTCGCGGGTGAGGCGGACGAAGTCGACCGCGTAGCCGCTGACCCGGATGGTCAACTGGGGGTAGTTCTCCGGGTGTTCCATCGCGTCCAGCAGGGTGTCGCGGTCGAGGACGTTGACGTTCATGTGGAAGCCGTGGCAGGTGGTGTAGCCGTCGAGCACGCCGACCAGGTTGGTGATCCGCTCCTCGGGGGTGCGGCCGAGGGCGTCGGGGGTGACGGTGTTGGTGAGGGAGATGCCGTCCTCGGCCTGGTCATAGGGGAGTTTGGCCACGGACAGGGCCGCGGCGACGTATCCGTGGCGGTCGCGCCCGTTCATCGGGTTGGCGCCCGGGGAGAACGGCTCGCCGGCCTTGCGGCCGTCCGGGGTGGCGCCGGTCTTCTTGCCGTAGACCACGTTGGAGGTGATGGTCAGCACCGACTGGGTGTGCTCGGCGCCCCGGTAGGCGGGGTGCTTGCGGACCTTCTTCATGAACTCCTCGACCAGCTGCACGGCGATCGAGTCGGCCCGGTCGTCGTTGTTGCCGTACGCGGGGTACTCGCCCTCGACCAGGTAGTCCACGGCCAGGCCGGTCTCGTCCCGGACGGGCCTCACCGTGGCGTGCTTGATGGCCGAGAGCGAGTCGGCGGCCACCGAGAGGCCGGCTATCCCGCAGGCCATCGTGCGGCGGACGTCCCGGTCGTGCAGGGCCATCTCGATGCGCTCGTAGGCGTACTTGTCGTGCATGAAGTGGATGACGTCGAGCGCGTGGACGTAGGTCTGGGCCAGCCACTCCATCTGCTGGTCGAACTTGGCCAGCACGGCGTCGTAGTCGAGCACCTCGTCGGTGAGTGCACCGGTCTCGGGGCCGACCTGGGCGCCGGACTTCTCGTCGCGGCCACCGTTGATCGCGTACAGCAGGGTCTTGGCGAGGTTGACCCGGGCGCCGAAGAACTGCATCTGCTTGCCGACGGCCATCGCCGAGACGCAGCAGGCGATCGCGGTGTCGTCGCCGAAGCGCGGGCGCATCAGCTCGTCCGACTCGTACTGGATGCTGGAGGTGTCGATGGACACCTGGGCGCAGAACTCCTTGAAGCCCTGGGGAAGTTGCGGGCTCCAGAAGACGGTCATGTTCGGCTCGGGGGCCGGGCCGAGGTTGTAGAGCGTCTGGAGGTAGCGGAAGGAGGTGCGGGTGACCAGCGGGCGGCCGTCCTCGCCGATTCCGCCGATCGACTCGGTGACCCAGGTCGGGTCCCCGGAGAACAGCTCGTCGTACTCGGGGGTGCGCAGGAAGCGGACGATCCGCAGCTTGATGATGAAGTCGTCGACCAGCTCCTGCGCCCCGGACTCGGTGAGCGTGCCCGCCTCGATGTCTCGTTGGAGGTAGACGTCCACGAAGGTCGAGGTGCGGCCGAGTGACATCGCCGCGCCGTTCTGCTCCTTCACCGCGGCCAGGTAGGCGAAGTACAACCACTGGACGGCCTGGCGGCCGGTGCGGGCCGGACCGGAGATGTCGCAGCCGTAGCCGGCCGCCATCTGCTTGAGCTCCGCGAGTGCCCGGACCTGCTCCGCGAGCTCCTCGCGTTCGCGGATGGTCTCCTCCAGCCGCGACGGGTCGCGCGGCAGCCGGTCCAGCTCGGTTTTCTCGGCCCGCTTGGCCTCGATCAGCCGGTCCACGCCGTAGAGGGCGACGCGGCGGTAGTCGCCGATGATCCGGCCGCGGCCGTAGGCGTCCGGCAGGCCGGTGATGATGCCGGCCTTGCGGGCGGCGAGGATCTCGGGCGTGTAGGCGTCGAAGACGCCGTCGTTGTGGGTCTTGCGGTACCGGGTGAAGACCTTCTCCAGCTGGGGGTCGACCGGGTAGCCGTAGGTTTTCAACGCTCCGGCGACCATCCGCCAGCCGCCGTAGGGCATGATCGCGCGCTTGAGGGGTGCGTCGGTCTGAAGTCCGACGATCAGCTCCCGGTCGCGGTCGATGTGGCCGGGCGCGTGCGCGGTGATGCCGGCGGGGATGTCGTGGGCGACGTCGTACACGCCCTTGGCGCGTTCCTCGGGGAAGCGGTCGGTGATCTGCTGCCAGACCGCGAGGGTCCGCTCGGTGGGCCCGGCGAGGAAGGAGCCGTCGCCCCCGTAGGGGGTGTAGTTGTGCTGGACGAAGTCGCGCACGTCGATGGTTTCGCGCCACCGCTCGCCCCGGAAGCCGTCCCAGGCGGTCGCGGAGCCCTGCTGCTGTGTGGTCATGGTCGGGCTGTCCTTCTCGCTCGGGTGGTGGTCAGGACCGGTCGCCGTAGTAGGCCTGGCGCATCAGCTGCTGCATGTCGGCGAGCAGCGGCATCCGGGGGTTGGCCGGGGCGCACTGGTCCTCGAAGGCGTTCATCGCCTGCTGCGGCAGCGCCGCCAGGAAGGCTGCCTCGTCGACCCCCGCCTCCTTGAAGGAGCGCGGGACGCCCACCCGGTCGCGCAGGTCCTCGATCGCGGTGGCGAGCGACTCGACGCCCCGCTCGGGGGTGTCGGCGGGCAGGCCGAGCATGCGGGCGACGGCCTGGTAGCGCTCGGGGGCGACGTAGCTGCGGTACTTGGGCCAGCTGGTGACCTTCGCCGGCGCCGTGCCGTTGTAGCGGATGACGTGGGGCAGCAGCAGCGCGTTGGTGCGGCCGTGGGCGACGTGGAAGGTGGCGCCCAGGGTGTGCGCCATCGCGTGCACCACGCCCAGGAACGCCGAGCCGAAGGCCATGCCGGCGATGGTGCCGGCGTTGTGCGTCTTCTCCCGGGCGACCGGGTCGTTCGGGCCGTCGGTGACGGCCCGCTCCAGGTTCTCGAAGATCAGCCGGATGCCCTGGAGGGCGAGTCCGTCGGTGAAGTCGTTGGCGTAGACCGAGACGTAGGTCTCGATGCAGTGGGTGAGGGCGTCGAAGCCGGTGTCGGCGGTGACGTCGTCGGGCAGGTGGGTGGTCAGTGCCGGGTCGACGATGGCGACGCTCGGGGTGAGCGCGTAGTCGGCGAGCGGGTACTTCTGTCCGGTGGCGGTGTCGGTGATCACCGCGAACGGGGTGACCTCGGCCCCGGTGCCCGATGTCGTCGGGACGCACACCAGCTTCGCCTTCTCGCCGAGGTCGGGGAAGGTGAAGGCGCGCTTGCGGATGTCGAAGAACTTCTCCTTGAGGTCGGCGAAGTCGACCTCGGGGTGCTCGTACATCAGCCACATGACCTTCGCCGCGTCCATCGGCGAGCCGCCGCCGAGCGCCACGATGGTGTCGGGGCGGAAGTCGCGCATCAGCTCGGCGCCCCGCCGTACGGTGTCGATGCTGGGGTTGGGCTCGACGAAGTCGACGACGCGGACCTCGACGGGTTCGCGGCGTCGGTCCAGGATGCCGCGGATCCGCTCCAAGTGGCCGATCTCCACCATGGTCCGGTCGGTCACGACGACGATCCGGTGGGCGTTGGGCATGCTCGCCAGGTACTTGATGCTGTTGCGCTCGAAGTAGATCTTCGGTGGGACCTTGAACCACTGCATGTTGGTGTTGCGCCGCCCGATGCGCTTGATGTTCAGCAGGTTCAGTGCCGACACGTTGCCGGCCACGGAGTTGTGCCCGTAGGAGCCGCAGCCCAGTGTCAGCGAGGGGGTGAAGGCGTTGTAGACGTCGCCGATGCCGCCCTGCGAGCTGGGCGCGTTCCAGATGATCCGGCAGGCCTTGACCGCGTGACCGAACTCCTCGACGAACGCCGCGTCCTCGGTGTGCACCGCCGCCGAGTGTCCGAGCCCGTTGAACTCCACCATCGCCGAGGCCAGTTCGACGCCCTCTCGACGCGAGGCGGAGGTCAGCACGGCCAGCACCGGGCAGAGCTTCTCGCGGGTCAGCGGCTCGGTCGGCCCGACCTCGGCGACGTCCACCAGCAGCACCGAGGTGTCCGCCGGCACCTCGAACCCCGCCGCCGCGGCGATTTCGGGCGCACTGCGGCCCACCACGTCGGCGTTCAGCCGTTGCCCCGCGCAGGAACTCCCGTCCCCGGCGCCGAACAGGTACCGCTCCAGCAGCACCTTCTCCTCGGCGTTCGCGTGATGCGCCTTCAGCGTGCGGAACTCGGCGAGCGCCGCGTCGCGGATCTCCGCGTCCAGGATGACGGCCTGCTCGGAGGCGCAGATCATGCCGTTGTCGAAGGTCTTCGACAGCACGATGTCGTTGACGGCCCGTTTCAGGTCCGCGCTCCTCTCGACGTAGGCGGGGACATTGCCGGCGCCGACGCCGAGGGTCGGCTTGCCGCAGGAGTACGCCGCCCGGACCATCGCGTTGCCGCCCGTCGCCAGGATCGTGGCCACGTCCGGGTGTTTCATCAGGGCCTCGGTGGCCGCCATCGACGGCTCCTCGATCCACTGGATGCAGGACTGCGGGGCTCCGGCCGCCACCGCCGCCTCCCGCACGATCCGGGCCGCCTGCGCCGAGCAGCGCTGCGCGGCGGGGTGGAAGGCGAACACGATCGGGTTTCGGGTCTTCAGCGCCAGGAGGCACTTGAAGACGGTGGTGGAGGTGGGGTTGGTGACCGGGGTGATGCCCGCGACCACACCGACCGGCTCGGCGATCTCCACGATCCCGTCGATCTCGTCGCGGTGCACCACCCCGACGGTCTTCGTGCGGGCCATCACGTGGGTGACGTTCTCGCAGGCGAAGACGTTCTTCACGGCCTTGTCCTCGAACAGGCCACGGCCGGTCTCCTCGACCGCCAGCGCGGCGAGGCCGGTGTGCTGGGCCAGCGCGGCCAGCGACGCCTTCTTGACGATGTGGTCGACCTGCTGCTGGGTGAAGTCGGCGTACTCCGCAAGCGCAGTCAGGGCGTCGGCGACCAAGGCGTCGACGGCAGCGGCGGA
Organism: Kitasatospora sp. NPDC093550; assembly: GCF_044764985.1. Taxonomy (NCBI): domain Bacteria; kingdom Bacillati; phylum Actinomycetota; class Actinomycetes; order Kitasatosporales; family Streptomycetaceae; genus Kitasatospora; species Kitasatospora sp. NPDC093550. Next base: position 250,229 of record NZ_JBIWJF010000011.1, read on the forward strand.
GGCCGGGGCGGGAGGAGTCGGCTCCTCGGTCTGCGGGCGGCGGGACATGGCGGGGCCACCTTTCGGTTCTTCGTCCGGGGATCGGGTACCGGCGGGCGCTGCTCGCGCCTGCACCGACAGCCTTCCCGAGCGGCGCCGCACGGGGAGGCGGCCGATGGGGTACGCCTGCGGGCCGAAGGTCCCTCACCGCAGACTGCCGCGGCCACGAACGACCCCGGGCCGAACACGCCGCCGGCCGTGGCAGGACCGGGTGCCGGTCCTGCCACGGCCGGCGTGGCGTTGTCGATCAGTCGTGCGGCACCACCGCGACCGGGCCGTGTGGGTGGTGCAGCACGGCGTGGGCCACGGCGCCCAGCCCGGGAACGGCCGGCCGGCCCCTCGGGATCCGACGGCCCACCACCACCAGGGAAGCGCTGCGGGATGCCTCCACCAGCGCCTTTCCGGCCGGCCAGCCGGTCACCTCGGCCGCGACGCGCACCTCGGGGAACTTCTTCCGCCAGGGCGCCAGCGTGTCCTCGAGCCGGACCTGCGCGGCGGCGGCCAGCGCACTCGTGATCTCCGGCGGGTCCACCGGAGCGTCCGTCGCGTACCCCCCGGTGGGCAGCTCGCGGCTCTCCAGCGCCCGCAGCACCGCACCCCGTTCGGTGGCCCTCTCGAAGGCGAACGCGAGCACCTCGGCACAGGGCCGACTGCTGTCCACCCCGACCACGACGCCACCGTGCACGTCGCCCCGGCCGTCCGTACCGCTCCGGATCAGGACCACCGGGCAGGCGGCGTGCGCCGCGGCGCGCAACGCGACCGACCCGAGCAGCAGCCCGGCGAGGCCGCCGATCCCGCGCGAGCCGAGCACCAGCAGGCCTCCGCGGTCTCCGGCGGCCACCAGTGCCTCGGCCGGGCTGCCGGGCACGTGCTCGCAGGAGACCCTGAGGCCCGGCAGCACCTCCACGATCCGATCCCGCAGCGCGAGCACCGGCCGGGGCAGCAGCTCCGCCGGGTCCGCGGCCTCCACGGAGAACTCCGGCCGCGCGCCGACGTGGATCAGCCGCAGGGCCCGACCGCTCAGGTGCGCCTGATAGGCCGCCCACTCGGCCGCCGCAGCGCTCTGCGCCGATCCGTCGACTCCCACCACAACCGCGTGAGACATGATCACGTCCTCCTCCGCTCTCCGGTCGCGGCACCGATGTGCGCGACCCCGTGTCCGATGGACAGGCTTACGGCTGGTGAAGGCCTGCCACAGAGGCCGAGCAGCCCCTGACCGGTCCCAAAGGTCCCGGTCAGGGGCTGAGCTCAGGCCTCGGGCACGACCGCCACCGGGCAGTCGGTGTGGTGCAGGACCGCGTGGGCCACCGGGCCGAGCCAGGCGACCCGATCACCCGGGCGGCGGCCGAGCACCAGCAGCCGGGCCTTGACGGACGACTCCACCAGCACCCGGCCCGGCGAGGCGCACTCGGTGTCCGCGACCACCTCGACCTCGGGATAGGTCAGCTGCCAGGGCTCCAGGACCCAGCGAGTTCTCCTGAGACCCGCCGAATGCCTTGGAGTATGGGGGGCGCCAGTTGCGCCGGAGGGACAGGGCGACGGTCCAGTCACGAGAGATCGAGCCTGGGACCGCCGAGGAAGCAGGATGCCCGGCACCACGTGGCGCTCCGGGGAACGGGGCCCCAACGGGCGACCGGGCAGCACAACGGCGGGAGCCGGGAGCGGCCCCACACCGTCCCCGGCTCCCGCCGTTGTGGTTGTGCTGCCCGGTCGAACCCCCACGGCCGCCGGGCCGGCCCGCCCCCTACAGCGCAGGAGTGATGAGGCCGTAGTGGCCGTCGTAGCGGTGGTACAGCACGTTGCCGCGGCCGGTGGCGGCGTCGGTGAAGAAGACGAACGGCAGGCCGCTCAGGTCCAGGCGCGCGACCGCGTCGTCGACGGTGAGCCGCGGTGCGCCGAGCGTGCTCGCCGGCAACCCCGGCACCGGGTCGGCCTGCGGGCCGACGGTGGCCAGCCGGTAGCCGTCGTCGGCCGGGTTGCGGTGGACCACGCTGTCGCAGCCGCTCGCCGTGTCGGTGAACAGGTGGAAGTCGTAGTCCATGGCCTCCAGTTCGAGCACCGCCTCCCAGGCCGTCTGCCGTGCCAGGCTGTAGGACTTGTGCCGCACGATCCGGCGCTCCTGCGCATGGCGGGCGTGGCGCTGCGGGCGGTGCTCGTGCCGAGCGCCGCCCAGCGGGACGGCCGGTGGAGTCGCGTGGTGGCGGTAGTGGTCCCGGTGGCCGCGGACACGGGCGATCCGGGCGATCAGGCGGTCCTGGAGCAGGTCGACGGCCTCCTGCATGGTGGTGGCGGCCACGTGCGCCCGCACCGGCCTGCCGTTCAGATCGACGACGGCTTGGGCGAGCGAGGGCTTCGCCATCGCGTGGTTGGCCTCCTGGGCGAGCTTCACCCGGGCGGCGAGGACCGGCTCGTCGAGGCGCCCCAATACGGCGAGCATCTTCCTCCGGGCGTAGTCGGGTGCGGCCGAGGTGACCTCGCCGCGGGTCTCCACCAGGACGTCGGTGGCGGGCTCGGTCTGCAGCTGGTTCATCCCAGTTCCCTTCCTCGTGGTGTTCAGACGGTCGCGTGCGGTGCGGCCGGGTCGTAGGCCGAGGGTCCTTCCGGCAGGACCCTCGGCCGACGGCCCACGGGTACGGGCAGCGCGCGGACGGTGGTGCCGGTGGTGCCGAGGAGCGCGCCGAGGGCGTTGTCCAGCGGGCCGATGACGGCGAGGTGACCGGTCCGCTCGGCGAAGTCGGCGGCGGCTTCCGCCTTGGGGCGCATCGAGCCCGCGGGCAGGTCCAGCTGGTGCAGTCGGTCGGGGGTGACGGTGGTGAGCGGACCGGGGTGTGCGGCGCCGAAGCGGGTGAACACGTGGGTGACGTCGGTGAGGATCAGCAGTGCGTCGGCGTCGAGCTGTTCGGCGAGCAGGGCGGCGGTGCGGTCCTTGTCGACGACGGCCTCGACGCCGCGCATCAGGCCGGTGTCGGGGTTGCGGGTGACGGGGATTCCGCCGCCTCCGGCCGCGATCACCACCGAGCCGCTCGCCAGGAGAACGCGGACGGCGGCGAGCTCGGTGATCGCCTTCGGCAGCGGCGAGGGGACCGTGCGGCGGAGGTGGTCGCCGTCGCGAGCGGTCGTCCATCCGCGGTCGAGCTCCATCATCCTGGCCTGGTGGTCGGTGAGTCGGCCGCCGATGAACTTGTCGGGGTGTTTGAAGGCGGGGTCGTACGGGTCCACCTCGGTGTGGGTGACCAGGGCGGTGACGGCGTGTCCGGGCAGGCGGCCGACGAGTTCCCGGGCGAGAAGGGTGCCGATCATGCCCTGGGTCTGCGCGCCGAGGACATCCAGTGGGTAGGGGACGGTCAGGTCCGGGTCGCTCTCGCTCTCGGCGGCGAGCAGGCCGACCTGCGGGCCGTTGCCGTGGGTGATGACCAACTCGTGCCCGGCGAGGACGAGTTCTGCCAGTGACCGGGCCGCGTCGTGGACGTGGTGCTGCTGGACGGCGGCGTCGGGGTTCTCGCCCCGCTGGAGCAGGGCGTTTCCGCCGAGGGCGGCGACGATGCGCATGGTCAGTTCCTCCCGAGGGTGGCGACGAGGATCGCCTTGATGGTGTGCATGCGGTTCTCGGCCTGGGTGAACACCAGGGAGGCGGCCGACTCGAAGACCTCGTCGGTGACCTCCAGGCCCTCGAGCCCGTGGTCGGCGGCGAGTTCGGCGCCGAGGTCGGTGTGGCGGTCGTGCAGGGCCGGCAGGCAGTGCAGGAAGGCGGTGTCCGGGTTGCCGGTGGCGGCCACGGTCTCGGCGTTGATCTGGTACGGGAGCAGCAGGTCGATGCGCTCCTTCCACCGGTCGTGGTCCTCGCCCATCGAGACCCACACGTCGGTGTAGAGGAAGTCCGCGCCGCGCACGGCCTCCTCGACCTGGTCGGTGAGGGTGAGGCGGGCTCCGCTCTCCTGGCCGAGCAGCAGGCACTCGGAGACCAGCAGCGGGTCGGGCCACAGCTTCCGCGGAGCGGCGATGCGCACGTCCATGCCGAGCAGACTGCCCATCACCATCAGGGAGTTGGCGGTGTTGTTGCGGGCGTCGCCCAGGTAGCAGAACGAGATCCGCTCCAGCGGCTTCCCGCTGTGCTCGCGCATGGTGAACACGTCGCAGAGGCTCTGGGTGGGGTGGCACTCGTCGGTGAGGCCGTTGTAGACCGGCACCCCGGCGTGGGCGGCGAGCTCGGTGACGGTCTCCTGCGCGAAGCCGCGGTACTCGATGCCGTCGTACATGCGCCCGAGGACACGGGCGGTGTCGGCGACCGATTCCTTGTGGCCGATGTGGGAGCTGTCGGGGCCGAGGTAGGTGGTGGTGGCCCCTTGGTCGGCGGCGGCGACCTCGAAGGCGCAGCGGGTGCGGGTGGAGTTCTTCTCGAAGATCAGGGCCAGGCGGCGGCCGGTCAGGTGCGCGGCCTCCGTCCCGGCGCGTTTGGCGGCCTTGAGTTCGGCGGCGAGGTCGAGCAGGTAGTGGATCTCGTCGGCGGTGAAGTCGAGTTCGCGCAGGTAGTGGCGGTCGCGAAGGGGGCTGGTCATGGTGGTTCTCCTTTTCCGGGTGGTCAGTTGGCCGGGTCGCGCTGGATGGGGCAGCTCATGCAGCGCGGGCCGCCGCGGCCGCGGCCGAGCTCGGAGCCGGCGATGGTGACGATCTCGATGCCCTGCCGGCGCAGGTGGGTGTTGGTGGTGGTGTTGCGCTCGTAGCCGACGACGACGCCGGGTTCGAGGGCGAGGAAGTTGCTGCCGTCGTCCCACTGCTCGCGTTCGGCGGCGCGGTGGTCCTGCTCGGCGGAGAGGAAGCGGACCTTGTCGAGGTCGAGTGCCTCGGCCAGGGAGGCGGCGAGGTCGGTGTCGGGGGTGACGTCGAATCCGGCGGGGCGTTCGGGGGCGGGGGTGAGGGTCCAGGAGCGCAGCCGGTCGGCGAGACCCGGGTAGAGCGCGAAGGCGTCGCGGTCGATCATCGTCATGACGGTGTCCAGGTGCATGAACGCCCGGCTCTCCGGGAGGCGCACCGCGATCAGCCGGTGCGCGGTGCCGGTCAGGAACAGCTGCTGGGCAAGGGCCTCGACGGCCTGGGCGGTGGACCGCTCTCCCATACCGACCATCACCACGCCCGGGGCGACCACGTGGACGTCGCCGCCCTCCAGGCTCAGCTCGGGAGCCGTGGTGGTGCCGTCCAGCAGCGGCGGAGCGGTTTCGGCGAACAGCGGGTGGAAGCGGTAGACCGCGGCGGTGTGCAGGGTCTCCCGGCGGCGCGCGGCCTTCGCCATCGGGTTGAGGCTGTAACGCCCTCCGATCCAGCAGGAGTTGTCGCGCGGGAAGAGGTGGTTGGGCAGCGGCGGCAGGGCGAAGTCCTGGTCTCCGAGGGTGTGCCAGGCCAGGCTGTGCGGGTTGCGCAGCGGCAGGTCGGTCTTGAGGACGCCGCCGATCAGGTACTCGGCCAGCGTCCTGCCGTCGAGCTGCGCGCAGAGCTCGTGGACCTCATCCACCAGGGCCGGGCCGACGGTCGCGGGGGTGACGACCTGGCCGAGCAGCCAGGACCGCGCCGGCGCCAGGTCGAGCGTCTCGGCGAGCAGGTCGGCGTAGTGGTGGACGCGCACGCGGTGGTCGCGCAGCACCTGGGCGAAGGCGTCGTGCTCCTCGCGGGCGCGCTTGGCCCACAGGATGTCGTCGAAGAGCAGCTCATCGACGTTGCGCGGGGTCAGCCGGGACAGTTCCAGTCCCGGGCGGTGCAGGATCACCTGACGCAGGCGGCCCGCCTCGGAATCGACACGCAGGGTGGACATGGGTGGGTTCTCCTCGGTCGGTTCAGTGCTGGTGACGCGGGGTCAGGGCGCGGCGCAGGATGGTCGGCAGGCCGACCGGGCGGGCGGTGCGGGCCGCCTTCGGCAGGGGCAAGGCGGTGGGGGCGACTGCGGGCTCGGTCTCGGTGGGCCCCGCCGAGACGGTGGTCCGCGCCGCGGTGCTCGGGCGCTTGAGCCAGATGTAGACGGGGATGCCGAGCAGGATGGTGAACAGGCCGTAGTAGACGGTCTGGTAGCCGCTGCCCTGGATCGACCAGTACGAGAAGACCAGGGCGAGCAGCGCGACGGTGACGTCGCGGACGAAGCGCCGCCGCTCCAGCTCCTGGCGGCCGCGCACCACCAGCCAGTACAGCTGCGCTGCCGCCGAGACCAGGTAGGGGATCACCGCGGTGAGCACGCTCAGCAGCACGATCTCGGTGAACACCTTGGTGAAGCGGGTGTAGCTGACCACGGTCAGCACCGAGGCGAGGACGGTGGCCGAGACGATGCCGAAGGCCGGCACCTCGCTGCGCCCGCGGGTGCCGGCGAAGGCGGCCGGGAAGAGCCCGTCGCGGGCCGCGGCCATCGGCATCTCGGCGCAGATCAGGGTCCAGCCGTTGAGCGCGCCGAGACCGGAGATGACCGCCGCGGCGGCGACCAGGTCGCCGGCCCAGTGGCCACCCGCGATGTTGTTCACCGCGTCGGTGAACGGCGCGGTGGAGGAACCCAGTTGGGCGTGGGGAACGGTGCCGAAGACCGCCAGGGTGCCGAGCAGGTAGATCGCGGCGCAGGCCAGCGTGCCGTACACCGTCGCCCGCGGCACGTTCCGCTTCGGCTCGCGCACCCGACCGGCGGCCACCGAGGCGGTCTCCAGGCCGATGTAACTGAACAGTGCGATCGCACCCGCCGCCGACACCGCACCCAGAGCCGAGCCGCCGCTCGCGTTGAACGCGCCGAAGTTCCCGGACTTCACAAAGAGCAGACCGGCCGTCGCCATGAACGCCAGCGGCACGAACTTCAGGACCGTGGTGACGACTTGGAACGCGCCGATGTTCCGCATCCCGGTCAGGTTGACGATCGCCGGCAGCCACAGACCGGCCAGCGCGATCGCGATCGAACCCCCGGTGTGGTGCCCCTTGTCGACGAACACCTCGACGTAGCCGACCCAGGCGACCGCGATGGCCGCGTTCCCGGCCCAGGCGGTGATCCAGTACGACCAGGCGGTCAGGAACCCGGCGAACTCACCGAACGCCTCACGGGCGTAGACGTACGGCCCACCGCTCCCGGGTACCCGCTCCGACAGCCGCCCGAAGACCATCGCCAGCGCCAGCGCGCCGATCGTCACCAGCACGAACGCCACCAGCGCGATCGGCCCGTACGGCGCGAGCGCGGAGGGCAGCGCGAACACCCCGGTACCGATGACGCTGCCGACCACCAGCGCGGTCGCGGCCGGCAGGCCGAAGCCGCCTCCTGCTGCGCGCGGACCGTCAACCGCACTGCCCTGCTGTGGTCTTCCGCGATCGTGTGCGGACATCGACTGCTCCTCTGCGGTGGGCTCCCGGCAGACGGACACCGGTGCGTCCGTCGCTCACGGTGACGATCCTGGGGCCGTGACCAGTGGTCGCCCCAGGGACCATCGGGCCCTGTTGCCGCCGCCACCGGTCCCGCCCGCCCGTCCCACTGGTCCCGCGGCCCTGGCACCGCGCCTGGGCCGAGCTGGAACCCGTGTGGACCGGACGCGCCGCCCGACACCCCCGCACCGACGGCCCTTCCAGCAGCTGAGCGCGGCGCACCTCCGCCCCGCGTCCCCGTCGCCCGGCGAGGCCCTCGCCGCGGCTTCCTCAGCCGGTTCCGTCCGTCCGTGAGCTGGAGAAGGGGGAACGGGGCCGTCCGGCCCTATCGCATGGGCCGGATCGAGGTCAGACTGCTGGCGGTCCCACCTGCCCCGCTCCGGTGGCGGGTCCAGGCACGTACGGAGAAGTAGATGGTGGACAGCACGGCGGACCGGGCGAGCGGCTCCGACGCGGTGAAGGTGTTCCTGCTCGACGACCACGAGGTGGTCCGTCGCGGCGTGCACGACCTGCTGGACGCGGAACCCGGCCTCACCGTCATCGGCGAGGCCGCAACGGTCGAACAGGCAATCGCGCGAGTCCCGGCGCTCCGTCCCGACGTGGCGATCCTCGACATGCGGCTGCCGGACGGCGACGGCGTGACCGTCTGCCGCGAGCTGCGCTCGCGCATGCCCGAGCTGGCCTGCCTCATCCTCACCTCCTTCGACGACGAGGAGGCGCTGCTCGACTCGATCATGGCCGGCGCCTCGGGATACGTGCTGAAGCAGATCAGCGGCACGGACCTGGTCTCCGCGGTGCGCACGGTCGCCGCCGGGCAGTCCATGCTCGACCCCGGCGCCACCACCCGTCTGATGGCCCGCCTTCGCGGCGACAGCGCCCCGCAGCCCTCGGACCTCCCGCAGCTCACGGACCGCGAGCGCGAGATCCTCGCGCTGATCGGCGAGGGCCTGACCAACCGCCAGATCGGCCAGCGTCTCTACCTCGCCGAGAAGACTGTCAAGAACCACATCTCCCGGCTGCTGGCCAAGCTCGGCGTGGAGCGCCGCGTCCAGGCCGCCGTCATCGCCACCCAGACCCTGGCCGCCCACGACCAGGCGTCCGGCCGACGCGTCCACTGACACCTGCCACCGGCAGTCGGACCACCAGGCCCCCGGCCGGGGACCAACGGCCTCTCCCACACACGTCGGCCCGGGACGACCATCGATGCCATGACACCTGACATCGCGCCGCTCGAGGAGCGGTACTGCCTGCGCCTGCTGGCCGGAGCACGGGTCGGGCGCGTCGTCTACACCGTCGGCGCCCTGCCGGCTGTCCTGCCGACCCGCTACCGCCTCGACGGTGACGGCAGCGTGCTGCTGCAGGCCGCCGCCGGTTCCGAATTCCTGCGCGCGGTGGCGGGGGCACTCGTCGCCTTCCAGGCCGACGAGATCAGCGCGGCCGACGGCAGCGGCTGGAGCGTCACGGTGCTCGGAACCGCCGAGGCCGGCGGGGGAGGCTCCGCGGCCGATCCCGTCGCGCCGACGCCCGACGGTCAGGTGACCATCCGGATCCACCCCGAATGGGTGACCGGCCGCCTCCTGCCCGCCGCCCTCGCCCCGCAGCCCTGACGGCGGCGCGCACCCTCCAAGCCCCCCCCCGGCACGCTCAGCCCGCCGACGGCACCGCCGCGATCAGCCCGCCAGCGGCACCGCCCAGACCAGCCGAGCCCCGCCTTCCGGCGGACGGGACACTTCCAGCGCGCCGCCCAGCCCCTCGGCGCGCTCCGCCAGGTTGCGCAGCCCACTGCGCCGTCCTTGGTCCGGGATGCCTACCCCGTCGTCCTGCACGGTCAGCAACACCCGGGCTCCGGTCGCCCGCAGCGCGACCTCGACCCGGCCCGCCTTCGCGTGCCGGGCCGCGTTGCTCAGCGCCTCACCCAGCACCGCCACCACGTGATCGGCCACCTGCCCCGGAACGTCCGTGTCGAGCAGGCCCTCCATGCTCAGCCGAGGCGCGAAGCCCAGCGCCGCCTGGGCCTCCTCGACCACCCGCACCACCCGCGACCGCAGCCCCTGGGCCACCGAGTCCTCGCGCGCACGCAGGCCGAAGATCGTCGATCGGATGATCTTGATGGTCTCGTCCAGATCCCCGACCGCCCGCAACACCCGGTCCGAGGCCCCGGGGTGCTCGATGAACCGCGCCGCGCTCTGCAACGTCATACCGGTCGCGAACAGCCTCTGGATGGCCAGGTCGTGCAGGTCACGGGCGATCCGATCGCGGTCCTCCAGCATCGCCAGTTGTTCGGCGTCCCGGCGCCGGTCCGCCAGCTCCAGCGCCAGCGCCGCCTGGTCAGCGAACCCGAGCAGCGGGCCGATCTCCCGCTCGGTGAAGGCCCGCTCCCCGGTCGGCCGGGCCAGCAGCAGGGCTCCCTCGCTCTGCCCGTCCGCCCGGCCCAGCGGCACGGCCACCGCCGGCCCCAGGCCGGAGAACCGGCGCGGCCCGCCGGTCAGCCGGGGGTCCTGCGCCAGGTCCAGGGTCGTCACCGGCGAACCGAGTCTGAACGCCTCTCCGGAGAGCGTCCCGGTCAGCGGCAGGTGGATCCCCGACCGGACGGACGGGTCGCCGCCCAAGGCGAGTTCGACGCGCAGTCCGTCGCCGTCCTCCTCGCGCACGGACAGGTCGGCCAGTTCGGCACCGGTGATCTCCAGCGCCCGCCGCGCGATCAGCTCCATCACCTCGCCGCGGGTGGCCCCGGACAGCAGACCCCGGGTGATCTCCGCGCTCGCGCTCAGCCACCGCTGCCGGCTCTGCGCCTCCTCGAACAGCCGCGCGTTGTCGATCGCCACGCCGGCCGCCACCGCCAACGTCGCGATCACCGACTCGTCGTCGGCGTCGAACTGCTCGCCGTTGCGCTTGTCGGTCAGGTAGAGGTTGCCGAACACCTCGTCCCGCACCCGCACCGGCACCCCGAGGAACGTCCGCATCACCGGGTGGTGCGCCGGGCAGCCGTACGAAGCGGGATGCGCGGCCAGATCCTCCAGCCGCAACGCTTCGGGACGGCGGATCAGCTCGCCGAGGATGCCCTTGCCGGTCGGATAGGGGCCGATCCGGGCGAGCTCCTCCTCACCCAGCCCCACGGTCAGGAACTGCGACAACGACTCGCCGTCCGGGCCGATCACGCCCAACGCCGCGTACCGGGCGTCCACCAGAACCGCGGCAGCCTCCACGATCCGCCGCAGCACCTGCGTCAGATCCAGCTCCCGGCCCACCGACAGCACCGCCTCCAGCAGGCTGTGGACCCGGTCCCGGGTGCCGCGAGCGGCGTCGATCCGGGCCTGCAGCTCCTCCAGCAGCTCGTCCAACCGCAGCTGCGGAATCCGCGACCGCACCTCGTCCCCGCCCACGCGAGCCTCCTCAGCTTCGGGCCACCAACCGGCCGATTCTCGCAGATGCCCGTTTGAACGTGACAGGGGCCGCCCTCCACGGTTTCGCAGCGACCGGCGGAAAACCCCAGGTCACGCTGGCACTCACCACGCCAGTGCGTTCACGCCCGTGGTGTCGAGGAGTGGTCCGAACGACCGGGGCCAGTCACGCGATGGACGTTCCCCGGGTACCCGGCCGCACCACACGCTTGCCGGGGGGAGTGGGCGGCGGCTCTACGGTCCGACATGGACCAGTGCTGCCCAGATCTCCGGCGCTTCCGGCCGGTCGCGGACGAGTTGTCGGACAGCCGACCGGAGCGCGGCTGCGGCGTTGTCGGAGCCGGGCGCCAGGTCGTCGGAGGACCGTCCGGCGAGCAGGTGGTCGTAGAAGGCGACGGCCGCCTGTCGGGCGGACCTGCTGCGCAGGCTCCAGTAGGTGGCGATCACGTGCCGGAACCCGGCCAGCCGAAGCGCCCCGGCGAGGGTCACCGGTTCGTCGGGGTGGTCGACGGTGGCACGCTGCGTCTGGCACGCCGACAGGTAGGCGAGTTCCGCAGCGCGCAGACGCAGGGCGGCGATGTCGGTGACCTTGAGGTGGTCGCCGCCGACCGGGTCCCAGGTGTAGAGGGTTCCGTCGGGAGTGGAGGCGTCCTGACTGCCGTGGCCTGCGAAGTGCAGCCAGTCGTGCGCGGGCAGCGCGGCCAGCACCGCCTCTCGGGTCGCATCCTGTTCACTCAGGGGGGTGGCACCCGGGAACCGCGCGACGACGGCGTCGATCTCGCCGGAGACGTGTGCCAGGGGCCGCAGCCCGGCCGTGCCGTTCTCCAGCCCGCCGACGCCGATCGCCAGCAGACGCGGAGCGCGAGCGGGCCGGTTCTTGCCGTCCTCTCGTGCGGACAGCAGGGAACGGAGGGTCGGGACGTAGGACACGACAGCGCGGTCCACGAGCAGGTCGGGGGAAGCGGCCTCGCCGTCGTACGGGTCCTCGGGGAGCAGGCCGGCGGCATGGAGGGGCAAGCGGTTGAGAACGTCCGTCGGACAGAGCCACAGGCGCATCGGTCGGCGGGAGGGGCCGGTGCGCGACCCGCTACTCCCGAGGCGGTCCATCACCGGCCGGATCAGGCTCTGCCAGAGCCAGCCCAGGAGATCGACCAGGTACTCCCGCAGTTCCTCGACGCCGCCCTCGATCGAGGAATCCGCCGCCTCCAACAGTGCGGCCAGCGCCTCTGCCCTGGCCTCGGCCTTCTCGCGATCGAACGCGGGAAGGGGCACCACGAGGACGGTCCCCTGCGTCAGGATGAGCGCGTCACAGCGCACGCCGCTGATGTTGAAGAGGACGACAGGTCCGTGATCGCCCGCGTGAACCAGCTCGTCGAACGACGGCGGGCGTAGGAACCCGGCCATTCCCGGAAGTCGGCGGGCCTGCTCGACCAGGTCCGTCCAGCGCAGGTGGAGCTCACGCCTCCGGCCGGCGTGGGCGAAGGTGTCCTCTGCGGTGAGATATCGGTCGGAGGTGAACTGACCGTTGTCGGTCAGTTGGCGGCGGACGGCTTCCAGGTTCTCGGCGAGCACGGGATCGAGCAGGCGGACGTCCTCGAAGTCCGTGTTCACGTTGAGGGCGTGCGAGAGGAGCTGCGCTCGGCCCTGTTCGAGGAGCTCCACCGCGCGTTGGGGCTTCCCCAGTAGGATGGCCAACGCGGCCGCATCGCAGACGGCCTCGGACTTGCCTCCCAGCGGCCGCAGTTGGTCCTCTCTGGACAGGCCTGGCCAGGCGAGCTGCGGCAGTACCTCGATCGCCGCACTCAGACCCTCGAGGGCGCCGTCCACGTCCTGTTCCTCGGCCATCAGACGAGCCCAGGCGAACGACGCCGCCCAGCGCTCTGCTGGCGAACCGAAGCGGTGCGTGGCGGCACGCTGATAGAGAGCCAGTGCTTCGGCTCGCATCGCCTTGCGCGCACTGCGGGCCTTACGAGTTGAGCCGGATGCACCGGAGACCAGTGCGTCGGCGAGGAAGAGCGCCCGTTTCGCCCAGTCTGGTGAGTCCTCACCTCCTTCGAGTCCTCGCCGCAAGTGATGGTAGGCCTCCGCCGCCGCCTCCGGCTGATTCCCGTGAACGGACCAGCCCAGGAGCGCCTCGCCGTACTGCGTGTGGTGGGCGGGGAGCGTCACGTGGCCGGAGGGAGCGAGCGCGAGCCCCCTGCGCGCGGCCCTGCATGCGGCGGCCAGGTCGTCCGCATCCCGGCCGTCACGAAACCGTGCCACCAGGAGGGAGGCCTGGAGGTTGTGGAGCATGTGGCGCTGCACGGCCCCTCGCGGAGTCTCCACGAGGGCGTGGGCGACGATGTCGATCGCGCGGTCGAGGGGCCCCGGATCGGACGTGATGGCCCAGAGCCTCACCAGCGCGTGGGCCAGGTTCCGCCGGAAGGAGATCTGATGGAGGTCGCTGGGATCGGCCAGCCTGATCGCGTCTTCCAGGTGACCGATGGCCTCCGCCATCTGCACCGCGTCCCCGGTCAGCTCCGCGGTGCGGCTCATGACGACACCGCAGTTGTGCGACACGAGGGCGCGGATCCCCGGGAGACTGTCCCTTGCGGAGGCCTGCCGAAGGAACTGCTCTGCCGCACGGAGGTCCTCCGGGCGATCCGAGAGGCTCACGACGTTGGCGTGGTTGGACAAGGCCGTGCTCCACGCGGCCGTGCCGGGGGACGCAGCCTCCACGGCCTCGCGTGTGTGGAGCAGCGCTTGGCGCAGGAGTGCGGGGTCACCGGTCGCCTCGTACTGGAGCCGCTCGATATCGCCCAGAGTGGAGGACAGTCGCACCATGTTGTCGGTGGACAGCGTCTGGGCGGAGGCCGATGCAAGCGCCCGCTTGGCGTCGGTGACCGCGGACTGCAACTCTTCCCGCTCACCGGTGGCGAGATACAACTGCATTCGCGTCACGGCGAGGCTGTTCAGCGCCTGCCAGTGGAACGAGGGAAGCGTCGCCGTCGCTCTCGCTGCGTCCTCGTGGAGGCGCACCGCATCCCGAAGGATCGCGGAATCCTCCGCCTGGAGGCCCTGTCGGCGGCGTACTTCGGCGTGGAGGTGCAGGTGGAGGCCGTAGCCCTGGTCGTCCGGCGCCTGGACGGCCAACGACTCGCGCGCCAGCCGCTCGGGCGCGGTGAGGTCGGACGTCAGCGAGGCGTCGTACTCGTGAAGGAGGACCTGCGCGAGGTGGTACTGCAAGTCGGCGCGGCTCCCCCGCCGAGTGGAGACCGTCAGTCCGAGAGCCTCTTCCAGGGCATCGTGTGCGATTCTGAGATCATCGAGGCTGCCCCGCAGTTCATACCGTAGTTGCCGGAGTCTTCCGGCGAGGTGGAGCCATTGGGCGCCGACCTCCGGGCTGCCTGCCGGATCCGGCGAGGTTCGCCATCCGCTCAGCTCGCTTGAGCAGAGCGCTACGGCTTCCCCGAAGAGCGCTTCGTCGGCGTGCACCGCGTACCTGCGGAACAGCGCCCACCCCTGTTCCACGGAGAACCGGTGCCGGCGTGGCCAGATGTCCATCGTGAGCGCCTCCGAGTCCTCGGCCCCGTCCCGGGCAGGAGAGGGACCGCGCCTTATTCTTCGTCAGTACGCGTCCCTCGCCAGCCATTTGTTGCTCTATTCTGTGGGGCGGTCAGGAGCGGGTGGGTGAGGGGGGTGCATGTCGTACGACATCCGGGCGGTCCGTCGGCAGGCCATTGATCTGTTGTCCGAGGCGCCGACGTGGCGGCTGTCCACCAGCAGGTGGTCCCGGGTGGGGGAGTGCCTGGCGGCCCTCCAGGCCGGTATCGAATCGGGCGACCCGACGGCACTCAGGCGTGCGACCGGGCGGCTCTCCGACCTCGTCGACGTCTGGCGGGCCCCCCGGTCAATGGCCGAAGGGGAGAACGAGCCAATGCCGCCGCAACTCCTGGAAGCCTACGGGTTGCTGATTCGGACGCTGGAGGACGCCGACGGGCGCGGAGGCTCGCAGGACGACACGGATGAGCACTGAGGTCCGCTTCGCGGGGGAGGCGCTGCAACTCCATTACTTCATGGACGTTCGGCAACTCGCCGGTCCCGGCCGGACCGTGCTGGACGCCCTCTGGTCCGCGTGCGGGAGGATCGGGATGGACCGACCGGTTCCGTCGACCGGCGACATGGTCCTGCCCCACACGATCGAGGCGTCCTCGAGCTTCCACCCCGTGCGCAGTCGCCGGAGCAGCGGGCCCGGCATGTTCGAGGCCCGGGTGTATGTGCTCGGCGGGATCGCGGGCCTCGTAGTGATGCTCGCGCCACCGGACGCCGGCGCCTCGCACGGCATGGCGGAGACGGCGACGATCTGGGCCGACCTGGAGCGGGCATGGGACGGCGCCTTCACACCACCGGCGCAAGGGGACGTGAACCCGCTGATCGGCAGCGTCCGCATCTACCGCGCCCTCGCTGAGGCGAATCCTGACGCGGTCCTCGACCTCGATGCCGTGGCCGGCCGACTCGCCGGGATCGTGCCGGGTGCAGCGACGGACGGGACCGACCGGATCTCCGAACGGTTGTCGTTGCCGACCGAACTCTCCGTGCGGGAGGTGGCGTCCCGACGGGCCGGGGAGGATCACAGGGATCGGACGTTCGTCACCACAACGTGGGCCACCGATGCCGCCGAGGCCTCGCTGGACGCATGGTCGTGGTTCGACGTCCGCAGCCCGATGGCGCCGGTCACCAGATATCTGTTGCACGCCGCCGCCGTCCGGGACCAGCACCGGATTCGTCAAGCCGCAGACCCGGTCTTGACGCGGCGTAGGACCGCACTGCGGGAGGGCGGGCAGCTCCTGCTCCTGGACTGTCATCAGCTGCTTTCTACGAGCGGCTACCACAGCCGTGCCGCACGGCGGGAGCTGGCCCGCTGGGAGGAACTGGCGGAGCGGGCACACCGGTTGCTGCTCGAAGACGCGATCGCTGCCGACAGGGAGCTGAAGCTGCGCACCATGGGCCGTACGATCGGCGTCCATTCCGCCGCGATGACGGCCGCGTTGAGCACGCCTGCCGACCCGAGCCCCCGCCCCCTGTTCTCGGACGCGCGGTGCGCGACGCGCCTGGCAGACGTACTGGAGGAGGACACCTTCTCCTTCGGCGTCGAGCGCGAGCGCATCAAGGAAGCCGCCCGCATCGCGACCGAGTCGGCCACTCAGCGCCTTCAGAGCCACCAGCAGTACCTGTCGCTCGTGCAGACCTCGGTGATCGGGGGGCTGCTCATGGCGCTCACCGCCGTGCAGAAGCTGGGGTTCAGGCTTCCGCTGGCCGAGCACGTTCAGGGGCCGTTCATCGCCCTGCTCGCCACGCTGGCGGTCTCGCTGCCCGCGGTGATCATCCGGCGCTGGAGCGGCGGGGACGGGGGACGGCCGGGAGCGCTCTTCGAGATAGCCGGTCTGGCCGGGGCCGGTGCCGCGGTGGGATGGCTGCTCGCTCGCGGGGTCGGCCACGGAGACTGGCCCGCGATGGTGACGGCTACCTTTGCGCTCGCCGGCGCCGTCCTGCTCGGCACCGGTGGCGCGTGGCACGCGCGCCGCGCGTTCCGATGAGTTCCGTCCCCCGCTGCCGTACCGGGACGGAGTGCCGCACCGCTGCGCGGTGAACGCCCCGGGCTCCCGCCAGCCGACCGCAAGCCGGTGATCCGGCCGTCCGCGGACGGGCCCCCCAACCGATGTGTGGAGATCCAGGTGACGACCCTCGCCGACAACGACAGCCTCCTGCCCGGCGCCCCCCAGTTCTGGGACGTCGTGAGTGACGTCCTCACCTCGTGGTTCGGCGTCGGCAGCGTGGCCGCCACCGTCACCGCGACCCTCATCGCGGTGCGGATGTGGTACTTGGCGGGGCGGGAGGGCTACCGGGCCGCCCGGGCCGGTGGTCGCACCGTCGTGGCCGCCGCCCGCTTCAGCGCTCGTCACCTGGGCCGCATCCCGGGACACCAGAAGCTCTACGCGAGCCTGACGACCCTGGCAGTCCTCATCCTGCAGACGCTGTGGCTCGCAGGGACGTACTTCTTCATCAGCGTGCTCGTCGCCAACCTGCGCTCCATGTTCGGCGGCGCGCCCGTCGGTGACCTGCACGATCTGCTCCGATGGGGCGGCGTCAACGGCTACTACACCGTCGGCTGCTTGCTGCTCCTGGGGGTGGCGTACGCGTTGACCGTCACCGGCAACCGGGAGGTGACCCCGGCCCTCGGTGTCCTGCCCGCTGTCCTGCCGGCCTTGTCGGCAGGGCTACTGCTGGTGTTCGCCGTCCTCGCGACGCTCATCGACGGCCTGCTCGCCGTCTTCGGCTCCGACGACATCTCCTGGGCCGATGTCGGCTACTTCTGGTGCGCGGTCGTCATCCTCACCGTCTATGCGCTTGCGGGCTTCGCGGCGATGGGCGCCACCGCTCTGACCGCTGCGGCGTGGCGCGCCGACGAGTCGACCATCGCCACCGGCAGCCTCACCGAGGCGGAGGGCACAGCCTGATCCATGGTCGCCGGAACCCCGGTCCGGCCACCTGAGCCCGGTACCCGCCCCGTGCTCCGGTCGGTTGAAGCAGCATTGGCCCTGACCGAATACGTGGCTGGTCAGGTGCGGCGCGAGAGGGTTCCGCCGATCTGGTCGGGAGATAGCTCTTCAGTGATGAAGAAGGTGATCGAGCGGTTGTACGCCTGTTCGTCGAACCTCAACTCCGAAGGCCGGTACGCCTGAAAGGCCGGGTCCGCGGCTGTCTGATCACCGGCAACGAGGAGGGCGCCAAGCACGGCGCGATGAACGTCCTGGACAGCCTGCAGCACCTCGGCTACATCATCCCGCCCCAGGCAGACGCCGGCTGGGTCGGCGAGGCCGGCCCCGGGCCGTCCTACCTCGACCTCGGCTCCGGTGGACCGGAGAACGACTTCACCAACCGCCACGCCACCTTCACTTCCTGGAACCGGCTCCACCTGGCCCGCACGCTCAAGGACGCCGGCGGCATCCCGGCTCACGGCAACCAGCGCTCCGAGCGGGACGCAGGCGGCCGCTTCGACTTCGAGAACCCCGAACACCGCTGAAGGGACCGCTGCACGCGGGTCCGCCTCAGCGGTCGCCCACGAGCGCGAAGGCGAAAGCCAGGGCGGCGGTCGATCCACTCGGCCTTCACGGTGACCTTCTCGCTGCCGTCCGAGGTCATCACCACCTCGTCGCCGGCCCGCCCCTCCGGCGTGCGGGGCTTGGACGGTTGGTCGCCGCCCTCCGCGCCCTTCCACCCACACTCGTCCGAGGACCCTACCGGCGCGGCACGCGGGCGAGGGCATCTCGCAAAAGCTGGGCGACGTCCGGTACGGGGATGCCCAGTTGTGTGAGCCAGTCGACGACCTGTGCGACGGACACGTTCATCCGCCGAGACCTCTCGATCAGCTCTTCCAGTGACAACAGCTCGCCCTCCTTCGAGAGGAGCCCTTCGTCTGAGGGGTACTCCGGTTCCAGAAGTCGCAAGGCGTCGGTCAGGGAGAGTCCCTGGGGCAGTTCCCGGCAGGAGACGGGAACACCGTAGGCGTCGAACCGTTCCACCAGAGCGTACGGTGTGCAGAAGGCTTGCTGCGCTGCCGCCAGGAGGTGGGCGAACGGCATTGCGTCGCCCGTGCTCACCTCCCACCACGAGCACGGTCCGTGCGGGTCGAGCAGTTGCTCGTCCAGGTCGTCCGGCTCCGAGGGGGCGCGCAGCGGCACGTGGTACCCGTACTCCTCCAGTCGGGAGATCACCTCCGACAGCGGCCGTTGGAGCGCAGCCACCAGGATCAGCACGTAGGGGATCGGGGCCGGTGGACGCCGGTCCACGGATTCGTCCGCCCAGCTGTTCTCGAACAGGGCGATGTCGTCGACCGAGGCGTCCGGGGGGAAAGCGTTTGGTAGGGAGAACTCCAGCTCCTGGTACATCCGGAGGACCTCTGCCGGGGCCCGGTTCACGACGGCCGAGGCCTTGAGGATCTGCAGGGGTGGCAGCGGGCGGCCTCGGTCCAGCCAGGACGACGGCGCTTCGCAGAGGTTCTTGAGGATTTCCGCGGTCTCCTGGGTCGGACGTTCTGGCAGGCCGGTGGCGTCGGCGGTCAAGCCGAGTTGGTGGAACCGTGAGCACACCTCGGAGATGCGAAGACCGCGTTCAACGCTGACCTGCGCGATCCGTCCGGTCGGCACCGTGTCGCCGATGTCGAACCAGCCAGCCTCCGGCCGGTCGCTGTCGCGCAGCAGCAGTCCATCGACCCCCGCGTCCACGGCGGGGGCAACGGGGAGGCCTTCGGGCTGAAGGTCGTACAGACCGAGTCGAGCTGCCCGCCGGACCAGGTCGTGTGAAGGGACGCCCCAACGGTCCGCCACTTCGGCGAGCCGCTCCGTGAGGAAAGGACCGGTGCTGTGCCAGTGCCGGTATCGGCTCCCGTCGTCGTCGCCCGAGAGGAGAAGTTGATCGGACGGCATCGCGGTAAGCACCGACGTGCCGTTCCGCAGCTCCGGCAGGAAGTGGGCGAGGTCGTCGAGCACCGGGTTGGGGGCATGGGCGAGGAGCCGCCAGAGGAAGACATGATCGGGCGGAAACCCGCTGAGTTGCCACGAACCCGCCGGGCTGCGGGGGGTGAACCTCGAGAGAATCGCCGCGTCCCCCGGGAGGATGCCCGTGCGCACCAGGTCGAACGCATGGCCGTACGACGTCCACGTCCGGCCCGCGTTGATGGCCGCCGCCGCCAGCAGGTCCGCGAGCTGCGGGCTGGTCGGGGTGAGCCGGCACACCCAGTCGTAGTCCGGAATCGCGCCGTCACCCGCCACCAGGGCCGCCGCCGCCGGGGTGAGGAGGTCCAGCAGCGCGGGCGCGAGGTCATCCAGGACCTGGACGCGGTCGGCGGACAGCTGGGCCGGGGCGTACGGCCCGGTGAGGTTCACCACGACGCCGCTCAGGCCCGCGTCCTCCGTCGACAACACTCCGCTGCGGACGGCCGGTTGGACGACCAGGCCGTCCACGAGGAGCGCCCCGCCGTGTTGCGTCCAGGTCACCTGGACGCCCTCCGGAGCGTCGGCCCAGGCGGCCCGGGTGCCGTGGGCGTCGAAGCCGAACCGCTCCCGTGCCGGTTGCTTGCGCACCTGCAGTAGCCCGGCCTGCCAGTCGGCGCGGCGCTCCCCGTGCACCGCCCTGGTGTCGAACTCCGCTACGCCGAGAACCCGTTCCAGTACGTCCACGCACGACCACTCCGTCGCCTGCTCCCGCAGGTAGAGCCGGACAGTGGTCCCGCACTCCTCGCCTCGGGGGGCCTGTTCGACGATGCGGAAGAGGTGGCCCGGGCCGTGGATCGACACCTCCAGGAGCGGCCCGGGGTGGCCTGCCGAGCCCATTCGACAGGTCGTGACGGTGAGTTCGTCGGCCAGCATGAAGTAGCTGAGCACGCCGATGCCGAAGCGGCTGTTGGGGAACAGCTCGACCGGCGGGTCCAGCCGCTCCCAGGCGGCGCGTTCGAGCCGGAACTCCGGCTCCTCGGCGAACCTTGCGCCGGCCTGGGAGAACACACCTCGTAGCTCCG
This sequence comes from Kitasatospora sp. NPDC093550, assembly GCF_044764985.1. NCBI lineage: Bacteria > Bacillati > Actinomycetota > Actinomycetes > Kitasatosporales > Streptomycetaceae > Kitasatospora > Kitasatospora sp. NPDC093550. The sequence continues at coordinate 270,596 of NZ_JBIWJF010000011.1, forward strand.
CGTCGCCCATGCCGATCCCGTTGTCCCGGCACTCCACGTACGCGCGGCCGTCGACGTCGACGCCCTGCTCGAAGGCGATGCGGCCTTCGTAACGGTAGGAGGCGGGTTCGGTCCGGTCGAGGTACTCAGTGCGTGCGCGACGGTAGCGGCAGGCGTCCAGGGCGTTCTGGTAGAGCTCGCGCACCGCGAGGTCGCGGTCCTTGTAGAGCTGGACGCCCATCAGCAGCTCGCGCACCTTGCGTTCGTCCATCCGGAACCCGGCCCAGCCGTCGAACACGCCGTCGGCCGGGCGGACCCGGTCCGCCGACAGCCGGGACGGCAGGGTCGGCATGGCGCAGGTGATTCGCTCGCGGCCCGCGCGGTCGACGGCGTGCAGGACCTCGTCGGCGCGCGCCGTGTAGGCCCGCAGGCCTTCGATGACGGCCTCGTGATGGCAGTCGGCACGCAGCACCGGCAGCGTGGGCTCCCCTCCCCACGTGGCCCGGTTGACCGTGTCCCGGAGCTGCCCGAGGTCCACAGGGTGGGGGATGCCCAGGTGTTCCGCCACCACATCCGGCAGCGCGGTGACGTCCAGGCAGGTGCTGAAGGCCAGCGCGAGCAGCAGGGCCAGCCGCCGGTCGCGCACCCGCTGGTGGCCGGCAACGCGGACCCGGTCGTCGGCCGGCAGCTGCTCCAGGAACTCGGCGTTGGCGACATCGGGCCCGCGCCGGATGCCGTGCAGCAGACGGGAGACCCGCGCGGTGTCCAGGACCTCGCCGAGGGGCCGGGCCTGTTCGCGCACCGCGTCCAGCAGTTCCGCCACGGCCGACGGGTCGGCGAGTCCGCCGCGGTGCAGCAGCCACCGGTGGAACACCCACCAGCGGATCGGGGCCGTCGACTCGGGGCGTAGCCGGGTTCGGTCCCGCAGCATGCCGTACTCGTCGCCGTACGCCTCGAAGGCCAGCCGCTCGGGACCCGCTTCGGCGGGGTGCTCCAGCTGTGCCGGGACGACTGCAGCCGCGTACCGGGCAGTCGTCCGCAGCTGGTTGGCGCGGTAGAGGAACGGCACGACCACCAGCAGCGCCGCCTCGACGGGGAACAGCTCGAACGGCTCGTCCGGGTCCGGTTCGCCCAGCAGCCACTCCACCTGTTCGAGGAACCGAATCGCCATGCCCGGGTCCTGCCAGGGATCGTCGCCGAGCGCGGCCCCGGCCCGGTCGCGCACCGTCGCCAGCGCTCCGACCAAGGCCGACGCGTGAGCCCGGACGACCGCCACGTCCCGAGTGGTTGGCACGTGGTCCCAGACGGTCGACGCGGCGGTCGCCGCAGTCCAGGGATCCACCTCCGGTGCGCCTCCGGCTGACGGGGGACCGCCGTAGAGGTGGAGGTTGACGGTCCCGCCTTGGACCACCGGCCCGTGGAAGGTCCCGCTGTCCACGAGGTTGCGGATCTCTGTGTCCCCCATAGCGGTAGTCATAGCACGGACGGTCAGCGGCATGTGAACCAGGATGGGCCCCGTCCAGGGGGCCAGAACGGCCGTTGCGGGCGCGCTCTTGGCTGTGTCAGGCCATTGGGGTGTGGCGGCTGAGGGGATCGCGTCCGGGCGAGACCGGGGCGAAGGGGGAGTCCTCAAGCACCGCACGGGCGACGGCGAGGGCGGCTGCGGTGAGGACGGCGGTGACGGCGTTTTCCCATGGGTCGCCGGGCTCGGTGTCCTCCAGCAGAGCGTGGGCGCCGGGGAGGTCACCGGTGGTGGCGCGGGCGAGGACGGCGACCTGGCGGCCGTCGAGGATGCGTCGGCCGATGCCGCAGTGTTCTTCGATGTGGCGCAGGGCCTCGCTCCAGCGGCCGGCGGTGGTGAGGGCGCGGGTGCCGTCGGCGATGACGACGCGCCACAGCCGTGCGACGACTTCGGCGCGCTGTTCGGGGGTTTCGGTGAGATGGGCAAGGACGGTGATGCCGTCGAGCGTTGCCTGGGGGGAGGTGGTGACGGGGCGGTAGAGGTTGAGGAGGACTTGCGGACGGGTGCCCGGCTGCTGTGCGTCGGCGGGGGCGTCGCGATGAACTGCGTCAGCATCGGAACGATCATCGCCTCCGGGCTGTTCGACGAGGTCGCCGTCCCGCCGGCTCCTGGCGACTCCGGCACGGCGATCGGGGCCGCGGCCGCCGTCCACCTCGGCCGGCACCGGAACGGGGCGACAGGTCATCGGCGCTCCCGCCGTCGGCCGCAAGGTCCTGCTTGTCGCCGCCCCACTCCGCCGGCTTGGACGAATGTCGGTGCGGGGCATCACTTCCATCCGGGCCGCGGCATGCTGTTGGACCCGCCGGGCGGTGTCCACGCACGGCCCTCGGAGCACGCCTACCCCGCGGTCGACTTCCGGACGGCGTCGAGGACCGAGCCGGCGCCGAGGACGGCGAGCTTGTCCCGGACCAGCACGATCGGCCCGCCGAGCTGGAGGCGGGTCCTCAGAGGACGATGTCGGCGGCCGCCCGAGGGGCGCGTCGTTGACGCCGTCGCCGACCCTGGCCGTGACGGCGCGGTCGCGTTCGGCGCGAACGGCGGCCACGGGCAGGGGCGCTGCCGGTGGTGGCGAAGGCGTCAGCTCCCGTCGGGCAGGTCCTGCTCGGTCCAGATGGTCTTGCCGGTGGTGGTGTAGCGGGTTCCCCAGCCGCGGGTCACCTGGGCGATGATGAACAGCCCGCGTCCGCCCTCTTCGTCGGTGGCGGCGTGGCGCAGGTTGGGCGAGGTGTGCCCGGTGTCCGACACCTCGCAGACCAGGCCGCGGTCCCGGATGAGGCGGATGCGGACTTGTCCGCGGGCGTACCGGACGGCGTTGGTGACCAGCTCGCTGACGATGAGTTCGGTGGTGAACGACAGTTCGTCCAGGCCCCAGTCGCGCAGCTGTCCCGAGGTCAGCCGGCGCGCGGTGGAGACGGAGGTGGGCTCGGCGGACAGTTCCCATTCGGCGACCTGTTCGCGGTCCAGGAGTCGGGTGCGGACCAGGAGCAGCACCGCGTCGTCGTCCACCGGGCCGGGCAGCAGGGTTTCGAGGGCCCGGTCGCACAGCTCTTCCAACGAGTGCCGGTGGGGCTCGAGGACGCCCGCCAGCAGCTCGCGGCCCTCGTCGGCGGCGTGGTCGGGGGTGTGGATCAGGCCGTCGGTGAGCAGGGCGAGCAGAGTGCCCGGGGGGAGGGCGAGCTCGGTGCTCCGGTACGGCGGTCCGTCGACTCCGAGCGCCGGCCCGTCCGGGAGCTCCGGGTGGATGACGAGACCGCTCGCCGGGTCGACGATCGTGGGCTGAGGGTGTCCCGCGAGGGCGAGGCAGCACCGGCCGGTGACCGGGTCGTACACCGCGTAGAGGCAGGTCACTCCCACGGCCCCGGTGGCGCGGTCCTCGGTCCGGTTCCTCGTGGGGTCCTCGGTGTCCTGCCGGACGGCGTCGTCGAGACGGCAGAGCAGGTCGTCCGGGTCGAGGTCGAGGCGGGAGAGCACGCGCACGCTGGTCCGCAGGCGTCCCATGGTCGCCGCTGCGGCCAGCCCGGACCCGAGGACGTCGCCGACGACCAGGCCGACCCGGCTGCTGGAGAGCGGGATGACGTCGAACCAGTCCCCGCCCACGCCGGAGCGGCCGTCGGCGGGAACGTAACGGTTGGCGTGCTCGACGGCCGGGTGCGGCGGCAGCAGGCGCGGCAGCAGCCGCCGCTGCAGGCGAAGGGTCGCCGTGTGCTCGCGGGTGACGAACGGCATGAGCAGGGCGCCGATCAGCAGCGCTCCGAGCCCCATCACGGTGACCCCGCCGGTCCGGCCGATGACCGGCAGGTCCACCGTGGTCGCGCCGTAGCCGGGGGCGGCGTACACGTCGAAGGCCGCGTAGCAGAACAGGCCGAGCATGATGAGCCCGCCGATGCCCGGCAGCACGCCCTTGAACAGGAGGTCCCGTCGGCTGCGGGTGAGCACCCGGCGGTAGAACCAGACGCATGCGAAGCCGGTGAGGCCGTAGTAGAAGGCGATGGCCAGGCCGACCGAGGCGATGGAGTCCGCCAGGACGTGGTGGCTCACCGCGGTGAGCACCACCAGCAGGCCGACCGACGCCAGGCCCATGCCGACCGTGGACCAGGTCGGGGTGAGGTACCGGCGGTGCAGGCGGGCGAAGCGCGAGGGCAGCGCCTTGTGCGCCGCCATCGAGAAGACCGTGCGGGCCACGGGCAGGATCGTGGTCTGCGTGGAGGCGGCCGCCGAGGTCAGGACCATGAAGATCAGCAGCTTGGTGAGGAACTCGCCCGTACCCTCCCCGCCGAAGACCGACCGGCCGAGGCCGGAGAGCACGTCGTCGGAGTTGGCGGCGTTGCCGAGGCCGATGCCCTCGCTGCCGACTCCGGCGAACGCCTGCGCGGAGGTGGACACCAAGGTGTAGACGATCAGGAGGAGCACCGTCGACATGACGGCGGCGCGGCCCGGGATGCGCTTGGTGTCGGCGGTCTCCTCGTTGACCGCGACCGCGGTGTCCCAGCCCCAGTAGACGAAGACGGCGGCCAGGAAACCGGTGGTGAACGCCTGCGGAGAGGCGATCCGGGTCGGATCGAACCAGGACACGGAGACGTGGACGGCCGTCGCCGGGCCGTCGGCGCTGTAGGCCTTCACCAGCGCGACGACGGCGAACAGGAGCAGCACGGCCACCTCGATGCACAGCAGCCAGCGCTGCACGGCGGCCGAGATCTCTATGCCGAGGTAGCAGATCGCCGTCATCACGGCGATCCAGACGGCCCCGGCCACCGTCGTCCACAGCCGGTCGTCCGCGAGCGAGTCCGCGCCCACCAGGCGGAAGCCGTAGATCCCGGCGATCTCCGCGAGGTTCGCCATCACGAGGACGTCGGCGACGATGATGCCCCAGCCGCCCATCCACCCGGCGCGGGGCCCGAACGCGCGAGTCGCCCAGGTGAACGTCGTCCCGCAGTCCGCGTCGGTGGCGTTGAGCTCCCGGTAGGCATGCGCGATCAGCAGCATCGGCACGAAGGCCAGCATGATGACCACCGGTGTCTGCAAGCCCACGCCGGCGGCGATCAGGCCGAGCGTCGCGGCGAGGCTGTACGCCGGGGCGGTCGACGAGATCCCCAGGACCACGGACGAGAAGAGTCCGAGGGCACCGGCCCTCAGCCCCTTTTCGCCGGCGCCCGCACCGGGCGCCAGTGCCCCGGGGGACGCGGCGGGACCACCGAAGAGCTTCACATCCGCAATCCAGACGCCGGCTGTTCGTGATCACCATTCTCCGCGCCCCCGCCGGGGCCCGCCACGGCACCGTCGCGGGCCACGGCCTCGCCGCCGGTTCCCGGCACGGCCTGGGTCACTCCGCAGCACACCGGCCGACCGCCGCCGTGAGTCCGGCCCGGACGCGGCCGGCCCGGACGCGCCCGTAAACCGCCCGCCGCGTCCGTACGTCCCGGCCGCCCCCCGGCACGTCGAGCAGGGCGGAGGCTCGAAGGGGCCCGGCCGGGGAACCCGGCCCATCGGGCCTGCGGGGCGGGTCGGCGGGCTCTTGCTGACAGAGGGGGGCTCGGAACGCCCCGCAAGGCCGAGTCTCCATAACTGGCCTGAAGCAAGATCGTCGGTGGGGCTCGGGGCGGCCGCAGGGAGGTCCCGACTCGGGGGTGCGGTGGGCCCGGTTGCCGCACCCCCGACTGGCAAATGCCCTGGTCAGCGCTTGTTTCCGCGGGGCTTGAGGGGGATTCCCGGGAGCTCCGGGGCGGGCAGGCGGTCGCCCGGGTAGCCGTCGACGGCGCCGAAGCGGTCGGGGTTCGCGGAGCTCATCCACTCCTCGCGGGCTCGGGTGATGTCGTCCTGAGACCGCCCGATGAAGTTCCACCACATGACGATCTGCTCCTCGAAGGGCGTGCCGCCGAGGAGGATGAGCCGGGCGTCGGTGTCGCCGGTGTTGGTGAGGGTGATCGTGGTGGGGCCGGGGGCGAGGTAGCCGAGGTCGGCCGGGTGCAGCGGGGTGCCGGCGAAGGTGACCTCGCCGCGGTCGACGAGGAGGCCGTGCTCGAAGGCGGGGTCGACGTCGAGGGTGACGGTGGCGTGCGGGCGCAGGGAGAGTTCGGCGCCGAGCAGCGGGGTGAAGGTGGGGACGGGGGAGGTGTCCCCGGCCAGGGAACCGAGGAAGACCCGGGCCTCGCCGCCGTCCAGGGCGACCGGGGCGGGCGCGTGGTGGTGGAAGTCGCGGCCGGTGTGCCGGTGTTCCTCGGGCAGGGCGACCCACAGCTGGACGCCGTGCAGGGTGGTGGTGGCCGGGGTGGAGACCTCGGAGTGGGCGATGCCGTGGCCGGAGGTCATCAGGTTCACCTCGCCCGGTCGGACGAAGGCGTGGACGCCGAGGCTGTCCCGGTGCTCGATCTCGCCGGTGAACAGCCAGCTGACGGTCTGCAGACCGGTGTGCGGGTGCGGTGCGACGTCCATGCCGCCGGTGTGGGCGACGTCGTCCGGGCCGTAGTGGTCGACGAAGCACCAGGCGCCGATCAGGGTGCGGGAGCGCTGCGGCAGCGTCCGGCGCACGGTCATCGCGCGCGGACCGCCGAGCGGGACGTCCCGCGGGGGCAGGACCTCCACCCGCGGTCCGGCGGCGTGCGGCTCGACGAGGTCGGTTTCGGCGGTGCTCACGGTGGTGGTCCCTCCCGGGTGGTGGCGGCGCTCTTCCAATATAGTTCTATATTCAACTATCATGCCATGGCAGAGTGGCGGGTGACAGTGATCAATCTAGCGACAGCGAACGGGGCGGAGGAGTTCGGGTGAGTGACGTGACGGTGGTCCCGGCGGACCGGCGGGTGTTCATCGACAAGCAGAGCCCCCAGGCGTACAAGGCGCTGGTCGCGGCCGCGGAGGCGACCCGCGAGGTGGCAGCCGAGGCCGGGCTGGACCGGCGGCTGGTCGAGCTGGTCAACCTCCGGGTGTCGCAGATCAACGGCTGCGCCTTCTGCCTCAACGTGCACACCAAGGCCGCCCTGCGCGAGGGCGAGACGCCCCAGCGGCTGGGAGTCCTCCCGGCGTGGCGGGACACCGAGCTGTTCGACGCGAGGGAGCGGGCCGCGCTCACCCTGGCCGAGGCGACCACCAGCCCGGCGGACGCGGCCGCGCAGGAGGCCGCGTACGGCGCGGCGCGCGAGGTGCTGAGCGAGGCGGAGATCTCGGCGGTGGTGTGGGTGGCGATCACCATCAACTCCTTCAACCGGGTGTCCATCCTGAGCAAGCACCCCGTCCGGCCGGCCCCGGCGCGGTAGCCCCGGCACGGAAGGCCTCCGGCTTCCGGCGTAGCCCATCCTCACGGGGGTGTACGACCGGGTCCTCCCCGTGGAGGATGACCGGCCGCCAGGGCGGCGGCGAGGCTGGGCGGCGAGGGCGAGGGAGCGCTCGCCGCGGGAGGGGTGGGGGCGCATGGCACAGGGTGGGGGACGCTCGGCACGGCGTGCGGCTCGTGCGGCGCGAGGTGCCGCTACGGCATTGGTCGCGACGGTCTGTCTGGCGCTCGTCGCGCCGGGGGGCCCCGCGGGGGCCCCCCCCGCCCCCCGCCCCCCCCCGGCCCGGGGGCCCCCGGGGGGGGGCCGCCCCGCCCACCGGGAGCCGGGCCGCGGGGCACACGGCGGTG
>NZ_JBIWJF010000011.1:278217-297730 GCF_044764985.1 Kitasatospora sp. NPDC093550
GGGGGCGCGGGGGGGGGGGGGGGGGGGGGCGGGGGGCCGGGGGGGGTGGGGGGGCCCGGGGGCGGGGGGGGCCCGCCGCCCGGGCCCCCCGGGGGGCCCCCCCCGGCCCCCCCGGCGCGCAGCGGGCCGGCGCGCAGCAGGCGGGAGCGCAGCACGCCGACGGGGAGCAGGCCGGCGGGCCACAGGGCGGTGGCGAGCGGCAGACCGGCGGCCGCCGGGCGGCGGCGCTGCGCGCGGTCACCGGGGCGGGCGCGGTCGCCGCGATCGCCGAGGTCAGGGACCGGCACGGGGCCTGGCGCGGCGGATCGGGCGTGGCGGACCTGGCCACCGGAGCGCCGGTCCGCACCGACGGGCGGTTCCGGGCCGGCAGCATCACCAAGGTGTTCACCGCCACGACCGTGCTCCAGCTGGTGGGGGAGGGCCGGATCGGCCTGGACGACCCGGTCGAGCGATACCTGCCGGGCACGGTCCCCGGCGGCGCACACATCACCGTGCGCCAGTTGCTCAACCACAGCTCCGGCCTCTGGGACCCGACCAACGAGAAGGGCGGGCTCTTCCCCGACCCCACCGACCCGGCGGCGGTCCGGAACTGGCTGGACCAGGGCGGGCTGACCCGGACGATCACCCCGGCGCAGGTGGTCGCCGCCTCGGTGGCCCACGCGCCCGCCTTCCCGCCGGGCACCTCGTGGGGCTACTCCAACGTCAACTACACCCTGCTCGGCATGATCATCGAGCGGGTCACCGGGCACGGCTACGCCCAGGAGATCACCGCGCGCCTGCTGCGCCCGCTCGGCCTGAGCGGGACCTACTTCCCGGGGACGGCCACCGACATCCGCGGCCCGCACGCGCACGGCTACCTCACCCTCGTCGAAGGCCCCGGCCCGGCGGACCGCAGCGACCGGGACGTGACCGTGGCGAGCGTCTCCTGGGCGAACGCGGCGGGCGAACTCGTCTCCACCCTGAGTGACCTGAACCGCTTCGAGCAGGCCCTGACCGGCGGCCGGCTGCTCCCGCCCCAGCTCATGAAGGAGATGACCACGACGATTCCGATCGAGGTCAACGGCCAGCCCACGGGCCTGAGCTACGGGCTGGGACTGGCCCGGTGGCAGCTGTCCTGCGGGGTGGTCTACGGGCACGACGGCGGGGTGGCCGGCTACAACACGCAGCTGTGGAACTCGGGGGAGCGGCAGGTCGCCCTGTCCGTCACCCCCCGCGGCGACGAGACGCAGCTCCAGGCGCAGGCGGTGGCCGGGTACGGCTTCCTGGAGCAGGCCTTCTGCGGCACCCGGTGACACCGCCGGCCGGGGCCCGGCCGCGTCGCCGCCCCGACGGGGTGCCTCACCGGCCCCGCCGGGGCGGGGGCGTCCGGCGCAGGCCTCCGCCGGTAGCGGAGAATGGCCGGCGTGACGGACACGACGCTCAACCTCTGGAAGCGGCAGCTCGGCCGGGTGCCCGACGAGGTGTGGGAGCGCACCGACCTGACGGTGCTCATCCTCGCCGACACCGGGATCTCCGAACTCTCCCCGGCCGTCGGGCGGTTGACCGCGCTGCGCACCCTCGACCTCGGGCACAACGGGCTCACCGAGGTGCCCGCGGAGCTCGGCGATCTCACCGGGCTCGGCGACTTCCTCTACCTGCACGACAACGCACTGACCGCCCTCCCGGACAGCCTCGGCCGGCTGACCGCGCTGCGCTACCTCAACGTCGGCGAGAACCGGCTCACCGAACTCCCCGCCACCATCGGCGAGATGGCCTCCCTGGTCGAGCTCCGGGCGCAGCACAACCGGCTCGCCACGCTGCCCGAGGAGCTCGGGAAGCTCGGTGCGCTGCGCGAACTGTGGCTCCAGGGTAATGAGTTGACCACCCTCCCGGACTCGGTGGCCGGACTCACCGAGCTGCGCGAGTTGGAGCTCAGGGACAACGCCCTCACCGAGATCCCGGCGGCGCTCGCCGGGCTCCCGCGGTTGCGCCGGCTCGACCTGCGCGGCAACCGGATCACCGAACTGCCGCGCTGGCTGACGGAACCGGACGCCTCGCGCGCTCGGCCGGTGGCGCCCGCGCTGCCGGCGCTGGAGAAGCTGGACCTGCGGTGGAACGACGTGCGGCTGTCGGCCGGGGCGTTGGAGGCCCTGGGTGCCCGGGGGTGCGTCGTCCTGCGCTGAGCCTCGATCCGAAAAGGATCTGGGGCCCGGCCGACGACCTGCTACGGTTGATCACATGAAGCGCGCTGCACTCGTCACGACGACGCCGGAGAGAGTCCCGGCGCGCTGACTGCTGACCTAGTCCGAAGCCCCGGGGCGAGTGCCCCGGGGCTTCGTCGTCTCCGGCTCCACTCGCCCGCGGTCCCAGAGTGGAGACCCCCGCATGAACGACCAGCCCGTGAACAACGAGCCCGTGAACAACGAGCCCGTGAACAACGAGCCCGTGAACGACCGCGCCGCGCACGACCACCCCGCTCACGACCACCGCAGGCTCGGCCGCGAGCTCGACCTCTTCGACACCGATCCGCTGATGGGTTCCGGCCTGCCGTACTGGCTGCCCGACGGCGCCGCGATCCGGCACACCCTGGAGGAGTTCATCCGCGGCCGCGAGCGCCGGGCCGGCTACCGCCACGTCTACTCGCCGGTGCTCGGCAAACGCGAGCTGTACGAGATCTCCGGCCACTGGGCGCACTACCGCGAGGACATGTTCCCGCCCATGGAACTGGGCTCGGAGGAGGTGGTGCTGCGGCCCAGCCTCTGTCCGCACCACGCGCTGATCTTCCGCTCACGCTCCCACAGCTACCGGGAACTCCCGCTCCGCATGGCTGAGTTGGGCGGGATGTACCGCTCCGAGCTGTCCGGGGTGCTGGGCGGGCTGACCAGGGTCCGGGCGATCCAGCTGAACGACGCGCACGTGTTCTGCACCCCCGAGCAGGCCGCCGACGAGGCTGTCGCCGCCCTGGAGCTGATCCGCGAGGCGCACCGCGCGCTCGGCGTCGTGCCGGTCCGCTACCGCCTCTCGCTGCCCGGTCCGGGTGGCAAGTACGTGGCGGATCCGGCGCTCTGGCAGCGGGCCACCGCGCTGCTCACCGACGTCCTGGAGCGCTCCGGGGTGCCGTTCGAGGCGGCGGAGGGCGAGGCCGCCTTCTACGGACCCAAGATCGACGTGCAGATCGCCGACGGCGCCGGGCGCGAGTTCACCCTCTCCACCGTCCAGATCGACTTCCACCAGCCCGAGCGGTTCAACCTGCACTACATCGGCCCGGACGGCGCCAAGCACCGCCCGGTGATGGTCCACCGCAGCGTGATCGGCAGCGTCGAGCGCGTGGTGGCCCACCTGATCGAGCTGAACGGCGGCGCGTTCCCGGCCTGGCTCGCACCGGCCCAGGTCGTGCTGCTGCCGATCTCCGACGCCGAACTGCCGCAGGCCGAACGGCTCCGGCAGCGCTGCCTCGACCTCGGACTGCGCGCCGAGGTCGCCGGGCCCGAGCACGGCAGTCTGGGCGCCCGGATCCGGGAAGCCCGGCTGGTGCCGTACCAGGCGGTGATCGGGGCCAAGGAAGCCGTGGACGACCGGGTCGCCCTGCGGCTGAGGGACGGCCGCCGCCTGGAGCCGATGCCGGCCGAGGAGGCGTGGGCGCGGATCGGCGCGCTGGTCGCCGCGTGCAGCGCCGAGCTGTGGGAGGAGGACGGCGCCGAGGGGTGACCGCGGCGGCGGGCGGGCGGGCGGCGGTCGTGCGGCGTACGAATGGCATACGTACGACTAGTGGGGTTGCGCGGTGTGTCGACGGTGCCGGTGCGGCGGTCGACCGTCGAATGGGCGCGGCGGTCGAGTCCCCGGCCGCCGATGTCCCCACCCGTACCGGAGGTACCCATGCGTGTTCCGCGCGGACTCTTCGCCCCCGCCCTCGCGGGCTGTCTCGCTCTCGCGGGCGCCGTCGTCGCAGCCCCGGCCGACGCCGTCCGGCTCCGCCCGTTGCCCGTACCGGACGTCCAGTACTGCGCCGCCGTGGTCGGGCACGTTCCGGGCGCGGACACGGCCTCACCACTGCTCGGCCGGGCCTGCTCGTCGGACTCCCGGGCGGACGCCCTGGCCAAGGCGGACGGCCGCCCCCGCACGGCGCAACAGCCGGCCGACCGGACGCTGCTGCTGGAGGAGTACAAGGACGCGAACTTCGGCGGCGGCGTCATCTACTCCTTCTTCGGGGACGCGGGCGGCTGCGACGCCGCCGGCTACCACCTGGTGAACTACATCGACGTGGCGCTCAGCGTGTCCTCGATGAAGGGCTACCACGGCTGCAACGCCGTCCACCTCTGGTCGACCCTCGACGTGGAGAAGACCACGGACCTGCCGGCCGGGTACCTCGGGGCGAACTTCAACGACGCGGTGCGGGAGCTTCAGGTGTTCCAGCGTTGACGGCCCGGCCCGGCGCGACCCTGCCCCGTCGGCGCGGACTGTGACCACGGCCGCAGCAGCCTCGGGTGACCCCTTGCCGCGCAGCTGATGCGCCGACTCCGTTCTCCCTGCCGTCCGGGCCGTGGCGACGCACACGACCCTGCGGTATCAGCTCAACCTGGAGGGACGAAGGGGGCGGGCCGGACCTGGAAGGCACCTCGTCCGGCCCGTCGGCGCTTTCACCACGGGGGTCAGTAGGACTGCAGCTCGATCAGGTGGCCGTCCGGGTCGCGCAGATGGGCGGTGCGGAGGTCCGGGCCCCAGTCCGGGCGGTCGGTGGCGGGGGCGGCCGGGGTGCCGCCGTGGCGCAGGCAGAGGTCGGGGGCGGCGTCCACGTCGTCGACCCGGAGGACCAGCATCGCGGGGTCCTGTGCGGGGGCGGTGGGGCGGGCGGGCAGCCCGGTGGTGCCGAGGGTGGCGGCCATCGCGGAGCGGGCGAAGAGCACCAGGAGGGCCTGGTCGGCGACGTCCCAGTTGGCGTACGGGCCCTCCGGTGCGCCCTTGACCAGGGCGGCGCCGGTGAGCGGCGGGAGTATCGCCCGGTAGAAGGCGAAGCACTCGGCGAAGCGGGTGACGAGCAGGCGGGGGTACAGGGCGTCCACGGGCGAACTCCTGGGGGCGAGGTCGGCGGGCCGTCGACGGCATCACCGAAGCAATTAGTGGGTCGATACCCACTATAGGGATGGACCCTAGAATGGCGCCATGACCTCCGAGACTCCGCTCGAACTGCCCCCGACCCTGCTGGACCTGAGCACCTACCTGCTCTCCCGGGTCGGCAAGACGGCCCGTGGCCGGCTCGCCGAGCGGCTGGCCGAACGTGGCCTGCGGCTCTGGGACATGGCGGTGCTCGCCTCGCTCGCCGACCTCGGCCCGCAGGCCCAGCGCGACCTGGGGCGTCGACTGGGCATCGACCCGAGCGACCTGGCCAAGGTCGCCGACCAGCTCGCCGCCGCCGGGTACGTCGAGCGCGCCAGGGACCAGGCCGACCGGCGGCGGGTCTCGGTCTCGATCACCGCCGCCGGCCGTGCGCTGCTCGCCGAACTCGACGCGCAGGCACGGGTGGTGCAGGACGAGGTGCTCGCCCCGCTGGACGCGGGGGAGCGGCGGGTGCTGCAGTCGCTGCTGCGGCGGGTCCACGCGGGGCTGGGCGCGCCGCACGGCGGCCTGTAGTGCCCCGGGCGGACCCGCGCGACGAGCTCGGTGATCAGGCGGTGGGCGGCGCGGGGCGGCGGGCGCCGGCGAACTCGCCCGCCCAGCGCGGGACGTCGAGCACGTGCTCCACGCGGGCGACCAGCGTCCCGGTGCGCTCGGCGTGGATCATGGCGCCGTCGCCGACGTGGATCCCGACGTGGTGGAGCGGCGCGTTCGGGCGGGAGAAGAACAGCAGGTCGCCGGGCGCGAGCCGGTCGCGGTCCACCGGGGCGCTGCGGTTGAACTGGGCGACGGTGTAGTGCCCCAGCTCGACCGTGCCGCGGCTGGCCAGGTACCAGCAGTAGAGCGACAGGCCGCTGCAGTCGAAGCCCACCGTCGTCTCGCCCAGGCACACGCCGTCGAGGTAGCCGTTCTCCTCGTCGCAGAACCCGAGGCTCGGCCCGAGGCGGTCGCCGCCGCCCCAGGCGTACGGCACGCCGAGCTGCGCCGTGGCGACGGCGGCGACCCGGCGGCCGAGGGCGACGCTCGGGGGCTCGGGGTCGTCGGTGAGCGGGTGCGGGCGGGTGCCGGTGCGGTCGGCGGAGGGTGTCGCGAGCGCCGCCGGGGCGAGCGCCGGGACGAGGCCCGCTCCGAGGGCGAGGCCGAGCACGCGGCGTCGCCCGACACCGGGGGCCTCGGCACCGGGGGCCCCGGCACCGGGAGCCGCAGCGCCGGCAGCCCGGTCGTGCTCCCGGCCGTGCTCCTGGTGCTGGTCGGACGGTCGGTCGTGCATGGGTGGCTCCCGGGCGGCGGTCGCGGGTGAACGGTGCGGACGGGCACCAGGATTCCGGTCCGGCGGGGGCGGCCGCCATCACCCGCACCGGTGAATCGTGGGCGCACCGGCCTTGGAACTGCGCGGAGTTCACCCGTAAATGGTTTGACGGTCGTTCGGGGGAGGCCAACGATGGGCGCGAACGTTCGGGTGGGACCATCGGAGGACTTCATGGGCAGTGCCGTCAAGCTGGTCCGCAGCACGCGGTTGACACCCGCCGTCGACTACGCCTACGGCGCGGTGGTGGACGCCCCGGCCCGCTCGCTGTGGCTGGCCGGGGCCTGTCCGCTCGACCAGGAGGGCCGGACGGTCGCCGTCGGCGACTACGAGGGCCAGGCCCACCAGGTGATGCGCAACCTGATCGCGGTGCTGGAGGAGTCGGGCGCCGGGATCGCCGACGTCGCCCGGACGACCGTGTACGTGGCCTCCGGCGACCAGGCCGACCTGGTGAAGGTGTGGAACGTCTACCGCGCCTACATGGGGGAGCACGACGCGCCCAGCACGCTGCTCGGCGTCTCGGTGCTCGGGTACGACGAGCAGCTGGTGGAGGTGGAGGCCGTGGCCGTGCTGCCCTGAGGGGTGCGGAGCCGGTGGGCTCAGCCGGCGGCGAGCAGGTCGTCGAGCTTCCGGTAGCCCTCGACCACGCCGTGCTCCATGCCGCTGGCCAGGATGGCATCCCGGGCCGCCAGGCTGTCCACCACCGACAGCACGGTGACGCGGGTGCGGCCCTCCCCGGCGGGTTCGAAGGTCGCGGTGTCCAGCGAGACGCCGTCCGGCACGCCCTCGTACGTGAAGGTCTGGACGAGCCGGGTGGCCGGCCGGACCTCGTGGAAGGACCCGTAGAAGGCGGCGACCTCCTGGCCCTCGCGGTGCATCGAGTAGCGGTAGCGCCCGCCCGTCCGCGGCTCCCAGGCGTCGATCTTCATGTCGAGGTCCTTCGGGCCGAGCCACCGGGCGACCAGCTCGGGCTCGATCCAGGCCCGGAACACCCGCTCCTGCGGGGCGTCGAACTCGCGGACGATCCGGATGGTGGGCAGCTGCGGGTCCGCTTCGATCCGGGTCTCGTGGTTGCTGGTGGAGGTCATGACGGGTCTCCTTCGGTGTGCTCGGGTCGGTCCTCGTGGTGGTGGGTGCGCCGGGCCGGGCCGGGCGGACGCGTCGTCGCGTCCTCGGCCCGGGCTTCGGTCTCGGCCTCGGCGTCGACCTCGGTGCCGGCGTTGGTCTCGGTCTCGGCCAGGTCGGCGAGGAGGGCGTCCAGGCGGCTGAACCGCTCCTCGGCCCGCCGGCGGTACCGCTCGATCCAGTTCGTCATCAAGTCGAACACCTGCGGTTCCAGGTGGCACGGCCGCCGCTGCCCGTCCCGGCTGCGACTCACCAGCCCGGCTTCCTCCAGCACCTTCAGGTGCTTGGAGACGGCCTGCATGGACATCGCATAGGACTCGGCCAGCTCGCCGACGGTCGCGTCCCGCACCGACAGCCGCGCGACGATGTCCCGTCGCGTGGGATCCGCCAGGGCCACGAACGCCCGGGACAACTGGTCGACGGCCACCACGCACCCCTGTTCATCCTCAACCGATTGGTTGAGGACAACGCTACGCCTGCCCCCGGGGTTATTCAACCGATCGGTTGTGAATCCCCCCGACCGGTCGGCGGGCCGCCCCGCGGGTCGCAGCACCAGGCCCTCGGTTCATCGGGATTCGCCTGACCGGCGGCCGCCGGAGGCACTACCCTGCGAACGCACCTTGCTACGTGCTGTAGCCGTACCAGAAGGAGTCCCATGTCATCGCCCTGCGACCCCCGATTTGCCCCCGTCGGCGATGTGAGCGCCGCCCTCATGGTGATCGACTCGCGGCTCAAGGCCGTCTACGACGGCAAGTCCGGGACGGACGCCGAACAGCAGCGGATGATCAGTCAGTTCGCGGCGTCCTTCGGCGCCGACGGGCTCGACGAGCTCCTCGACGGCACCTGCACGCTCATCTACATGTTCATGAACTGGCTGCGCGGGAGTCTGGAGAACCACGACGAGGACATCATCGAGTACACCGTGCCGACGCTGGTGGCGACGATGCGGATGATGCCCAGGACCTTCCGCCCCGAGGTCATCCCCACCATGGCCGGCCTGCTCACCGCGGCCGGCACCGGGCTGAGCCCCAACCTGTGGCGCGCCCAGTACGGGCCGTGGACGGCGGCCGAGATGAACCCGCTGGAGGCCGTCACCGTCCTGCTCGCCGAGCACATCAACCGGCTGTCCGGCAGGGACGACCACACCTTCGCCACCCAGCTGATCGTCGACGCCCTGGCGAAGGTGGGCCAGGACTGATCGCGGGACGGCCGCCTCCGCTGCGGGGCGGCCGCGGTTGCCCGTGGGTCTGTCGTCCGTCCGTCGGTACCGGCACAATCCCCGGTATGACAGTCACCACGGGCGCACCGCCCGCGCGGAGAGCTCCGATGGTCCTGGCTCTGGTCGTCGCCCGGGGGTTCCTGACGGGCGGTGTGATCGGGGCGTCGTCGGCCGCGTTCGTCGTGGGCATCGTCATCGAGCGGGTTCCGCTGATCGTCGCGGGCACCGGTCTGCCCGTGGCCTACGGGCTGCTGTACCTGCTCGCCGGTGCGCCGCGGCGGGTCCGGGAGGCGGCTGCCCCGCCGCGTACGGCCCTCGCGCTGATCGAGGGACTGGAGGCCGCCGAGGTCGAAGTGACCGACGTGCCGGTGCGGTTCGACCTCACCGTCGCACCGCAGGACGCCCCCGCGTACCGGGTCGGGATCACCGCGGACGTGCATGTCGCCGAACTCCCCGACTACCGGCCGGGCGGCGTCCTGGTGGTCCGGTACCCGCCGGACCGGCCGGGGCGGGTGCGGATCGTGAAGCGGCCGACGCCGGAGTGGGAGGAGCGGGCGGCCGGGGCCCGCATCGATTCGGCGCCCGGGCCGGCCGTGCCGGGGGATCCTCCGGAGGGTGGTGCCGTCGGCGTCGTCGGGCTCCTCGGCCTGCTGCTCGGCGCGGCCGCCGTGGTGCTGCTGTTCCGCGCCGACCTGTTCGGCGGGGGCGGCCCCGGGCCGGACTCCGCGCAGCCGTCCGTCTCCACCACCTCGTCCGCCGTGTCGTCCACCGTCCTCACGGCGGGGTCCGGCACGGTCACGCTCGGCCCGGGCCAGTCGATGCTCGAGGTCGGGGAGATGCGCTGGGCCGTCGACTCGGTCACCCAGGGCCGGGACGCGCCCCGGGCGCTCACCCTCACCGCTCAGGACCAGGCGCTGTCGGTCGCCTTCGCGCCCACCGGTGTCGGGGTCCCGCAGTTCGACCCGAGGTCGCTGCCCTTCGAGGCCGTTCCCGCGCTGGTCCGGGAGGCCGGCGCCACCCTGGGGGTCGACGCGCCGCGGTCCTGGCAGCTCACCGCCGACCGCCTCACCGGAGCCCTGGTCATCAGGATCACCGTGACCGGCCCCGGGGGCGCGGCGGCCTCGCTGGAGGCGGACGAGCGGGGCACCGTGGTGCGGCGAAGCCCGGCGCACTGACCCTGCGGCCCGTTCGGATGCGCAGAGGTGACGGTCCGTCAGTCAGCAGGAGGAGGAGAGCGCATGGGCTGGCACGGGTATCTGACGCTGTGGTGCGCGGTGTTCGGCGCGCTGGCGCTGATCGGCTACGGGCGGTCGCTGGCCGGGGTGACCGGGGCCCAGCGGACGGTCCGGGTCCGGGGCCGGATCGAGCAGGTGCGGACGCCCCGGCACGGCGGCTCCCGGCACGGCGGGATATGGGTGGTCGTGTCCTACCGGGACCCGTCCACCGGGCAGGCGGTGACCGTGACGAACGACGGCGACTGCGGCGAGATGATCACCGCCGCGTGGACGGACCGGGAGATCGGGATCCACTACCCGCGCGGCAGGCCGCACGCCCTCCGGTTCACCGGCGACCCGGGCGAGGGCGGCGGCCGGGGGCTCGGCCGGCCGAACGCCGCGGCCTTCCTGGTCTGCCTCGGGCTGGTGGCCCTCGCCGCGATCGACTGGGGCTGGCCGTGGGCGCTGATCGGCGCGGGCGGGCCGTTGGCCGTCCTGACCGCCGGTCAGCTGCCAGGGAACATCCGCGACGTGCGCCGCCGCCGCGAGGAGCTCGCCTCCATGGCCGCCGTCCGGGGCCGGGTCGTCGCGGTCCTGAAGGACGTCGGCACGGACGCGGAGGGCGGTACCTTCACCACCATCACACCGGTCGTGGCCTTCACCACCCACGAGGGCAGGGCCGTCACCGCCCACTGCACATCGGGGCTGCCGGACCCGGCCCGCTCGTACGGCCGCGAGGTCACCATCCACTACCTGCCCGCGGACCCGTCCGTCTTCACCGCGGACCGCGGCGCCGAACACGGCTCCCTGGCCTGGGACGTGCCGGTCAACGTGCTGGTCCTGATCATCACCGCGGCGGCCGCCGCGGTGGGGGTGGCCCTGCTGTGAGAGCCGCGGCGACCCGGTCGGTCAGCGGCTACCGTGGTCGGCCGTTTCGGGCTCAGCCGCCCCGAGCGCGGTCGCCTCCGGTGCGGCTGCCTCGGGTGCGGCTGCCTCGGGTTGGGTCGAAGCCGGCGGGGTGGACCGGCGGCGGTAGCGGTGCTCGGTCGCGGTGCAGGCGGTGAGGGCGGCGGCCGCCGCGGCGGCGGCCGTGACGGCGAAAGGGGCGCCCGGGGTGAAGTGGTCGGCCGCCCATCCGGCGAGGAAGGTGCCCGCCGACTGGGCCAGGATCAGCGCGCTGACCAGTGCGGCCATCGCCTCGCCGAGGCGGGCGGCGGGCACGGTGCGCTCCACCAGGCCGAACATCGTGAGGAACTGCGGTGCGACGAAGACCCCGAGGAGGCCGACGGCCGCGGCGAGCGTGACGACGCTGCCGCCCGCGAAGGACAGCAGGCAGGACGCGGCGAAGAGCAGCGCCGCGCTCGTCCGCAGCCGCGGCGGCAGACCCCAGCGGACGGGCAGCGAGGCGGTGGCGACGCCCGCCAGGGCGCTGGTGCATCCCATGAAGCCGTACAGCAGCCCGGCGGTGCCCGGTCGGCCCAGTGCCTCGGTGGTGGCGGTGACGCCGACCTGGACCGAGCCGAAGCAGGCGCCCAACAGGGCCATCCCGGCCAGCAGCAGGACGTACGGCGGGCTCAGCAGGCGCTCGGCGGAGCGGGTCCGGGGGTGGTCGGGCGCCGGGACGCCCGGAACGGCCGTGGGATGCAGGGCGAAGAGGGTGGCGCAGACCCCGGACAGCACGGCCGCGGTGAGCAGGCCCGCGGCGGGGGAGGCGGCACCGGCCAGCACACCGACGAGGGCCGGGCCGGCGGTGAAGGAGACCTCGTCGACGATCCCGTCCAGCGCCAGCACCGCGGCGGTCAACTCGCCCTCGCCCTCGGCCAGTCGGACCCACCGGCTGCGGGACAGCGGGCCGACCAGTGGGACCGACAGCCCGGTCAGCGCGGCCGAGGCGACCTGCCAGCCCAGCGCGAGCCCGCCCTCGGACGCGGCGACCAGGGCGACCAGGGCCGCCGCGTTGACCAGGGCTGCGACCAGTCCCACCGTCCGCTGCCCGCGCCGGTCGGCGAGCCGCCCGACGACCGGCCCGCCGATCGCCTGGCCACCCGCCAGCGCCCCGGCGACCAGCGAACCGGCCCACACGCTACCGGTGTTGTGGCTGACCAGCAGCAACGTGCCGATCGGACTCATCGCGTTGGGCAGCCGACCGAGCAGTGACCACAGCAGCACCCGGCCGCCCGTCAGTCGCCTCGCCCTACGGAAGTTCCCCGACACCGACACGGTGCACGCCCCCACGGAGCCGGTTCGGGCGCCCGCCTCCCGCAACCGGCCCGGCCAGGTGACAGCGACCCGCGGGTGACCCCCCGACCGTAGGGGCGGTGGCGCGGCCCGGGTAATCGTCGGATCCTCCGGCGGCGCCGGGCTGGGGGGAGCGGGCGGTGGGAGGACTGACCAACCGTCACGGCGCCGGGACGACCGTGCCGGCGCGGGAACGACCGCACCTGCGCGGGAACGACCGCACCTGCGCGGGAACGACCGCACCTGCGCGGGAACGACCGTGCCTGCGCGGGAACGACCGTCGGCAGGCGGGCCCGTCCGCCCGCCTCCGGAGCCCCCGGGTCAGGCGACCGTGAGGACGATCTTGCCGGTGGTGCGGCCCTGCTCGCCCAGTTCGTGCGCCTCGGCGGCCTGCGACAGCGGCAGGACGGTCTCGACCACGGGCTTCAGGGCGCCGCGCTCGACCAGGGCGGCGATCTCGCGCAGGCCCAGGTGGTCGGGCTCGACCAGGACCCACAGGGTCCGCACGTCCTCCGGGGCGGTGGGCACGTCGCCCGGCCCGGGCAGGGTGATCAGCCGGCCGCCGGGGCGGAGCACCTTCAGCGAGCGCTCCGCCGTCTCGCCGCCGAGCCCGTCCAGCACGACGTCGACGTCGGCGACGGCGTCCTCGAAGCGGACGGCCCGGTAGTCGATCACCTCGTCGGCGCCGAGCTCGCGGACCAGGTCGTGCTTGCCGGCGCTGGCGGTGCCGATGACGTACGCGCCGCGGGCCTTGGCGATCTGCACCGCGAAGTGGCCGACCCCGCCGGCCGCCGCGTGCACCAGCACCCGCTCCCCGGGGCGGACGTCCGCGGTGTCCACCAGGGCCTGCCAGGCGGTCAGCGCGGCCAGCGGCAGCGCCGCGGCCTCGACGTGGGTCAGGGCCGCCGGCTTGGGGGCGAAGTGGCGGGCCGGTGCCACCACGTACTCGGCGTAGCCGCCCGCCTGGCGCGGGAACAGCGGCATCCCGTAGACCTCGTCGCCCGGCCGGAACACCCCCACGCCCGGCCCGACGGCCTCGACCGTGCCGGAGACGTCCCAGCCGACCGTCGGTGCCTCGCCCCACTCGATCAGGGCGCCGCTGGCCCTGGTCTTCCAGTCCACCGGGTTCACACCGGCGGCGTGCACCCGCACCAGGACCTCGTTCAGTCCCGGCTCGGGGCGGTCGACCTCGCGCTCGACCAGGTTCTCGGGTCCGCCCCACTGCTCCACGACCACCGCTCGCATGCCGTCCGACCTCGTCCTTCGTTCCGTTTCGGTTCCGTGCGCCGCCGGGGCCCCCGGCGGCGCAGTCCACGATCCGGCATCCCGGTCCGTCGCGGTGTTGGCCGTCCGGCCACTATGTGACAGGATCTGGCCATGGGAATGGCGCAGACGCGGACGGCTCCGAAGACACGGGTGAAGACGCGGGTGAAGCGGACGCCGGGCGGGGCGGGCGGGCGTCCCCGGCGGCACCTGATCGCCGTGCTGGCGCTGCCCGGCGTCCCGCCCTTCGAGCTCGGGATCCCCTCCCGGGTCTTCGGCAGCGCACTGGACACCGAGGGCCGCCCGCTCTACGAGGTCGTCGTCTGCACCGCCGACGGCGCCCCCGTCCTCAGCGACGCCGGCTTCACCGTGCAGCCGGCCGCCGGTCCCGAGGCGCTGGCCTCGGCGGACACCGTGATCATCCCGCCCACCCACGCCATGCCCGAGCTGGGCCACGGCGGACCGCTGCCCCGCGAGGTCGGCGCCGCCATCGCGGGCATCCGGTCCGGCACCCGCCTGGTGTCCATCTGCTCGGGTTCCTATGTGCTCGCCGCGGCCGGGCTGCTCGACGGCCGGCCGGCCACCACGCACTGGAACCTGGCCCCGGAGTTCCGCCGGGCCTACCCGGCGGTCAAGGTCGACGAGGAGGTCCTGTTCGTCGACGACGGCGACGTGCTCACCTCCGCCGGGGTGGCCGCAGGCGTCGACCTGTGCCTGCACATGATCCGCCGCGACCACGGCGCCGCGGTCGCCAACCGGGCCGCCCGCATGTGCGTCGTGCCGCCCTGGCGCGACGGCGGGCAGGCCCAGTTCATCGACCGCCCCGTCCCCGAGCCCACGGCCGCCAGCACCACCGCCACCCGCGCCTGGGCCCTGGAACACCTCGGCGAGCCGCTGACCCTCGCCCGGCTCGCCGAGCACGCCCGGATGAGCCTGCGCTCCTTCACCCGGCGCTTCCGCGACGAGGCCGGCATGACCCCGGTGCAGTGGCTCACCGCGCAACGCCTGGAAATGGCCAAGCAGTTGCTGGAGACCACCGACCTGCCGATCGACCTGGTCGCCCACCGGGCCGGCTTGGGCTCCGGCAACTCGCTGCGCTCGCACATGCGGACGGCCTTCGGCGTCTCCCCGGCCGCCTACCGCCGCACCTTCAGCCCCCACGAGCCCGTCGACGCGCCTGCTTCCGGACCCGCCGCCGGCGTTGGCGTTGGCGTCGGCGCGGCCGCGCGAGCGACGGCAGGTGAGCCCGGGTGATCGCCCCGGTGGCAGGGGCGGGAGACCCTGCGGGTCAGCCGAGCCGACCGTCCGGCGCCGAGGGCTCGTCGGCCTCGCCCGCGTCGCCCGGCTCCGCCGCCGCGGCGGACGTCGGGCCCTGATCCCCGCCGCGCCCTCCTCCGTCGGGCCCTGGCCCCCGTCGTGCCCTGACCTCCGTCGGACCCCGGCCCCGCCGCGCCCTGGCCGCGTGCGGGGTGCGGTCACCCGATGGTGACCACCCGGGCCCACTCCGGCGGGGTGTCCGGGCAGTAGTCCGGATCGTCCTCGTCGTACTCGGCCGGGCGCGGGAAGAGACCGACGACCGTACGGCACGGCGGGGCGGCGGACGGCCACGGGGTCTGGCCGTCGGTCAGGACCACGATGACGTCCGGCCGGGGCGCGGACCGCAGGGCGGCCCGGAAGCCGGTGCGCAGGTCCGTGCCGCCGCCGCCGAGCAGCGGGATGCCGGCGGTCGCGCAGAGCGAGTGGACGGCCGGGGCGGCCGCGTCGCAGGGGACCACCCGGACCTGGTCCCGGTGACCGCCGACCGCGCGGGCGATCGCCGCGACCTCCAGCAGCGCGCTGCCCAGCTCGTCGTCCGAGACCGAGGCGGAGGTGTCGATGATCACCGAGACCCGGGGCGGCCGCCGCCGCAGGCTCGGCAGCAGCGCGCCCGGCACCCCGGCTGAGCGGCGGGCCGGACGACCGTAGCTGTAGTCCTCGCCCGCACCCGGTCCGGAGACCGCCGAGCGCACCGCCGAGCCCAGCAACTGCCGCCACGGCTGGGGAGGGTGGAACGCCTCCTCGGCCCAGCGCTGCCAGCGCGCCGGGGCGCTGCCGGGGCGGCCCCGGATCCCCTCGGCGACCCGGAAGCGGACGGCGTCGCGCTCCTGCGCGCTCAGGCCGCGGGCGCCGTCGGGGCCCAGCTCCCAAGGGCGGTCCGTGCCGTCCGCCCCGCTGCCGCAGTCCAGCCAAGCCGCGTTCAGGTCGTACGCCTGGATCCGGTAGTCCCGCAGGTACTCCTCCATCAGCAGGCCCTCCGGCAGCTGCAGCCGACCGGGCAGGAGGGCCCCGGCCGGGCGGGGCAGCCCGTCGCCGAACGCGTCGTCGTTGATCTCGCAGTCGGCGGCGACGTTGGTCCGCCACTGCGCGAGCGGGCCCTCCAGGCCGAGTTCGCGGGCGATCCGGGCGCTGCGCCCGTGGTGGTCGCGCAGCAGGTGCGAGACCTCGTGCACCCAGACCCCGGCGAGGTCCTCCACCGGCGTGTGGTCGACGAAGACCGGCGAGGCGTAGCAGCGCCAGTAGCGGTCCACGGACATGGTCGGCACCTCCCGGGACTCCACCAGGTGGAGCGCGAACAGGGCGGTCGCCAGGTACGGCCGGGCCCGCGCGGCCTGCAGCCGGGCGGCGTAGAGCTTCTCGACGTCCAGCTTCCGGTCCTCCTGGAGGGCAGGACGCCGGAGGGGCGGCCTCGGGGCGGCGGGCTTCGGGACAGCAGGCCTCGGGGCGGCGGGCTTCGGAGTGGGGGGCGTCGGGGTGGGGGGCTTCGGGGTCGGGGTGGTGCTCATCGGCCCGCCTTCTCCGTGACCCGGGCGGCCGCGCGCTCGGCGCGGCGGGAGAGCGCCAGGGCCGGGGCGAGCCGTTCGATCGACTCGGGGACGTCCCAGTCCTGCCGGCGCAGCGAGGCCAGCGTGGTGGCCGGGACGACCAGCAGGTCCGGGGCGCCGTCCTCCAGCGCCCGGGCCAGCAGCGCCCAGGCCGCGTCCCAGCGCTGACGGTCCGGGCGCCGGCGCACCGCCGCGACCACGCCGTCCAGCACCGCCTGGCGCAGGTCCCCGCGTTCGGGGAGCTCCGCGCCCGCCGGGTCGGCGAGCAGGTCCTCCGGATCGGGCAGGTCCATCCGGTCCATGCTCGCCATCAGCTCCAGCCCCGGGCCGTCCCCCACGGTGCCGCGCACCAGCAGCGACAGCACCTCCCGCGCGGAGCCGGCGGCGGTCGCGAAGGCCACCAGCCGCAGCGTCATGTCCCAGCTGCGCGGGGACGGCCAGGCGCCGCCGCGCCGGGTCTCGGTGGTGGGCAGCCGGTGCACCAGGTCGGGGCGGGCGGTCAGCAGCCCGCACACCGCGCGCCGGGCGAACGCGACGGCCTCCGGCAGCGCCCGCTGGTCCAGCCGGGGCAGCGAAGCCACCGGCCAGACACCGCCGAGGCCGCGCACCACCACTTCGTGGTCGTGCACCCACTGCAGATGGACGAAGCGGTTGGCCAGCGGCGGGCTCAGCTCCCAGCCGTCGGCCGCCGAGGCGCGCGGGTTGGCGGCGGCCACGATCCGTACGTCGGGCGGCAGGCGGAGGGTGCCGATGCGGCGCTCCAGGACCAGCCGGAGCAGGGCGGCCTGGACGGCGGGCGGCGCCGTGGACAGCTCGTCCAGGAACAGCAGCCCGCGCCCGGCCCGTACCAGCCGGACCGCCCAGTCCGGCGGGGCCATCGGGACGCCCTGCTGCGCCGGGTCGTCGCCGACGATCGGCAGCCCGGAGAAGTCCGAGGGCTCGTGGACACTGGCGATCACCGTGGTCAGCGGCAGGTCCAGCGCCTCGGCGAGCTGGTTGAGCGCGGCGGTCTTGCCGATGCCGGGCTCGCCCCAGAGCAGGACGGGCAGGTCGGCGGCGACGGCCAGGGTGAGGGCCTCCAGCTGGGTGTCGGCGCGGGGTTCGGTGGTGGTGTCGCCGAGCAGGTCGAGCAGGTGGCGGGCGACGTCCAGTCGGGCGAGCTCGGAGCGGCCGGCTTCGGGCGAGTGCGTGGGTCCGGTCATGGCTGTGGGCATGCGTGATCACCTCAAGTGGTCAGGAGTGAAGGGAAGGTGAGAAAGGCCGGTCGGGCAGGCGTCAGCGGAAGGTGGCGTGGCGCGGGCGGGCCGTGCTCGGGCGTCGGAACGTCTGCCGCCGGTGCTCGGGCGGGCCGAGGCGGAACGGGAACGCGCAGGGCCCCTCGGTGGTCAGGCCCGCCCGGTAGCGGCCGTAGGCGATCCGCCGTTGCGCGGCCGCCAGGAACGCGTCCCGCAGCGGACCGTCGCGCAGCACCGCCTCCGGGCCGAGCAGGTCCTCGACCACGGCCAGCGCCCCGGTGGCGTCGCCGTGCACCAACCGCTCGCGGATGCCGTCCAGTTGGTGCGGACCGCGGTGTGCCCGGTCGACCGCCTGGAGGCAGGGCAGCGGCGTGCCCGAGAACGCGGAGAGCAGCTCCTCGCGGCGCAGCTCGGCCGGGTCGTGGTCGAGCGGGGCGAGCGCCCCGTCGACCAGGCCGATCCGGTGCCAGGCCCCTCGGCAGTCCACCAGTCGCTCGGCCCCGGTCGTGTCCGGCCGGTCCGTCCGGCGCGGGTGGCCGGGTGCCAACGCGGCGGCCACCAGCGGGTGCAGGCGCTCCGGCTCGATCGCGCCGTTGCGCAGCAGATCCAGGTCGGGCGGCACCCAGGTCGCGGCGTCGGGCAGCAGGGGCAGCGCCGAGGCGTCGCAGGAGGCGTCGGCCGGGCATCCGTCCGGACCGAGGACCAGACGATGCCGACCTTCGAGCCGTACGGTGACCGGCCCGTCGGGGTGCCCGTCGGCCCGCAGCAGCAGCGCGGCCTCCGCAGCCCACCGGTCGACGGCGCGGAGCCGGAGCGCGTCGCCGAAGTCCCCGTCGGACACGCCGTTCGGCGCGTGCCCGCCGGCCCGGTCGGCCAGTTCCCCGCTGCGCCCGGCGTCCCAGAGGTGCCGGTGCAGGTCGTAGCGGAACCGGCGGCTCGGGTGCGGATGCGGGTGCGGCGAGCGGCCGTCGCCGCGCTCGTCCCCGTACCTGTTCCCGTACCGGTGGGTGATCCGGGGGCCGTCCCCGGGCCGGTTCCCGGCCCAGAGCGCCAGGGCGATCCGCTGGCCGTACTCCGCCCACGCGGGCGGCGTGCGGACCACCAGGGACACCGGCCGCTCGCCCGGGTAGCGGGCCAGGGGCATGGTGAGCCCGGGGCGCAGCAGCCCGTCGGGCGCGGTCCGCGGCAGGTGCCAGCGCAGCAAGTCCGGTGCCAGGCGTCGGAGATCGGCGCGCAGGCGGTCCGCGAGCTCCCGGCCGTGGGTGCGCGCGACGTCCCCGAGGCGGAAGTCGACCTCGACGTTGGCGGCCGCGCAGGCCCCGGCCCAGTCCCCGGCCAGACGGCGGGCGGTGGCGGCTTCGATCATGGAGGGCGGCACGGCGTACTCGCGTACGCGCCGCCAGAAGGAGAGGCGGGAGTCGTTCCCGTTCGCGGCGGAAGTGAGCATCAGCACTCACTCTTCGCGGACGGGACCCCCAATCTGAGAGCAGCGTGAGTGGTCATCGTCGGGGAGCATAGCGCCCGCGCCCGGTCGCCGCCACACCGTTTCGGCGCGGCGCCCGCCTCCCGCCGCCGGGTGCTCAAGGGGCGCTGGAAGACGGGTCAAGACGGGTGGTTCGTGGCGGCTTGGGTGTGTTCTGGTGGTGGACGGAGGAGGCGCGGCCCCGGATCTCCGGGGTCGGACAGGGCAGCGCGAGGGGGCCTCGGGGGCTCTCCCCGGGGCGTAGACGCTCGCGCATGGAGCTGAGTGCGGAGGCTATGGTTCGCCGGCTCGGAGTGGCATTGACTGGTGGACACGAGGACGGACGCGAAGGGGCCGCTGACCCCGGGCTCGTCCGACCGATCCGACTGGTTTCTACTCCGAGCGAGGGTGATCGTGATGGCTGGTGTGGTGGATCTGGCGACGGATGCCGGTGTCGTGCTGGTGGTCGGTGGGACGGGTAAGACGGGTCGGCGGGTGG
>NZ_JBIWJF010000012.1:0-280460 GCF_044764985.1 Kitasatospora sp. NPDC093550
AGCGCTGGGCGCCGTTGGCAGTCTGAAAATCACCCGCAACGCCCCTCTCCGGGCCACCCCCTGCGCCGCCCCTTCCGCAGCACTCCCTCTCGCCTGGTCGGGTGGGGTGAGGGGGTGGGTGGGTGGGGGTGCTGTGGGTGGGGCGTGGGGTCAGGGGGTGAGGGTGGTGGCGAGGGTGCGGAAGATGAGGGCGGTGGAGGTGGCGCCGGGGTCTTGGTGGCCGATGCTGCGTTCGCCGAGGTAGGAGGCGCGGCCTTTGCGGGCTTGGAGGGGGGTGGTGGCGCGGGCGCCCTGTTCGGCGGCTTCGGCGGCTGCGGTGGCGGCTTCGGGGAGGGGGGCTCCGGTGGCGGCTGTGGCGCGGAAGGCGGCGACGGCGGGGGTCCAGGCGTCGACGATGGTTTTGTCGCCGGGGTCGGCTTTGCCGAGGAGGCGGATGGCGTCCAGGCCGGCGGAGAGGGCCTCGGCGAGGGCGGCCGGGTCGGCGGGTCCGGGCAGGGCGGCGCCGATGGCGCGGAAGGCCTTGCCGTAGAGGGGGCCGGAGGCGCCGCCGACCTTGGAGATGAGGGTGGTGCCGGTTTTGGTGAGGACGGCGCCGGGGCTGTCCGGGCGGAGGCCGTCGAGGGTGGTGAGGACGGCGGCGAAGCCGCGGTTGAGGTTGCTGCCGTGGTCGCCGTCGCCGATGGCGGAGTCCAGCTCGGTGAGCCGGGACTGGTCCTTCTCGACGGCGGCGGCGATCGCGCGGATCCAGGCCTCGGCCTGCGGGGTGTCGAAGTCCATGGTGTCAGGCTCGCTTGAGGGCGGGGGTGTCGACCGGGGCGTCCCAGAGTTCCAGCAGCTGGGGGTCGGCCTTGGTGAGGGTGAGCGAGAAGCCCGCCATGTCGAGGCTGGTGACGTAGTTGCCGACCAGGCTGCGGGCCACCGTGATGCCGCGCTCGGCGAGCCGGGCGGCGACCTCGCCGTAGACCACGTACAGCTCCAGCAGCGGGGTGGCGCCCAGGCCGTTGAGCAGGGCGATCACCTCGTCGCCCGGGGTCAGGTGGTGGTCGGTGAGGATGGTCTCGACGACCTCGGCGGCCAGGTCGCGGGCCGGGCGGAGCTTCTCGCGGCGGCGGCCGGGCTCGCCGTGGATGCCCACGCCGACCTCGATCTCGTCCTCCGGCAGGTCGAAGCCGGGCTTGCCGGCGGCCGGGACGGTGGCGGCGGTGAGCGCGATCGCGAAGGAGCGGGAGGCGGCGTTGACCCGCTCGCCGAGGGCGGCCACCTCGTCCAGCGGGGCGCCGCGCTCGGCGAGGGCGCCCGCGGTCTTCTCGACCAGGACGGTCGCGCCGGTGCCGCGGCGGCCGGCCGTCCAGGTGGAGTCCTCGACCGCGACGTCGTCGTTGACCAGG
This sequence comes from Kitasatospora sp. NPDC093550, assembly GCF_044764985.1. Classification (NCBI taxonomy): domain Bacteria; kingdom Bacillati; phylum Actinomycetota; class Actinomycetes; order Kitasatosporales; family Streptomycetaceae; genus Kitasatospora; species Kitasatospora sp. NPDC093550. Next base: position 1,389 of record NZ_JBIWJF010000012.1, read on the forward strand.
ACGGTGCGGACCTCCAGGCCCTCCTCGGCGGCGAGTTCGGCGGCGAGCTCGAAGTTCATCACGTCGCCGGTGTAGTTCTTCACCACGAAGACGACGCCGGCGCCGTTCTCCACGGCCTTGGCGGCGGCCAGCATCTGGTCCGGGACGGGCGAGGTGAACACCTCGCCGGGGCAGGCGGCGTCGAGCATGCCGGGGCCGACGAAGCCGCCGTGCAGCGGCTCGTGGCCGGAACCGCCGCCGGAGATCAGCGCGACCTTGGGCCCGGCCGGACGGGTGGCCCGGGTGATCACCCGGTTGGGGATGTCCACCGTCAGCTCCGGGTGGGCGGCGGCGACTCCGGCCAGGGCGTCCTCCAGGACGCCTTCCGGGGTGTTGATCAGCTTCTTCAATGCTCTTCGCTCCCTCGGGTGACCTACGGCCGTCAATGCGACGCTACGCCAGACGGGGGTGGTGGGCACGGGGGGCGACACGCGCGTTTCCGGTCACTCTCCCGGAGTAGTGGGATCGGACCGTAGGGTCGAGGGCATGAGCGAAAACGTGGGCATCGTCCTGGTCTCGCACAGCGCCCGGCTCGCGGAGGGGCTGCGTGAGCTGCTCGGCGAACTCGCCCCGGACGGGGTGCGGGTGGTGGTCGCGGGTGGGACGGAGGACGGCGGGCTCGGCACCAGCTACGAGCTGATCGCCGGGGCGATCGCGCGGGCGGACGGCGGGGCGGGCGTGGTGGTGCTGCCGGACCTCGGCAGTTCGGTGCTCACCGCGGTGACGGTGCTGGAGGACGAGCCGCGCCCGGGTGTGCGGCTGGTCGACGCGCCGTTCGTGGAGGGCGCGGTGGCCGCCGCCGTCACCGCCTCGACCGGGGCGGGGCTGGCCGAGGTGGTCGCGGCGGCGGAGGACGCGCGCGGCTTCCGGAAGCTCTGAGGTCACTTGGCGTCGGCGTAGCAGTCCACCACGGCGGTGGTGAGCGGGAAGCGCACCGGGGTGTCGCCGAAGACCAGCCGGCGGGCCTCGTCGGCGGCCTCGGTGACGGCGGCGACCACCTCGTCGGCGTGGTTGGCCGGGGTGTGCACCATCACCTCGTCGTGCTGGAAGAACACCAGGTGGGGGCGGTCGGCGGGCCCGGCCGTCGGGAGTTCGCCGAGCCGTCGGCGCAGCGCGGCGAGCAGGGCGAGGGCCCAGTCGGCGGCGCTGGCCTGGATGACGAAGTTGCGGGTGAAGCGGCCGCGGGCGCGGGCGGTGCGGCCGCCGGCCTCGCCCGCGGTGTCGGCCTCGGTGAGGTCGAGGAAGTCGGCGGAGGCCGGCGGGCAGACCCGGCCGAGCCGGGAGGCGACCACGCCGCCGTCCTCGCCGGTGCGGGCGGCGGCCTCGACGTAGCCCATCGCGGCCGGGTAGCGGCGGCGCAGGGTGTTCAGCAGCGGCCCGATGTCGCCGCTGGTCTGCCCGTACATGGCGCCGAGCAGGCCGAGCTTGGCCTTCTCCCGGTCGCCCTGGAAGGCGGTGGCGGCGAGCGCCTCGTACAGGTCGCCGCCGGCCGCGGTGCGGGCCAGCCCGGCGTCCTGGGAGAGCGCGGCGAGCACCCGGGGCTCCAGCTGGGCGGCGTCGGCGACCACCAGCAGCCAGCCCGGGTCGGCGACCACGGCCCGGCGCAGGATGCGCGGGATCTGCAGGGCGCCGCCGCCGCGGCTGGCCCAGCGGCCGGAGACCACGCCGCCGACCACGTACTCGGGCCGGAAGCGGCCGCCGCGGGCCCAGGCGTCCTGCCAGGCCCACCCGTGCGCGACGTGGATCCGGGAGAGCTCCTTGTAGCGGACCAGCAGCCGGGCCGCCGGGTGGTCGACGCCCTTGAGCTCCCAGGAGCGGGTGGAGCCGAGCTGGATGCCGGCGTCGGCGAAGGCGCGCAGCACCTGGGTGTGCGAGTCGGGGTTGAACGGCTTGCCGCCGAGGGCCTGTTGGAGTTCGACGGCGAGGTCGGCGAGCAGCCGCGGCTGGGTGCCGGGGACGGTCGGGCGGGGGCCGAGCAGTTCGGTGAGCAGCCGGTCGTGGACGTCGACGCGCCAGGGCAGGCCGTCGTGCGCGATCTCGGCGGCCACCAGGGCGCCGGCCGACTCGGCGGCGGCCAGCAGCCGGAACCGCTGCCGGGCGGCCGGGTCGGCGATCGCGGCGATCCGGCGCTGCTGCTCGGCGTGGACGGCCACCACGGCGGCCAACGGGTCCGCGCCGGGCGGCAGTTGCAGTCGGTCCAGGGTGAAGAGGGTGTCCTGGCCGTCGTCGGCGCCGGGGAGGCCGGGCTCGGGCAGGTCGGCCGGGACGGGCAGGCCGTGCAGCCGGGACCAGGCGGCGCCGAGCGAGCGCGGCGCGCCGAACCGGCCCTCGTGGCCCAGCAGCAGGGCCTCGACCAGCCGCAGGTCGTGGCAGCGGGCGAGCCGGTCGGGCAGCCGCGGCAGCAGCGGGGCGTACCCGGAGTCGGCGGCGGCCCAGACCCAGCGCGGGTGCTCCGCGGCCTCCCGGGCGGCGACCGCGGCGGCCAGGTCGCGGACCTGCTCGGGCGGCCCGAGCGGGGCGCCCGCGTCGTCCAGCGGCTGGAGCCGGCCGCCGGGGCCGTGCGGATCGGGCGCGAGGGCGGTCCTGGGTGCCACGGGGGCTGCTCCTCTCCGGCGCGCGGTCGGACGTGCGGGTACGGGCACGGGTGCGCGGGGCTTGCGGCCCACTGGTCGCGGGCCTCCTGCGCTGACGGTAACCGGTGGGTACGACAACGGGAGGAGGGGCGCATAGGCAGGGTGGGTGACACCGCGTAGGGTCGGCGAAATGACCGAGAACCCGTTCTTCCGGCCCAGCACGCTGGACTACGAGCTGCCCCCCTTCGCGGAGATCCGGGAGGAGCACTACCTGCCCGCCTACGAGCGCGGGATGGCCGATCAGCTGGCCGAGATCGCGGCGATCACCGCCGACCCGAGCGTGCCGACCTTCGAGAACACGCTGGTGGCCCTGGAGCGTTCCGGCGACGTGCTGCGCCGGGTGGACGCGGTGTTCCGCAACCAGTCCTCCTCCGACACCACCGACCTGCTGGACGAGGTGGACGCCAAGGTGAGCCCGCTGCTCGCCGCCCACCACGACGCGATCCACCTGGACCGGGCGCTGTTCGCCCGGATCGAGGCGCTGTACCGTACCCGCGCCGAGCTCGGCCTGGACCCGGAGTCGCTGCGGCTGCTGGAGCGCCGGTACGCCCGCTTCGAGCGCTCCGGCGCGCGGCTGGGCGAGGCCGAGCAGGCCCGGCTGCGCGAGCTGAACGCCGAACTCGCCGTGCTGGGCACCACGTTCCAGCAGAACGTGAACGCCGCGAACCGGGCCTCCGCGCTGGTCCTGGACTCCGCCGAGGAGCTGGCGGGGCTGTCCGAGGACGCGATCGCCGGCGCCGCCGAGAACGCCCGGGTGCTCGGCCACGAGGGCAGGTACGTGCTGAGCCTGAAGAACACCTCCGGCCAGCCCGAGCTCGCCCAGCTCACCGACCGCTCGGTGCGCCGGCGGCTGCTCGACGCCTCGCTCGGCCGGGCCGTCGACGTCAACGGCCCGATCGCGATCCGGATGGCCGCGCTGCGCGCCGAGCGGGCCGCGCTGCTGGGGCACCCGAGCCACGCCGCGTACGTGGTGGCGGACGAGACGGCCGGGACGGTGGAGGCCGTCTCCGGCCTGCTGGCCCGCCTGGTCGGGCCGGCCGTGGCCAACGCCCGCCGGGAGGCCGCCGAGCTGGCCCGGGCGGCCGCCGCGGACGGGATCGAGGAGATCGCCGCGCACGACTGGGCGTACTACTCGGAGAAGGTGCGGCAGGACGCCTTCCAGGTGGACGCGGCGGTGCTGCGCCCCTACTTCGAGCTGGAGCGGGTGCTGCGCGACGGCGTGTTCTTCGCCGCGAACCTCGCGTACGGGCTGGGCTTCACCGAGCGGACGGACCTGACGGCCCACCACCCGGACGCGCGGGTCTTCGAGGTGTTCGAGGAGGACGGCACCCCGCTGGGCCTGTTCATCGGCGACTTCCACGCCCGGGCGTCCAAGCGCGGCGGTGCCTGGATGGACTCGCTGGTCGAGCAGTCCGGGCTGACCGGGCAGCGGCCGGTGGTGCTGAACACCCTCAACATCCCGCGCGCGGCGCCGGGCGAGCCGGTGCTGATGTCCTGGGACGAGGTGCGCACGCTCTTCCACGAGTTCGGGCACGCGCTGCACGGGCTGTTCTCGGACGTCCGGTACCCGCTGTTCTCGGGCACCGCGGTGCCGCGGGACTTCGTGGAGTTCCCCTCGCAGGTCAACGAGATGTGGATGGTCCGGCCGGAGGTGCTGGCCAACTACGCCCGCCACCACGAGACCGGGGAGCCGCTGCCGGCCGAGCTGGTCGAGCGGATGACGGCGGCCGAGGGCTTCGGCCAGGGCTTCCGCACGGTGGAGTACCTGGCGGCCACGCTGCTGGACTGGGCCTGGCACACCGTGCCGGTGGGCGAGGAGATCGCGGACGCCGAGGAGTTCGAGGCGCGCGCGCTCGCGGCGGCCGGGATCGCGGTGGACGCGATCCCGCCGCGCTACCGGACGGCCTACTTCCAGCACGTCTTCGCCAACGGCTACAGCGCGGCGTACTACGCGTACATCTGGTCGGAGGTGCTGGACGCCGACACCGTGCAGTGGTTCGAGGGCAACGGGCGGTCGGTGCGGGAGAGCGGCGAGCTGTTCCGGCGCGAGCTGCTGGCGCGCGGGTTCAGCCGGGACCCGCTGGAGTCCTTCCGCGCGGTGGTCGGCCGGGCGCCGGAGACCGGGCCGCTGCTGGCCCGCCGGGGGCTGCTCTAGCGCGGCGGGTGCCGTCCCGGCGTGACGGCCGCGCTCACCGCGCGGTGAGCGTGACCGTCACGGCGGTGCCGGGGCGGGCGTGCGGGAGCCGGATCCGTACGGTTCCCGCGTGCCCGTCCGCGGGCTGCTCGACCTCGACCCGGGCGCCGGCCGGGGAGACGGCGACGCGCGCGCCGTGCGGGAACGCGGCCGGGGGGAGGACGAGTTCGCCGGTGTGTCCGGTGCCGTCGTCGGTCCAGCGGACGGTCCCGCCGTCGGCGCGCAGGTCGGTGCGCACGTCGCTGCCGGCCACGGCGGCCGGGTAGGGGCCGAAGGCGGGCTCGTCGCCGGGCGCGGGGTGCCCGGCCGGGTCGAGCGCGCAGTAGCCGCCGCCGCCCCGGCACCAGTACCACATCGTCCAGCCCGCGGCGAAGCCGTCCATCGCGGCGACCTGCCGGCGGACCAGCAGGGTGTTGCCCGGCGTACGGGAGTTCGGCGGGCCCCATTCGCCGACCAGGACCGGCAGGCGGTGGGCGGCGGGGTAGGCGGTGATCGCGGCGGCGTACCGCTCGACGAAGCCGTCGGAGGGGTCCCAGTCGGCGCCGTTCTCGACGGCGGTGTCGTAGAAGTGCGGGGCGTAGCCGAGCCGGGGCGCGCCGGGGCGCGGGTCGGTGAAGCCGGGCAGCCGGGTGGGCACGCCCTGGCCGACCAGGACGGTCGGCTCGACGAACAGCCAGGCGCGGGAGTCGGCCCGGCGGACGGCGGTGATCAGCCGGCGGTACATGTCGGCGAGCCGGCCCTGTTCCAGGGCGGCGGAGGCGGCGGCCAGCACGGCCGGGTCGGTCGGGTCGCCGTCCACCGGGCCGAACGGCTCGTTGAACAGGTCGTAGCCCAACAGTGAGCGGTGGCCGCGCAGTTCGCGGGCGAGCCGGGTGTAGAAGTCGGCCTGCCAGGCCCGCAGGTCGGGGTCGTCGTAGAGGTGGCGGAAGGCGGCCTGGACGGCGGGCTGGAAGTAGCCGGCGAACCAGTCGTCCGGGTCCGGCGTGAAGGGCAGGCCGTCGTCCCGGGTGGCCCACGGCGGGATGCCGTTGGTGCCGCCGCCGAACTGCGGCCCGTAGACGTCCTGGTGGAAGTCGATCAGGACGAGCAGGCCCAGGCGGTCGGCCCGGCCGAGGAGTTGCCGCAGTCGGCGCAGCTCGACCGGGTCGAGGTGGCCGCGGGTCGGCTCCAGCCTGGTCCAGGAGACCGGCAGCCGGACCAGCGTGAAGCCCTGGGCGGCGATGGACGTGAGGTCGGCCTCGGTGGCCTCGGCGTACTTGTCGAGGTTGAAGCCGCGCAGGTGCAGTCGGCGGCCGTGGGCGTCGGTGAGGGAGGTGCGGCCGTCCGGGTCGGTGGCCGTGCCGGTCGGGACGTGTGCGGCCGGGGCGCCGTGCGCCGGGAGCTCGGTGCTCGTGGCGTCCGGGACGGGGGCGTCCGGGGCGGGGGCGCCTTGGGCCGGGGCGGCGGTGAGGATGGCGGTGGCGGCGAGCAGTACGGCGACGGCGGTGCGGCGCAGGCGCATCGGGGACCTCGCACGGCGGGGGGTGGGGGCCCGATGATGCCCGTGGTGTCGCGCGCCGCACAAGGGTCGTGCACTCAAGGTGCCTGCGCGCGGCGGCCGTTCGGCGGGGGCGCGCCGAAACGGTTCAGCCGGCGGCGGGTTCGGCGGGTGCGGGTTCGGCGGGTGCGGCCGGCAGGACGGCCGTCGGCAGGTCCGCGGCGGCGGCGAGGCGGCCCCAGAGCAGGTCGGCCAGCGCCTGCACCATCCGGGTGCGGGAGCAGGGCCTGGTCTCCAGCCACCAGTCCCCGGCGGCCAGCACCATGCCGGTGATGCCCCGGCCCCAGGCCTCGGCGAGCAGGTCGCGGTCGGCGCCGAGGTCGACCTGGCTCTGCACGGCCCGGGTGATCTCCTCGGCGATCTGCTTGAGCGCGGGGGCGAGCGCGTTGCCGGCGCCGCTCGGGTCGCCCGGTTCGGGGTGGGTGAGCAGCCGGTAGACCTGGGGGCGGGCCTCGATCCCGGCGAGGTAGGTGTCCAGGACGTGCTCGACCCGGTCGCGGCGCTCCAGCGGTTCGGCGAGGGCGGCCCGCACGGCGGTCAGCAGGCCGCTGGTGTGGCGCTCGGTCAGGGCTCTGATCAGGCCGGTCCGGTCGCCGAAGTGGCGGTAGAGGATCGGTTTGGTGATGCCGGCCTCGGCCGCGATGGCGTTCATGCTGGCGGTCGGTCCCTCGCGCTGGATGACCCGGTCGGCGGCGTTGAGCAGTTGCTCGCGGCGGGGCTCTCGGGACATGCGCTGCTCCTCGGGGTCGGGGGCGGGGTCGGGGGTCGACCGGGGTGCCCGCACCCCGGCGGGGGCGTTGACACCGGTTACCAATCAGTAGCAGACTCCGACGATGTTACCCGAGGTAACACCCCGGTCGGCCGCACACGTCTTCGGAGGCAAGCACCATGAGCAGCACGTTCTCGCTGGACCCGGGCGCGGACCAGCTCGCCGTACGCGACTGGCTGCACGGCTTCGCCGCCGACGTGATGCGCCCGGCCGCGGCCGAGTGGGACGAGCGCGAGGAGACCCCCTGGCCGATCATCCAGGAGGCCGCCAAGCTGGGCATCTACTCGCTGGACTTCTACGCCCAGCAGTACTTCGACCCCTCCGGCGTCGGCATCCCGATCGCCATGGAGGAGCTGTTCTGGGGCGACGCGGGCCTCGGGCTGTCCATCGTCGGCACCACGCTGGCCGCCGTCGCCGTGCTGGCCAACGGCACCGACGAGCAGATCGGCACCTGGACCCCGCAGATGTTCGGCACGCCCGACGACCTCAAGGTGGCCGCCTTCTGCTCCTCCGAGCCGGACGCCGGCTCCGACGTCTCCGCGCTGCGCACCCGGGCCGTGTACGACGAGGCCAAGGACGAGTGGGTGCTCAACGGCACCAAGACCTGGGCCACCAACGGCGGGATCGCCGCCGTCCACGTCGTGGTCGCGACCGTCGACCCGGAGCTCGGCGCCAAGGGCCAGGCCTCCTTCGTCGTCCCGCCGGGCACCCCCGGGCTGAGCCAGGGCCAGAAGTTCAAGAAGCACGGCATCCGGGCCTCGCACACCGCCGAGGTCGTGCTGGACGGGGTCCGGGTGCCCGGCAGCTGCCTGCTCGGCGGCAAGGAGAAGCTGGACGAGCGGCTGGCCCGGGCCCGCGAGGGCGTCAAGCGCCCGGGTGGCAAGGGCAACGCGGCGATGGCCACCTTCGAGGCCTCCCGTCCGGCCGTCGGCGCGCAGGCGATCGGCATCGCCCGGGCCGCGTACGAGGTCGCGCTGGACTACGCCAAGACCCGTGAGCAGTTCGGCCGTCCGATCATCGACAACCAGGGCGTGGCGTTCCAGCTCGCCGACATGAAGACCCGGATCGACGCGGCCCGGCTGCTGGTGTGGCGGGCGTCCTGGATGGCGGCCACCAACCAGCCGTTCACCGCGGCCGAGGGCTCGATGTCCAAGCTGTACGCGGGCGAGACGGCCAAGTACGTCACCGCGCAGGCGATGCAGATCCTCGGCGGCAACGGCTTCACCCGGGAGTACCCGGTGGAGCGGATGCACCGGGACAGCGCGATCTACTCGATCTTCGAGGGCACCAGCGAGATCCAGCGGCTGGTGATCGCCCGGGCGATCTCGGGGATGCCGATCCGCTGAGCGGTGCCGGTGCGACGGCGCCCGGTGGCGGCGCGCGGCGGCCGGTGGCGGGGTGCGGTGCCCGGGGGTGGGGCGGCCCGGCAAGATCCGAAAGAGAGGGCCTAGCGGGCGAGCCAGAAGGTGAGCCCGGCGGTCAGGGCGCCCACCGCCGCGCCGACGACGGTCTGCGCGGTGGTGTGGTCCCGCAGCACCACCCGGGACCAGCCGATCACCGCGACCACCGGGCCGAGCAGCAGCCAGAGCGGGCCGAGCGCGACGGCGAGGCAGACCACCGCGCCGGCGGCGACGGCGGTGTGCACGGAGACCTTCCACCAGGCGGTGATCACCAGGATCGGGATCAGCGAGGCGAACATCGCCAGCACCATCGCGGTCATGTCGGACGGGGCGTCCAGCAGGATCATCACCGCGAAGCTGATCAGCACCGAGCCCATGATGAACGGGAGGACGGTCAGCCGGCGCTGCCGGTGACCGACGTGGCGGTCCTCCACGGTGCCCTTGCGCATGCCGCGTCGGATGAACAGGGTCGGGATGACGGCCGCGAACAGGGCCGCGAAGGCCGCCCAGCCGAGGCCCGTCCAGCCGTAGCGCAGGACGCCCATCAGCGGCAGCACCGCGATGATCACGTTCTTCGGCTCGACGCCGTCGGTGATCCGGCGGGCCCAGGTCGTCCGGACGGTGGGGGCGGCCGCGGGCTCGGTGGTCATCGGGTGCTCCGGGGTGAGGCGTGAAGGGGGGAAGGGGGAAGGGAAGGGGGCGGTACGGGTCGACGCGGCTCGGCGCGGCCCCCGGCGGGAGGGGCTCAGAAGCGCGGTGGGCGGCCCTCCAGGAAGGCGGCGAGGCCCTCGTGGACGTCCGAGGCCTCCCGGGAGCGGCGCTCCCACGGGGCCAGCGCCTCGGCGGCCTGCTCCGGCGGGACGGCGAGGGCGGCCTTCACCGCGCCGATGGTCTGCGGTGAGCGCTGCGTCAGCAGCCGGGCGAACTCCAGCGCGTTCGCGTCCAGTTCCGCCGCGGGCACGACCCGGTCGGCCAGACCGATCACGGTGTTCCGCAGCCCCTGCAGCAACTCGCCCGAGAACAGCAGGAACTTGGCCCGGGACGGTCCCACCAGCCGGGCCAGCCGCAGGGTCGGCACCGCCGGGTAGACCACGCCGAGCTTGGCCGGGGTGATGCCCATCCGGGCGTCGTCCGCCACGAACCGCAGGTCGCAGGCGACCGCCAACTGGCAGCCGCCCCCGACGCAGGCGCCGTGCACCACGGCGATCGTCGGGTGCGGGAAGGCCGCCAGGGCCTCCTCGGCGGCGACGTTGACCGCGTGGTAGGCGTCCGCGCTGTCCGGATCGGCGTAGACCTCGGCGAGTTCGTCGATGTCCGCGCCCGCGCTGAAGGTGCCGCCGGCGCCGGTGACCAGCAGGACGCGCACGCCCGGCTGCTCCGCGATCCGGAAGAGCAGCTTGGGCAGGGCCTGCCACATGGCCAGCGTGATGGCGTTGCGGCGCCGCGGGCGGGCGAACTCCAGCACGGCGACGCCGTCTTCGCCGACGTGGGCGCGCAGGCCGTCCACGTCGGTGGGCAGCGGGGTGCGTCCCCGGGTGAGCAGGGGCTGGTCCATGCGTACCTCCGGATGATCGTGGTACGCACACCTTCTCAGGGCGTGTCGGCGCAGTAGTCCCCGAGTCCCCGTTCGACCAGGGCGAAGGCGCGGCGGGTCGCGTCGAGGGCGGCGTCGAGGGAGTCGGCGGCGCGCTCGCCGGCCAGCATCCGGCGCTGGTTCTCGCCGGTCAGGGTCAGTCGGGCGGCCAGCAGCTGGGCGGCGGCGACCCTGGCGGTGAGCTCGTCGTGGGCCCGGTCCTGCGCGAGCAGTTCGGCGGCCAGTAGGGTCTGGGCCTTCTGGTCGAAGCCGGCGGTGGCGCGCATCAGCAGGGCCGGGGTCTGGTGGATCACCCGGACCACGTTGAGGACGACCGGGTCGTCGCTCAGCCCGGTGGAGGGGTCGAAGCGCTCCAGTGCGGCCAGGAAGTGCTCGCGCAGCGCCACCACCGCCGAGGTGCCCGGGGCGCGCTCGCGGACCACCCGGGCCGGCTCGTCGAGGTGCTGTTCCATCGGGCCCATGACCAGGTCTTCCTTGGTGGGGAAGTAGTTGAAGACGGTCATCTTGGACACCTCGGCGGCGGCCGCGATCTCGGCCACCGACACCTGGTCGAAGCCCCGCTCCGCGAACAGCCCGACGGCGGTGCGCCAGAGCCGGATGCCGGTCTGGATCTTCTTGCGCTCGCGCAGCGGGAGCGCGTCGAGGTCGAAGCCGTGGTCGGGGCCGCCGAAGCCGGAGTGGGTCGCCATGGCGGCGACTGTACCAGGAACAACCATTGACCGGGATTATTGATTGATCGAGATCATTCATTGGCTGGGATGAAACATGTTCTGAGCTTAAGCATTGACCAGGTACAAAAATCCTGTCATGGTGGTGCCGTGCCCGCCGGACCGCACCGGTCCGGCCCGAACTCCACGGATCCCGGGGGGACTTCCCGATGGCGACCACCGCCCTGATGACACCGGCCCAGCGCAAGCTGGGCATGCTCCTCTGCCTGGTCACGATCGTGCTGGCCGTGCTCGACATGAACATCGTGTCGGCGGCCACCGTGCCGATCGTCCGCGACCTCGATCCCGTGCACGGCGTCGACCGGCTGCCCTGGCTGATCAGCGCCTTCGCCCTCGCGGCCACCGCGCTGCTGCCGCTGTACGGCCGGCTCTGCGACAGCTACGGCGCCAAGCGGGTGCTGATGGGCGCGGTCGCCACCTTCCTGCTCGGCTCGGCGCTGTGCGGGGCGGCGCAGTCGATGGAGCAGCTGATCGCCTTCCGGGCCGTCCAGGGCATGGGCGGCGGCGGGCTGATGAGCGTCACCATGGTCGTCATCGCCCAGTTCAAGGACCCGGAGGAGGGCGGAGGCGGCGGCAAGGGCGGCGCGGTGGGCGGGATCGTCGCCGGCCTCGGCATGGCGGTCGGCCCGCTGATCGGGGCGCTGTTCACCGACCACCTCGGCTGGCGCTGGATCTTCTACCTCAACCTGCCGCTCGGTCTGCTGGTGCTGGTCGGCGTCGCCCTGGTGGTCAAGCTGCCGAAGGCGGCGGGCCGTCAGGGGCTGGACTTCCTCGGCGCGGGCCTCGCGGCGGCCTTCGCGGTCGGACTGCTGCTGGTCACCGAGTGGGGCGGCAAGGACTACGCCTGGACCTCCCCGGTGATCCTCGGCCTGGCCGCCGGCACCCTCGCCGTGTTCGGGCTGTTCCTGTGGCGCCAGGCCGTCGCCGCCGCGCCGGTGCTGCCGCTGTCGCTGTTCCGGATCCCGGCCGTGCGACTGGGCTTCGCCGTCCAGGGCCTGGTCGGGATGGGCATGGTCGGCTCGATCGTCCACGTGATGCTCTACCTGCAGGTCGCCCGGGGCGTCGCCCCGACCGCGGCCAGCCTGTACCTGATCCCGATGGCGGTCGGGATGACGGCCTCCGGGCTGCTGGCCGGCCGGTTGAGCACCCGGGGCATCGCCACGGGCACCCTGCTGACGATCGGCTCGGGCTGCGCGGCGCTCGCCCTGCTGCTCCTCGGGCTGAGCGGGCCGACCACCGGGCTGTGGGCGGTCCAGCTCGAACTCGCTCTGCTGGGAGCCGGGTTGGGCCAGCTGATCGGTCAGCTGATCACGGTGGTGCAGGAGGCCGCGCCGGCCCACCAGCTCGGCGTCGCGACCACCGGCGTCCGGTTCTTCCAGAACCTGGGCAATGCGCTCGGCGCGGCGCTGTTCGGCACCGTGCTGGCCCGGGCCTTCGCGGCCGGGGAGCCGGGGCGGCCGCTCGGCGCGGTCCGTACGCTCACCGGCCCGGCGCGCGAGCACGCGGTGCGCGCCTTCACGGACGCGGTGGACGTGGTCTTCCTGTCGGCCGGCGGGGTGCTCGTACTGGCGGTGCTGCTGGTGTGGCGGCTGCGGCGGATCAGCGGTGCCGAGGTGGCCGGGTCCGCGGGGACCGGGACGAAGGAGGACCGGCCGGTGCTCGCGGCCTGAGCGGGCGGGCCGGACCGGGGGACCGGGCGGCCGGGCGTGCGGGGCGGGGCGGCCGGGCGTACGGCGGCCGGGCGTGCGGGGCGGGGCCCGGTGGACTGCGGGGGAGTCCACCGGGCCCCGCCCGTTCGGCGTCTCAGCCCCGGGCGGCCCACTCCGAGGCCAGGATCGCCCAGATCTCCTTGTCCAGGCGGACCCCGTTGTGCAGGTACCACTCGCGCAGCACGCCGTCCCGCGTCATCCCGACCCGCTCGGCGACGGCGCGGCTGCGGGCGTTGACGGAGGTGCACCACCACTCGGCCCGGTGCAGGCCGCGGGTGACGAAGGCGTAGTCGAGCAGCTGCCGCACGGCGGCGGTGATCAGACCGCCGCCCTCGCCGGCCGGCTCGGTCCAGGCGCCGATCTCGCACACGCCGGACTTGGTGTCGAAGCTCACGAACATCACGCCGCCGACCAGCGTGCCGTCCCGCCAGATGCCGTAGATCCGCTTCTGGTCCGCGGCCTGGCCGTCGGCGTAGCGCTGCAGGGTGGCGCGGGCGGAGTCGAGGTCGGTGGAGAAGGTGGCCCAGGGGATCCAGGGATCGGTGTGGGCGCGGGCCCGGTCGATGTGGGCCAGGAACTCGGGGGCCTGCCACGGCTCCAGCGGGCGCAGTTCGGCGTGGTCGGTGAGCGGGACGGCAAACACGGGCGGCCCTTTCGCGGGTGGTGCACGACTGGTCGGAGTCATTCATAACAAACGTTTGGTATGTACGATAGCCCCATGACACCGGCCCGTGGAGACCATGACGCCCGCCGCTCGGAAGTGTCCGAGGGGGTGTGGCGGGTGCTCTCCACCCGCGGCTTCGAGGGGCTGACCCTGCGCGCCGTCGCGGCCGAACTCGGCGCTTCCACCGGGATGTTGACGCACTACTTCCCGAACAAGCGGGCGCTGCTCAGCCACGCCCTGGAGGAGCTGGACCGGCGCTCGACCGCCCGCCCCCGGCGCACCGCGCCAGCCGACGGCAGTCCGCCGCCACCCGCCGGGCTGCCCCGGCTGCGGGCGGCGCTGCTCGACGTGCTGCCGCTGGACCGGGACGCCGCCGCCGACAACCGGATCTGGGTGGGCTCCTGGGACCACGCCCTGGCCGATCCGGAGCTGGCGGCCGCGCACGCGGGCCGCTACGCCCGCTCGCGGGTGGCGCTCACCGCGCTCGTCGCGGACGCCCAGCGGCTCGGGGAGCTCCCGGCGCAGGCCGATCCGGCCGAAATCGCCGCCGGCGCCCAGGCCTTCGTGCTCGGACTGGTGGTGCAGGCGCTGTTCGCCCCCGAGGAGTTCCCGGCGGAGCGGCAGACCGCCCTGCTGGACGCGCACCTGGCCGGACTGGCGGGCTGACGGACCCCTCGGGTCGGTCCGGCTGGTCGGACCGGTCGGACCGGTCGGGCTGGTCGGGCCGGTCGGACCGGTCGGGTCTGTCGGCCTGGGGGAGCGGCGGGCCGGCGGGGGTTCTCCCATGCCCGGCGGAATGCTCCGGGGTGGGGGATTCGCCCGGGATTTCCGCCGTTCGAGGGGTCTGTGCGGTTGTCCGAACCGCGCCATTCCGGAGCCAGGGCAAAGGCGGGCCGGACGGCCAAAGGCCGGCGGCGGGTTTTCGCGGCGGGCATGACACGCATTGTCACGGGTTATGCGCGGTGGGTGCTTGGCATTACCGGGCGAACCCGAGTCGCTACGCATGGTCGCGGTGGCGGCGGTGGCCTGCGGGAATTGCAGGGTGGCGCCCCCAGCAGGATTCGAACCTGCGACCTACCGCTTAGAAGGCGGGTGCTCTATCCGCTGAGCTATGGGGGCGGGACGGGCGGCGCCCCGGAGGGCGTGACCGTTGCCGGGATCGGGCGACGAGCGCCGGGGCGCGCGTGGTCCGGCCCCGTACCTGAGGGTGGGGGTGGGGGTTGGTGGGCCCTCGCCCTGTCGGGGACAGGATAAGGGTGTCCAGTTCCTCGGCCGGGTGTGACGACACCGTCGTTGGTGTGTCGGTTCGGTGGAGCGGTCCGATAATCGCAGGTGAACGCCGTGAGTGCAGCGGTCTGGGAGTGTTCCGCGCCGGACGTTGTGCAGTCGTTACGGGGCTGCCTCCTCACCCGTTATGGATTCGACACGGAGAATGTGCCGCCGATGGCGTGGGTGGGGGGCGCTAATCGCGGTTGTACCGGTCGGATGACGTGCGCGGACGGGGCCCCGGCGGGCGTTCCGGCGCGCGTCCGGCGGGCGTCGATCAGCGGGTTTGTTGTCATGGCCGCGAAGAGGCGAGGGCGAAGCGCTCCCGGGAAGGCCGAAATTCACCCCTGCGAGTGACAACTGATTCCCACCGGGTCGAGTTATCCACAGGATTTCGGAAGTCACTGGCCCGGATTTCTCCTGAAGTACACGCTCAACGCGCACCGGTCGATTCCGTACGGTGCATCGGCGAGAACGGAGAGTGTGCCGTGAGCGAGACGCATGTGACGGTGCTCGGCAATGTCGCGACGGAGGTCAGCTACGGGGAAACCGCCGGCGGGGTGCCGATGGCCCACTTCCGGCTCGGCTGCACCGAGCGGCGGTACGACCGGCAGCGTGAGTGCTGGGTGGACGGCGAGACGCAGTGGGTGACGGTGACGGCCTGGCGGGCGTTGGCGGTGAACCTGATCGGCTCGCTGGCGAAGGGCGATCCGGTGCTGGTGAGCGGTCGGCTGCGGGTGCGGGAGTGGACGGAGGGCGAGGTGAAGCGGACACGGGTGGAGATCGACGCCCGATCGGTCGGACACGACCTCACCCGCGGTACCTCGGCGTTCCGTTGGGCCGCGGGGGTGCGCGGGCAGCCGATGGGCGGCGGCGCCCCGGCGGCGGCGGAGCCCGGGGGCGAGGCGGTGCCGGAGTGGATCGTGAGCGCACTGGAGGCGCGCAAGGCCGCCGCGATGGCCCCGGCGGCGGGCTCGGTGGCGACGGGCGGTCCGGAGGAGGTGTCCGGGAGTGGACGGGGAGGTGGCGAACAGGCGGCGCTGAACTGACCGGTCGGCGACCTGCTCTGTCGACAAATATGTTGATCGAGAATGCTGTTGCGCCCGCTCGCGCAATCCTGACCGGATAACAGAAAGTGGCGAGGAGTTTCTGGTCGTCCGTCAGCTTGTGTGGAACTTGAGGGGGTTGATAACGATCCAGATACGGAACTGTCCTGATTTCGCATGGGGGTTTCGGGGCCTCTGGGGGTCAATAGGATTCGTCTGGTTCAAACCC
Source organism: Kitasatospora sp. NPDC093550 (assembly GCF_044764985.1). Lineage (NCBI taxonomy): Bacteria > Bacillati > Actinomycetota > Actinomycetes > Kitasatosporales > Streptomycetaceae > Kitasatospora > Kitasatospora sp. NPDC093550. Next base: position 17,197 of record NZ_JBIWJF010000012.1, read on the forward strand.
GCAGCAGTGCCACAGGGGGCACGCGCGGCACGGCAAGTCGGCGGGCCCGCCCCATCGGCGGCGGTCCGGCCCGGAGGGATCCCAGATGTTCCAGAGGCAGGGGCGGAGTCTGTCCCGGATAACCACTGTCATGCTCACGACCGGCTTGACGCTGGGCGGAGGGCTGTTCGCGGCCGGTGCGGCGGTCGCCGCGGACACCCCGGGTGCGGGTGTGACCGCCGTGGTGCAGCCCACCATGATCAGCGAGAAGATCGACGTCGAGGGCGAGGGCACCGTCGACGGCGGCCTGTTCACGCTCAAGACCGCCGACGGTGAGCTGCAGACGTACTGCATCGACTTCGGCTTCCCGGTGGACATCCGGAAGAAGATCCAGTACCAGGAGTCGGACTGGGCTTCCAGCTCCCTCGGCGACAAGAACAAGGTCGAGGCCGCCGCCAAGATCCGCTGGATCCTGGAGAACTCGTACCCCCAGGTCAAGGACCTCACCGTGCTCGCCAAGGCCGCCGGCGCGGGCAGCCTGAGCCCCGAGGCCGCCGCCGCCGGCACCCAGGCCGCGATCTGGAAGTACTCGGACAACAAGAACGCCGTCCCGCGCGACGAGAACGCCAAGAAGCTCCGCGACTACCTGACGGGTGCCGCCAACAAGGGCATCGCCGCGGAGCCCAAGCCCTCGCTGACCCTCAGCCCGGACTCGGTCTCCGGCAAGTCCGGCGGCAAGCTCGGCCCGTTCACCCTCAACTCCAGCGCCTCCGAGGTGAAGCTGGCCGTCACCGGCGACGCCACCGACAAGGTCAAGCTGCTGGGCGCGGACAACAAGCCGGTCGGCGGCTCGGTGACCGGCCCGATCCCGAAGGACACCCAGCTGTTCCTGGACGTGCCGGCCGGCACCCCGGACGGCTCGGTCACGGTGACCGCCAGCGCCTCCACCGTGGTCCCCAGCGGCCGTGTCTTCCTCAGCAAGGGGTACACCCGCGAGGAGCACAGCCAGACCATGATCCTGGCCGGCTCCACCAAGCTGAACGTCGCCGACGCCGCCAAGGCCACCTGGAAGCAGGGCAAGGGCGCGCTGATCGACAGCACCGCCAAGGTCGAGTGCGCCAACGGCGGCGTGCGCGTCTCCGTCACCAACGGTGGTGACGAGGCCGGCACCGTCACGGTCGGCAAGCAGTCGCTGACCGTCCAGCCGGGCAAGACCGAGAGCGTGCTGGTCAAGGTCGACGAGAAGACCGCGTACGACATCACCGTCTCCGGCCCGAACGGCTACAGCCGCGAGTTCAAGGGCGTCCTGGACTGCAAGACCGGCACCGGCACCACGCCGACCCCCGGCCCGTCCACCCCGGCCCCGACCGGCACTCCGTCGGGCACCCCGTCCGGCACCCCGAGCACCGGTGCCGGCCAGCCGACCCCGGCGCCCACCAGCACCGCCCCGGGCACCGGCGGTCTGGCCCAGACCGGTGCCAGTGACTCCACCCCGATCCTCGCCGCCGTCGCCGGTGGCCTGGTCGTGGCCGGTGGCGCCGCGGTCTTCGTCCTGCGCCGTCGTGGCCGCCACGGTCGCACCACCGCCTGATCCGCTCCACGAGCCCCGGAGGCACTGACCTCCTGAGGCCCTGAGCGGAGCCCGGCCCCCCGCAACCACTGCGGGGGGCCGGGCTCTTCGCGTTGCGGGCGGTGAGTGCCGGGCCGGGCGCCCGCGGTGCGCGCGCCGGGCCGGGATACCCCCGAGGGGCACCCCGGCGGTTCGGGGCTCCCGGCCGGGTGCGGCACAATGGAAGGCTGCAAGCCGAATTACTCCCGACGACGCCGGAGCGATCTCACGTGGCGGAATACATCTACACGATGCGCAAGGTGCGCAAGGCTCACGGAGACAAGGTCATCCTTGACGACGTGACGCTCAGCTTCCTCCCCGGAGCGAAGATCGGCGTCGTGGGCCCCAACGGTGCCGGTAAGTCCACCGTGCTGAAGATGATGGCCGGCCTGGAGCAGCCGTCCAACGGCGACGCCTTCCTCTCGCCCGGCTTCACCGTCGGCATGCTCCTCCAGGAGCCGCCGCTGGACGAGTCCAAGACCGTTCTGGAGAACGTCGAGGACGGCGTCAAGGAGATCAAGGGGAAGCTCAACCGCTTCAACGAGATCGCCGAGCTGATGGCGACCGACTACTCGGACGCCCTGCTCGAGGAGATGGGCAAGCTCCAGGAGGACCTGGACCACGCCGAGGCCTGGGACCTGGACGCCCAGCTGGAGCAGGCCATGGACGCGCTGGGCTGCCCGCCCGGCGACTGGCCGGTCACCAAGCTCTCCGGCGGTGAGCGCCGCCGCGTCGCGCTCTGCAAGCTGCTGCTCGAGGCGCCCGACCTGCTGCTGCTCGACGAGCCCACCAACCACCTGGACGCCGAGTCGGTGAACTGGCTGGAGCAGCACCTGGAGAAGTACAAGGGCACCGTCGTGGCCGTCACCCACGACCGGTACTTCCTGGACAACGTCGCCGAGTGGATCCTGGAGCTCGACCGCGGCCGCGCGTACCCGTACGAGGGCAACTACTCCACCTACCTGGAGACCAAGCAGTCGCGTCTGAAGGTCGAGGGCCAGAAGGACGCGAAGCGCGCCAAGCGCCTCAAGGAAGAGCTGGAGTGGGTCCGCTCCAACGCCAAGGGCCGCCAGGCGAAGTCCAAGGCCCGTCTGGCCCGCTACGAGGAGATGGCGGCCGAGGCGGACAAGATGCGGAAGCTGGACTTCGAGGAGATCCAGATCCCGCCGGGCCCGCGCCTGGGCAGCGTCGTCATCGAGGTCGAGAACCTCAACAAGGCCTTCGGCGAGAAGGTCCTGATCGACGACCTGAGCTTCACCCTGCCGCGCAACGGCATCGTCGGCATCATCGGCCCGAACGGCGCCGGCAAGACCACCCTGTTCAAGATGCTCCAGGACCTGGAGACCCCGGACAGCGGCACGGTCAAGGTCGGCGAGACGGTCAAGATCAGCTACGTCGACCAGAGCCGCGCCAACATCGACCCGAAGAAGACCCTCTGGGAGGTCGTCTCCGACGGTCTGGACTGGATCAACGTCGGCCAGGTCGAGATGCCGTCCCGCGCCTACGTGTCGGCCTTCGGCTTCAAGGGCCCGGACCAGCAGAAGCCGGCCGGCGTGCTCTCCGGTGGTGAGCGCAACCGCCTGAACCTGGCGCTGACCCTCAAGCAGGGCGGCAACCTGCTGCTCCTCGACGAGCCCACCAACGACCTCGACGTCGAGACGCTCTCCTCGCTGGAGAACGCCCTGCTGGAGTTCCCCGGCTGCGCCGTGGTCATCTCCCACGACCGCTGGTTCCTGGACCGAGTGGCCACCCACATCCTCGCCTACGAGGGCGAGAGCAAGTGGTTCTGGTTCGAGGGCAACTTCGAGTCCTACGAGAAGAACAAGATCGAGCGGCTCGGCGCCGACGCCGCCCGTCCGCACCGGGCCACGTACAAGAAGCTGACCCGAGGCTGACATCCGGCTGTCACGACGGCCCGGCAGACTGCCACCCCAGGCGGCCTGCCGGGCCGCGGCCCGCCGCCACCGTCCGTCGCCGCCCGTCGGCGCCGGGGGAGCGGCGGCGGGCGACCGCACACCGAGGAGAACACCCGTGGCCCGCCACATCTACGCCTGTCCGCTGCGCTGGTCCGACATGGACGCCTTCGGGCACGTCAACAACGTGGTCTTCCTGCGCTACCTGGAGGAGGCCCGGATCGACTTCATGTTCACCCAGGCCGCCGAGGCCGGCGCCGGGGAGTTCGCCGGCGGTTCGGTGGTGGCGCGCCATGAGATCGACTACAAGCGTCCGTTGGTGCACCGGCCGGAGCCGGTCACCATCGAGACCCGGGTGACGAAGATCGGCGGCGCCTCGCTGACCGTCGCGTACGAGATCAAGGACGTCGCCGAGGACGGCACCGAGACCGTGTACGTCCGGGCGTCCACCGTGGTCGTCCCCTACGACCTGGCCGAGGGCCGGCCGCGCCGGATCTCGCCGGTGGAGCGCGCCTTCCTCTCGCGCTTCATGGACGACGCCGATGACGCCGACCACGCCGTGCAGGCTGAGCAGGCCGTGCAGGCCGTGCAGGCCGACCGGGCCGGCGTGCCCGCCGCCGTCTGACCGCACCCGATGATTCGAGCTGAGCTGCGTTGACCGTCACCGCCCGTCTCGCCCTGACCGACGCCGGGGAGGCCGCCGACCTCTCCGCCTTCCTGCTGCGCCTGCTGCGCTTCGACAAGGCGGCGGCCGTCCGGCTGCAGGCGGTGGGGCCGGGGGCCGAGGACGGCGTGCTGGCCGCCTTCGGGCGGCTGCCGCTGGGTGGTTCGGGCGCGCTGGCGATCCGCACCGCGCGGCTGGGCGGCCTCGACGAGGCGGTGGACCTGACCGTCTCGGCCGGCCAACTGCTGGACGGCGTGGACGTGGCGGAGGGCACCGTCGCACTGCCCGCGCCGGTGACCGGCCCGGCCTGGGCCGGACTGCTGCCGCCGCGCACCGGCTGGCGGCCGGCCGGGGCCCCGCCGGTGGCCGAGGTGTACCCCGAACTCATGGCCGGGGTGCGGGAGTTCCGCGAGCGCAGCGAGGCCGTGCCGGCCCACCACCGGACCCGTACGGTGCTGGACGCGCTGGCCGACGAGATCTGGTCCCGGCCGGTGTCCGCGCTGCCGGAGCTGCCGCTGCGGGCGGTGCACGCCGCGTACGTGATGGGCTTCCTGACGCCGGGCGCCCCGCTGTCCGTGCACCGGGCGGGTGGCTGGTTGCGGCTGAGCGCGCCGGCGGGCTCGGTGGCGGTGCGCACCGCGGCCGCGCCGGGCGCGGGGCTCGGGCTCAGCCCGCTGAGGTAGCTCCGCCCGTGGACGTAGTCCCGGCCGCTGAGGCAGCTCCGCTCGCTGAGGTAGCCCGGGCCGACCGGCCGGCCCCGCCGGGCGTGGCTCCCGCGGTGTTCAGCCCTCGGTGTTGATCATCGAGGCGGCGGCGTACGTCAGGTAGTCCAGCAACTGCCGCTCGTGGTCGGCTTCCAGCTCCAGGCTCGCGACCGCCGCCCGCATGTGCTTCAGCCAGGCGTCGTGGGCGGCGCGGTCGACCTTGAACGGCGCGTGCCGCATCCGCAGCCGCGGGTGGCCGCGCCGGTCGCTGTAGGTGCGCGGGCCGCCCCAGTACTGCATCAGGAACAGCGCCATGCGCTCCTCGGCCGGGCCGAGGTCGCCCTCGGGGTACATCGGCCGCAGCAGTTCGTCCTCGGCGATGCCCTCGTAGAACCGGTGGGCCAGCCGTCGGAAGGTCGGCTCACCGCCGACCTGGTCGAAGAAGGTCTCCTCGCTCAACGTGCCTCGCCGGATCTCGCTCACCCGACCATGGTCGCAGACGCGGAGGGGGCCGTACACCGGGACCCGGGACGCGGGACCTGAGGCGTACGACCCCCTCGGGCGGGGCCGGCCGTCCGCGGGGGACGGTCAGCGGCGGACGGTCAGGCGTCCTCCCACTTGAACAGCCTCCAGGAGATGCCGGTCAGCACGGCCGCGAAGAGCAGCAGGCCGCCCATGGTCGGCACCGCGTCCATCACGCCGCCGCCGCGGGTGAGCACCGACTGCGCGGAGGTCACCAGGTAGTGCAGCGGCATGACCTCGGAGACGGCCTTCAGCCAGCCCGGGGCGCCGTCCAGCGGGAAGAACGAGCCGGACAGGAAGGACATCGGCAGCACGATGATCTGCGAGATGCCGTTGGCCGCCTCCTCGGTCTTGGCGACCGAACCGGCCAGCAGGCCGATCGACATGAAGGCGAGCGTCGCGCAGATCACCAGGGGGATGACCAGCCACCAGTCGCCGGTGAGCTTGAGCCCGAAGAAGCTCGTGGCGACGACCAGGAAGACGGTGGTCTGCAGCAGCGCGGTCAGCAGCGAGACCACGATCCGGGAGCTGACGACCGTGCCCGCGCTGATCGGGGCCAGCCGCAGCCGGCGCAGCACCTTGGTCTTGCGCCAGTTGACCAGCGTCAGCGCGGCGCCGAACACCGCGCCGGTGGCGATGGCCCAGCCGAGCAGGCCGGGGGTGAGGAACTGGATCGGCTTGAGCGACTTGTCCTCGACCTGCTGGGCGTCCAGCACGTAGGCCGGCTTCTGCCCGCTGGCCTCCTGGTTGGCGCTCTGGACCACCGAGTTGAGGATGCCCTGGACGGCGCCGGCGCGGACGGTGTCGGCGGCGGTGAAGCGCAGCTCGACCTTGCCGTCCGGGCCCTGCTTGATCATCGCGTCGAAGTCGCCCTTGCGGACCTTCTCCAGCGTGGCCGACTCGTCGTCGGTCCTGGTGATCGTGAGGACCTCGTTCAGCCCGGTCCGTTCGTCGCCCTGCATCGAGTCGAACAGCTTCACCGCGCCGACCTGCGCGACCTTGGCGTGCGGGCTGCCGGACCCCTTGGTCACGGCACCGAAGAACACCAGGAAGACCAGCGGGAAGAGCAGGATGAAGAAGGTCGCGGTGCGGTCGCGCTTCATGCCGAGCAGCATCGCGCGGGACAGGCTCCAGAACGCGCTGACCCGCTCCCGCTCGCCGGCGGCGCCGGCCGAACCGCCCCGCTGGGCGGGGACCTTCGGCTCGGTGGAGGTCGTGGAGGTCATGCGCGGAACTCCCGTCCGGTCAGCTGGAGGAAGACGTCCTCCAGGGTGGCGCCGCGCACTTCGAGGCCGCGCAGCGCGTTCTGCTCGGCCAGGACGCTGAGCACCGGGGCCGGAAGGCGGGTGGAGACGGAGAGCGAGACGGTGTCGTCCTCCAGGGTGGCGAGGTCGGCGCCGGCCGCGGTCAGCAGCTCGCGGGCCCGCTCGAGCGGCAGCTGGCCGGAGGCCACGCTGATCCGGACGGTGTCGTCGATCTCGCGGATCAGGGCCGCCGGGGCACCGGTGTGCAGGACCTTCCCGTGGTCCATGATCGAGACCCGGTCGCAGAGCACCTCGGCCTCGTCCAGGTAGTGCGTGGTGAGCACGACCGTGCGGCCCTCGGCGTTGATGTCGCGCAGCAGGTCCCAGAGGTTGCGCCGGGCTTGCGGGTCGAGGCCGGTGGTCGGCTCGTCCAGGAAGACCAGCTCCGGGTCGTGGGCCAGTGCGCAGGCGATCGACAGGCGCTGGGCCTGGCCGCCGGACATCTTCTCGGTCAGGGTCTCGGCCTTGTCGGCCAGACCGACCCGCTCCAGCATCGCATCGGCCCGCTTGGGGCCGACCCCGTAGAACGACGCGAAGGTGCGGATGGTCTCCCGGGCCGTCAGTTTCCGGAAGAAGGCGGAGGCCTGGAACTGCACGCCGATGCGCGGCAGCAGTTTCGGATTGCGCGGCCAGGGAGCCATCCCCAGCAGCTCGATCCGGCCCTCGTCCGGTTTCCGGACGCCTTCCAGGATCTCCATGGTGGTGGTCTTCCCGGCGCCGTTGGGGCCCAGGATCCCGTAGAACTCGCCGGCCTCGACGGTGAGGGACACCCCGTCGACGGCCTGCACATCCCCGTACCGCTGACGGATGCCGTCGGCGGATATCGCTGCAGTCATGTGCCCTGAGGGTAGGGCTTTCGGACCCTCAGGTGCACACCCGGGACGTGAATTTGGGGATCTCCTGAGGAAACCGCGACAAGGCCGGGCCGCACGACACGGTGAGTGTCGCGCGGCCCGGCGGACGTCGCCCCCGCCGGACCCCGGACGGGTCGGTCAGGCCCGGTGCACCGTGATGGTCGTCCAGGCGCCGATGTGGATCCGGTCGCCGTCGTTCAGCGGCACCGCGGTGTGCGGGGCGATCGGCTCCGCGCCGCCGTTGACGGTGGTGCCGTTGGTCGAGTCCTGGTCCACCAGCACCCAGCTGCCGTCCGCCTGTTCGGCGAGCAGCGCGTGCTGGTGCGAGGCGCCCGGGTCCTCCGGCGGGACGGACAGGTCGATCTCCGGCACGGTGCCGCGGTGCTGGCTGCGCCGCCCGATCCGCAGCTGGCCGCGGCCGGTCAGCGGGATCCGGCGCTCGGGGCAGTACGGCGGGAAGAACAGCCCGGCCGCCTCCGGGCCGCTGCGGGCCATCATGTCGGTGAAGTAGTCCCGGTCGGCCGCGACCACGGCGATCCAGGTCGTCCGCACCGGCTCGGCCGGGGCCGCCTCCTGCGACAGCGGCGGCGCGAGGTGGAAGGACGTGCCGAAGTCACCGCCGCGGTTGTTCGGACCGGGACCGGCCGGCTGGGCGTACACCGGGCCGGAGTCCTCGCGCAGCGCGGCCTCGGGGAAGGCCCCCTCCGGGGGCGGGTAGCCGTAGGTGTGCGGCTGCGCCGGGGCCTGCGGCTGCTGCGGGACGGGCGGGGCCACCGCCTGCTGCACCGCCGGCGGCTGCTCGTGCGGCGCCTGGCCGTACGGGGCCTGCGGTTGCTGCGGGGCACCGCCGTACGACGCCGGGATGTTCAGCGGCGGCGGCTGCGCCGGACCGGGCTGGGCCGGGCCGGCGGCCGGGGCCTGGCGGCGCGAGGGCGTGGAGAGCTCGTAGTCGTAGCCGCACTCCTCGCAGAAGCGGCCGGTCTGCGGGCTGCGGCAGATCGGGCAGAGGGTCAGACCCTCCGTGAGGCCCTGCTGCGCTCCGGGGGGCGGGAAGGCCCCCGGAGGCGGGACGGCCCCGGGCGGCGGGTACGCGCCCGGCGGCGGCTGGGGTGCCCCGGGCGGCGGGACGGCCCCCGGCGGCATCGGCGGAGGGGGCGGCGGCGCGCCGAAGGACGCCCCGCCGTGCTGCGGGTACCCGGCGGGTGCGCCGGGACCCGGGTCGGCCCCGGGCCCGTACCCGGCCGGCGCGCCGCCGTGGGCGCCGGGGTTCGGGGCCGGCGGGGTCATCGGGAAGCCGCAGAAGTCGCACCAGTCCTCGGCCTGCGACTCGTGGCCCCTCGGGCAGATCGGCATCAGGTCCCCCTCGTTTCGGGCCGGCTCGGTGCGGCGTCGCGCCGGGGTGCCGGCCCGGTCACGTCTTCAGCGGTCACTTCTTCACACGTACCGTCTTGGTCGACCGGGTCTCAAGGGTCATCGAGTCGGCCTCGCTCACGTTCTTACGGAACCGAACCGTACCCTCCTTCGGGTCCACCACGTCCACCACCTTCTGCAGCAGCTTGTAGGTGCCGTCGTTCCCGGTCGCGTGTGCGATCCGGACGGCGGCGCCCAGCTTGGCGGTGGCCCGGTCGACGTCACCGGCGCGGTGGGCCTCCAGACCCTCCTGGATGGAGGAGGCGAGCTCGGCCTGCCCGGTGTAGTGGGCGACCTGCGGGCTGATCCGGGTGGAGGAGGCCAGGTCGTCCGTCCAGACCGCCTTGACCAGGCCCTGGCTGAGCACCTCGGGGGCGCCGCCGCCGACCTGCGGGGGCAGCACCAGGCTGATCCGGGCGGCGAGCATCTCGTTGCCGATCGAGGCGGCCGGGACCTCGACGCAGACGTGGTAGTCGCGGCTCTCGTCGCCCCAGGAGCCGGTGGGGTAGTCGCCCGCGCGGGGACCGGCCTCGGCGCGCCGGCCGGTCAGGTCCTCGACCGCCGGGGCGACCTGCTTGACGAACTTCACGGTGGCGTTGGCCGGGGTCCAGATCCGCAGGGCGACGTCGGCGACCTGCTTGCCCATCGCGCCCGCCATCATCGAGCGGAAGTCCTCGGCCAGGCCGGAGGGCTCGGCGACGATGTCGACGGTGCCGAGCAGCGCGGAGGAGATCTTGCGCAGCTCGTCGATCCGCCAGTCGGTGCCGACGCCCCGGCAGTCGGCGGTGAAGTGGCCGGTGACCCGCTCGACGGTGCGGGCGAGGTCCTCCGCCGACTCGTGCTCGTTGTTGCCGTCGGTCAGCAGGACGGCGTGCCGGATGGCGATGTCGCGCCGGGTGAGGAACAGCTGGTCGGCCTTGGCCAGCCAGGTGCCCATCGCGGTGCCGCCGGCCGCGGTGAGGCGGCGCAGCGCCTCCTTGGCCTGCTCGCGGGTGGCGGGGGAGGAGGTGGCGAGGGTGCCGTCGCCGGGGTAGATGTCGCGGGCCTCGTGGGTGCCGGCGACCACGGCGAAGGCGGTGCCGTCGCGCAGCGCGTCGATGGCGGCGGCGGTGGCCTCCCGGGCGCCGTTGATCTTGGTCTTGGGGTAGTCCATCGACCCCGAGCAGTCCACCAGGAGCACCACGGCCGCGGCCGAATCGGCGCCCGCCGGGCCGGCGTCGGTGATCCCGAGCGGGCGGCCGCCGGAGGTGCCGCCACCGGTCGAGGTGACGGTGACGATGGCGTTGACCTCGCGGGCGCCGTCGGCCAGGTACTCGTTCTGGAAGATCTCCACGTCGAACCTGGGCAGGTTCGGCTTCGCCAGTGTTGCCATGGGGCGTTCGGCTCCCGTCGGGTGAGGGGTGGATGCGATCAGGACGGTGGGCGGTCCGCCGGCCCGGGCCGGCGGACCGTGCTGCCGCGGCGTCGCGCGAACGGCCGTCAGGCCGTCGGCGGGTGCGGCGGCTGCGGCGGGACGGGCGGTGCGACGGGCGGTGCGGCGGCCGGGCCGACCGGCGCCGCCGGGGGTGCCGGGGGCGCCGGGGGCGCGGGCGGAACCGCCGGGGGCACCGCCGGAGGTGCGGGCGTGGCCGGCGGCAGCGGGGCGGCGGGGGAGCCGATCACCGGGAGGTCGGGCAGGGTCGGGTCGTGGTCCTCGTCGTCCTCCGGGACGGGCCGGCCGGCCGTGATGACCGGCAGGTCCAGCGCGGTCGGGGTCGGCTCGGCCTCCTCGACCGGGGCGGCCGGCGGGTCGATCGGCAGCACGGCGACGGTGATGTTGTCGTGGCCGCCGGCGGCGACCGCGAACTTCACCAGGGTCTGTGCCGTCGCGAGCGGCTCGGTGCGGGCGTCCGGCCGGACGTAGTACGCCAGGTCGGTGGCCGCCTCGGCGTAGTTCCACAGGCCGTCGGTGCAGATCAGCACCACCCCGGGGACGTGCGGGGTGAAGTCGAGCGTGTGCGGCACGACCTCCTCGGCGTCGGCGCCGAGCCAGCCGGTGATGGCGTGCGCGCGGGGATCGGCGTACGCCTCGGCCTCGCCCATCAGCCCCGCCTCGACCATCCGGGCCGCCCAGGAGTCGTCCTGGGTGAGCCGGAAGGGCTCGGCGGCGGCGCGGTCGTCCGGGATCCAGTACGCCCGGGTGTCGCCGACCCAGCCGATGGTGACCCGGCCGCCCGCGGCTATCGCGCTGACATAGGTGCAGGCGGGCGCGTTGAGGTCGGGCCGGGCGGGGCCGGCGCCGTCGGTCGCCAGGTCGGCGACGGCCTTGGCGGCGTCGGCGATGGCCGCCCGCATCGCCCCGGTCGGGTCCTGGCCGGCCTCCAGCGAGGTCAGCAGCGACTCGGAGGCGGCGTCGACGGCCGTCGCCGAGGCCTCGTCCGGGCGGTCGGAGGAGGAGACGCCGTCGCACACCACGGCGACCACGACCGGCTCGCCGCCGGGCAGCGAGGTCGCGGCCACGGTGAAGCTGTCCTCGTTGCGGTGGTGGCGCACGCCGCGGTCGCTGACCCCGGCGACGCCGCCGAGCGCCTTCTCCATGTGGTCGCGCGGGCGCGGCTGGGCGCCGCCGCAGCCCTCGCAGTAGCCGTCCGCGGTGACCTGCGGCTGCCCGCAGTGCACGCAGACCGGCCCGCGTTGCTGCGGGACGGCCCCGCCCCGGGCGGCGGCCCAGCCGGCGGGCATCGCGCCCGGGGCCGTCCGGCCGTCCCGACCGGCCCCGCAGGAGCCGCAGTAGGCGTCCTCCGGGTCCATCGGCTCGGAACAGCTCGGGCACTCGGTCTGCTGCGGCATCGGCTACACCCACGTCCTGGGACGGGCACGGTTGGCCCGTTCCACCATCTCGATCCTGGTCTCCGCCCGGTCGGCCAACCGGGCGAGTACCCGGTAGGACTGCTCCAGGGCGAAGCGCAGTTCCCGCTCCTGCGCGGGACGTCCCAGCACCACCAGCTCGGTGCCCCGCCGGGCGCCGGCCGAGCCGGCGCCGAGCCAGCCGAGGGCGGCGCCGAGCACCTCGACGGACAGCTCCTCGCGGCGGCGGTCGTCCAGCCGCAGCGCGGTCAGCTGCGCGGAGGAGGCGTCGAGGTCGGCGGCCAGCTCGTCGGTGGCGGCCCGTTCGCGCAGCCGGGCCCGGACGGTGGCGATCCGGGCGGCGGTGTACTGGCTGGAGGTGGCCGGGACGGACTCCAGGACGTGGACCGCGCCAGCCCGGTCGTCCTCGGCCAGCCGGACCCGGGCCAGCCCGAAGGCGGCGCTCAGGTAGGCCTGGTCGGTGGCCCACACCAGCCGGTAGAACTCGGCCGCGTCGCCGCCGTCGCCAAGCAGCTCGGCGCAGATGGCGAGGGCCAGCTTGGGCGCGGCCTCGCCGGGGAAGGCGTCGTAGACGGCGTCGAAGGCCTCGGCCGCGGCCCGCAGAGCGGTGAGTCGCCCGCTCGCCTCCGGGCGCTCCCGGCCCGGTGCGCGCCCTTCGGCTCCGGGCGGGGTCTCGCCCTCGGAGGCGGCCCCGACCAGGGCGGTCAGTCCGCGGTACCAGACCACCCGCCAGTCGTCCGGGTGGTCCTGCTCCAGCGCGTCGAGGTGGGTCACGGCCTCGCGGTGGCGGCCGAGTTCGAGCAGGGCGCGCAGTTCGCGCAGCCGGCTCTCCACCGAGACGGCGGGGGCGCCGGCCAGCGCGACGAGCGCCTCCTCCGGGTCGGGGGAGAGCAGGGTGGCGAGGAAGCCGGCGTTGGGGTCGCCCGGGTCCACCCGGGGGATCGGCAGGGCGAGGGCGGCGGCGGCCGGGTCCAGGGCGGTCACCCGAAGCTGCCCGGCCTGCTCGGTGGGCAGCACCAACTCGGTGTCCACGACGCGCAGTTCGGGGCCGAAGAGGGTGGAGAGCGCGGGGTAGGGCCGGTCGTTCTGCAGGGCGAGGATCTCCCGCAGCACGCCGGTCAGCTGGTCGGTCATCTCCTCGGCGGAGGCGAAGCGGCGGGCCGGGTCCGGGTCGGTGGCGCGCACCAGCAGGCGGTAGTACGACTCGTACCGGGCGAAGACCTCGACGTCCTCGGGGCCGGGCAGCGAGTCCCGGTAGGTGGTGCTGTAGCCCTGGAAGTCGAAGGTGAGCACCGCGAGGGTGCGGGCCACGGTGTAGAGGTCGGAGGCCGGGGAGGGGCCGTCGGTGGCGATCTCCGGCGCCTGGTAGCCGATGGTGCCGTAGATCGGGCCGTCGTCGTCGAGGCGGCGGACGGCGCCCATGTCGATGATCTTGAGCGTGTCGCCGCTCTGGATGGCGTTGTCGATCTTGAAGTCGCAGTACACCAGGCCCCGGCCGTGCAGGTAGCCCAGGGCCGGCAGGGCCTCCAGCGCGTACGCGATCGCCTGCTCCACCGGCAGCGGTTCGCGCCGGCCGTCCGGGGTGCGGCGGTCGTTGGCGATGTCCTTGAGCGACTTGCCGCCGACGTACTCCATCACGATGTAGCCGTCGGTGGAGCCGGTGCGCAGGTCCGGGTGCTCGGCGAAGTTGATGATCCGGACGATGTTCGGGTGGTCCACCTCGGCCAGGAAGCGCCGTTCGGCGACGGCCGCGGCCAGCGCGTCCTCGTCCCCGGTGTCCAGCAGGCCCTTGAGCACCACCCACTTGTCGTCGAGCCGCCGGTCCACCGCCAGGTAGATCCAGCCGAGCCCGCCGTGCGCCAGGCAGCCCACCACCTCGTACTGCCCGCCGACCAGGTCCCCCCGGCGCAGCTTGGGCGTGAAGGAGTACGGCGTGCCGCACTTGGTGCAGAAGCCGTCCGGGCGGCCCGGGCGGCCGTTCTTCTCCCGCCCGACCGGGGCCTCGCACTTGGAGCAGTACCGCTTGCGCTCGGGCACCTCGGGGTTGGCCAGCACCGCCCGGGCCGGGTCGGCGGTCTCGACGGTCGGCACGGTGACCAGTCCGGCGCCCAGCCGGTTGCGGGTGCCCGCACTGGCGCTGCCCCGGGTGGAGCGCACCGAGACCGAGCGGCTGCTGCCGGTGCGGGTCGAGCGGTGCGAACGGGAGCGGCCGGACATCGAGCGGGCCGAGCCGGTGCGGGCCGACATCGAGCGGACCGAGCCGCTGCGGCCGGAGTCCGGGGAGACCCGGGCGGAGGGGACGTAGGGCTGGGTGACGCCGGTGTCCGCGCCGGGCGGGGTCAAGCCGCACTCGTCGCAGTAGCCGTCCGCGTCGATGGTGCCGGAGCAGTCGCGCGGGCAGGCCGAGCCGGGACCGGCGGCCGCCGGGGCCCCCGCCGTCGGGGAGCCCGGGGTGGCGCCCGGCGCGGAGCCCGCCGGGGCGACCGTGGAGGTCCCCGCCGGGGCCAGGCCGCACTCGTCGCAGTAACCGTCGGCGTCGATGCTGCCGCTGCCGGAGCACTCCGGCCGTACGCACGTCTCGCCCATCAACCTCAGCCCCCCTGAACCTGTCCGTCGACCGGCGCCTGGCCGGCCGCTTCCTGAGCCTGCGCGGCCTCCGCCTCGGCCTGGGCCGGCCGCAGCGACTGCTGGAACCGGGCCACCGCGGCGGCCGCCGCCCGCAGGTCGCACGGCGCGCTCCACAGCAGCCAGCGCGCCTTCTCGTACCGTTCGATCACTTCCGGGTCCTCGGCGACCCGCAGCCGGGCGGCCATCGCCTTGTAGGCGTCCAGCCGGCCGCGCAGCTCGGCCCGGACGGCCAGCGGCTGGGTCACCTCGGTGAGCGACTGCCGGGCCCGGGCCAGCTCCTTGGCGGCGGCGTCCTCCAGCGCGTCCAGCAGCGGCGCCAGCCGGCCCCACTGCCCGGCCTGGCGCAGCTCCAGCGCCGCGACGATCCGCTCGCGCAGCGCCGAGGCCGGGCCGGGCACCGCCGGGACGTCGCTGGACGCTATCTTCGCCAGCACCTCGCCGCGCGCCCGGCGGGCCTCGGCCAGCGTGACGTCGGCCCGCTGCAGCAGGTCGCCGACGCCCTGGAGCCGCTCCTCGGCCTCGTCGCGCAGCCGCAGCAGGTCCTCCAGCTCCAGCCGGACGCCGTCCAGCGCCCGCCCGGCCCGGTCGAACCGCTCGGTGTCCACCACCCCGGCCGGGCCCGCGAAGGCCGACCCCTCCGGGACCGTGCCGCGCTGGGCGGGCACCCGGGCCGGGCGCCACAGCGCCAGCGGGTCCCCGTGCACCTCGGCGCGCAGCTCGGTGAGGTCCTGCTCCAGCCCGGCCAGGTCGTCGGCCAGCGGGTGGCCGCCCGCCCGCACGCCGAGCGAGCCGGCCAGCGTCCGCACCCGGTGCAGCTCGGCCAGCAGCAGGTCGATCCGGGCCGGCAGCGCCGACCAGACCGCGTCGGCGGCGCTGACAACCTCCAGCACCGTGGCGTACCAGGAGTTCATCCGGGCCATCAGCGCGTCCAGGCTGATCCGCTCGACCAGCTTGGCGGGCGCGCCCAGCAGCTGCGGCCCGTCCGGCACCGCGCCGCCCGGGACGGTCACCGCGTCCCCGGTCAACAGCTCGCTCAGCTCGGCGAGTTCGGGCGCACCGGGCTTGGCCTTGCGGGCCCGTACGGCGCGGGCCGAGGCCAGCGCCTCGGAGTAGCGGTCGAACAGCGCCCAGAGCAGCGGCAGGCCCTTCCCGGCGACCGACCAGCGCTCCAGGGTGCGACCGGCCAACTCGGCGCCCTCCAGCAGCCGCAGGCCGGGGTGGTCCTGCAGCGAGAGCAGGGCCGACTCGACCGCGTCCCGCTCCGCGCCGAGGCGCGCGAGCGCGCGGTCCACCTCCTCCCGGCTCAGAACCGGGCCAGCCGATGCCGCCACCGCGGTGTCCTTCCTTCCTCGCGTGCGAGCCCGGCGCGCCTGACGCGCGAGCCGGGTGATCCCACGACAACCCCCGTGTCCACCACCGGTCTCCCCGCGGTGATCGTCCCGAACCCTAGCCGGTGGCCGTTCGGGCGGAACGGGCGCGGGGCGTCAAGACCGCGTCAACGCCCCGGCCCGCGCGCCCCGTCCGCCCCCCGTCCGCCCATCGTCCCCTGCCCGGACCCTCGCCCCGGACGCCTCAGCGCGTGCCCGGCCAGTAGCGGTCGGCCTCGTTGAGCATGTACGGCTTGAGCCAGTGCTCGTACGAACGGGCCCAGTCGCCGCGCGCGTAGTAGTCGGCGAGCACCTGGTTGACCCGGGCGGTCAGGTCGGGGCTCTCCTTCAGCATGGCGACGCCGATGACCTCCGGCTGCGCCTCGCCGTCCACGATCCGCACGGTCTGGTCCTGGGCCGCCTGACCGGCCGCCAGGCCGTTGTCGGTCACCGTGGCGTCGACCTTGCCGAGCTGCATCTGCACCAGGCAGTCCAGCTGGTTCTCCACGGTGACGACCTGTCCGGCGGTCTTCTTGTCCTTGACCACGTTCAGGGCGGTGGAGCCGTCGGCGGCGCAGACCCGCTTGCCCCTGATCGCCTCGTCGACGTCCTTCGCGGGCGAGGACTTGGGCACCAGGACGCGCTGGCTGATGTTGAAGTACGGCTTGGAGAAGGCGACGTCCTCCATCCGCTTGCAGTTGATCGTCATGGTGCGGACGATCAGGTCGACCCGGCCCTTCTTGATGGCGTCGACCCGGTCGGCGGTCGCCACCGGCTTGAGCACCACCTTCTCCGGATCGCCCATGAGGGCGGCGCCGATGGCCCGGGCGAGGTCGATGTCGAAGCCCTCGATCTGGCCGGTGTTCGGATTGCGGGCGCCCCAGCGGAAGCTGTTCTGGTCGACGCCGATCACCAGGCTCCGCTTGGCCTTGACGGCCTTCACGGCGGGGCCGTCCTCGGTGCTCGGCGGGACGCTCTTGTAGACGTCGCAGTCGGCCTGGTCCTGCTGCTCCCCCTGCGTCCGCTGCACGGCCGCCGGTGCGGTGGCCGGCCCGGCCGGTGCGGCGCCGACCGGGCCGCCCCCGGCGAGCACCGCGGCGCCGGCCGCCAGCAGCGCCGCCGCGGCGGCGGGCCTGGTACGTACGGTTCCCTTGCGCATCTGTCCGTTTCCCCCTTGCCGGTTACCGGTACTCGGCCAGTCGACGGCCCAGGCCGCGCAGCGCGGCGGCCGCGGCCACCAGGCCGAGCAGCGCGGCCGCGACGGCGGTGGCGCGCAGGTCCCCGCCGGTGCCCTCGGCGGACCGGGTGAACTGCTGCTGCTCGACGTCGGCGGCCCGGGCCAGCGCCCGGTCGGTGGCGTTGAAGGCCGCGTCGGCGGTGGGCGCGTCGGCGGCGGCCGTCACGGTGGCGTCCAGGGCGCCCTGGTAGTCGGCGTTGTCGACCTCCAGCTTCCGGGCCGCGTCGTGCTTCGCGCGCCACTCGTCGAAGCGGGCCGCCGCGTCCCGGACGCTCGGTCCGGCGGCCGCGGGGGCGAGCCGGACGGCCTCCGGGAGCGAGCCGGAGCGCCGCTCCAGCGGCTGGTCCCCGGCCGCGGCGTCCTCCAGGTGCCCGGTGGCCTTGGTCCACTGGTCGGCGTACTTGGCGGTGGAGCCGCGGGCGACCAGGTGCAGGTTCTCCGCCAGCCGGGCGGTCAGCACGTCGACCCGGGCGGAGTTGAGCGCCCGCAGCGGCGTCGCGCCCTCGGTGTCGCTGCGCTCGAGCGCGGCACTGGTGGTCAGCCCGGTGACGGTGAGCCAGAGCGCGCCGGCCAGCACCGCCGCGGTGGCGCCCAGCAGCCCGATGTTGAACACCCGGTTGGTGCGGCGGAACAGCGTCAGCTGCACCCAGGCCAGCGCCGCCAGGGTGACCAGCGCCAGGCCGTACGCGCCCCACGGCACCGACGTGGCCGCGGCGTAGTCGTCCGCCAGCTCCTTGTCCTCGGCGGCGGCCAGCTCGGCGGCGGCCGGCAGCAGGACGGTCTGCATCTGCTCGGAGGCGTACCGCAGGTAGGCGCCGCCGAGCGGGATGCCCTGCCGGTTGTCCGCCCGGGCTGTTTCCACCAGACCGGAGTACACCGGGAGTTGCTGGTTCAGCCGGGCGAGTGAGCCCTGCGCGGGAGAGGTCGCGGTGGTCCGGGCGGCGGCCTCGGCGACCAGCTTGGCGGCCGTCGCCAGGTCCTGCTCGTAGCGGGCCCGGACGTCCGCCGGTTCGGCGCCGGCCAACAGGAAGCCGCTCGCCGCGGTGGTGGCGGCGTCGGCCAGGTTGCGGTGGATCTCGGCGGCGTCCCGGCTCAGCGGCTGGCTGTACGAGACCACCCGGTCGGCGGCCTGCGCCCTGGTCTCCAACTGCCAGGCGGTGAGCGCGCCGAAGGCCACGGTCAGCACCGCGAGCACCGCCCCGGCCAGCCGCAGCCGGCCCGGCGCGGTCCGGGTGGCCTGCGCCAGCCGGGCGCGGACGCCGGTCACGACGGCCGCCCGGGGGCGCCGGGCGACCGCGCCGCCGGGGCCGGGCGCCGCCGGGCCGCCGGGTTTCGCGAGCACCGGGGGTCCCGTCACGGCCACCGCTCCCGGCGGCCGCTCCGGCCGTGCCGGGATGCCGGCGCCCGGTGCGCCGTTGCCTACTGGTGTCGCCACCCGCCTCATCCTCCCCTGGAGCCGGCCCGTTCCCCGGGGCCCGGCCGATGGCAGCAGTATGGCCGCGACTCCCCCCGGCCACACCCGACTTGCGCCGATCTTGAGCATGTCGTGCACGGTTCCCGCACGCCTCCGCGGGCCGTCGCCCGGTGCCGCCCGGGCCCGTACGGAGAGGTGGCGAACCGTCCGACGCGGCCCGCACCCCGCGCGGTTCCCGCCGAACGGGCGGAGGGCGGGGCGCCGGTCGAGGGGCGCGCGCGTTCCCGGGTACGGCACCCCCCCGCTCCGTACGATGGGGACATGCGCCTGCTTGGAACGATCTCGCCCGACCGTCCGCTGCTCGTCCTCGCCGTCAGCGAGGAGGCGGCCCACCTGGACGACCGGCTGCCCGTGCTGCTCACCGGGATGGGGAAGGTCAACGCCGCCGCCGCGCTGGCCGCCGTCCTCGCCCAGGGCGAGAAGCCCTCCGAGGTGATCAACCTCGGCACGGCCGGTGCGCTGCGTCCCGGCTGGGAGGGCACCCACCACGTCGTCCAGGTGATCCAGCACGACCTCGACAGCGCGACGCTGCAGGAGCTCACCGGGCACCAGTACGGCCCCCCGCTGGTGATCGGCAAGGGCGACGGACCGGTGCTGGCCACCGGCGACCTGTTCGTCTCCGACCCGGCCGCCCGCGACCGGCTCGCCGAGCACGCCGACCTGGTCGACATGGAGGGCTACGCCCTCGCCGCCGTCGCGCACCGGGCCGGGGTGCCGGTGCGGCTGGTCAAGCACGTCAGCGACGAGGCCGGGGAGGGCGCCGCGCAGACCTGGCGGGAGTCGGTCGACGACTGCGCCCGGCACCTCGCCGCCTGGGTGACCGCGCAGGGGTGGTGACGACGGGCGGGCGGTGACGGCGCCCCGGGACCGGGACCGGGACCCGGACCCGGACCCGGACCCGGACCCGGACCTGGACCCGGACCCCGCGGCGGGCGGTGGCCCGCCCGCCCCCGTTCCCTCAGGCGCTCCGGACGTCCCGGAAGTCCGAGAGGTCCAGCGCGGCCAGCCGCTCCGGGTCGGTGAGCACGTCGATCCCGACGATCGCGCCGCCCACGACGGTGAACGCCATGATCGACAGCGCCCGGCCGTTGTCGCCGATGACCACCGCGCCCGCGGTGCCGTTGACCAGCGCCGGGCGGGCGAACGGCGACAGCGTGCCCCAGAGCACGGCCTGGCCGGCCACCGTGGCGGCGCCCGAGAGCACCACCGTGTGCCGGGCCATGACCGCCCCGCCGTCCGAGCGCAGCACCACGTCCGGGTCGAGCACGGCCAGCAGCGCGTCCAGGTCCCCGTTGCGGGCGGCGGAGAAGAAGGCGTCCACCGCCACCCGCTGCCGGCCGAGGTCCGGATCCGGGGCGGGCGCCTGCCCCCGGACCTTGCGGCGGGCCCGGCTGGCCAGCTGACGGGTCGCGGCCGCCGTCTTCTCGATCAGCGGGGCGATCTCGTCGAAGGGCACGGCGAACAGGTCGTGCAGCACGAAGGCGACCCGCTCGGCCGGCGACAGCGACTCCATCACCACCATCAGCGCCAGCCCGACCGAGTCCGCGAGCATCACCTCCTGCTCGGGGTCCACCACGCCCTCGCGCCGCAGCAGCGGATCCGGGATCCGCGGCGGGCCCGGCTCGCCGTCCGGCCCGGCGGGCTCCAGCGGCTCCTCACGGCGCTGGGCGCGGGCGCGCAGCAGGTTGAGGCAGACCCGGGAGACCACCGTGGTCAGCCAGCCGCCGAGGTTCTCCACCCCGGTGGTGTCGGTGCGGTCGTACCGCAGCCAGGCCTCCTGCAGGGCGTCCTCGGCCTCGCTGATCGAGCCGAGCATCCGGTACGCGACGGCCTTCAGGTGCGGGCGGTGCTCCTCGAACAGCGCGGCTCCGGCGCCGCGGGCCTCCGGAGCGGAATTCTCGTCCACCGTGTCACATTCCTTCGTCGCCGTGGGTCAGAGCAGCAGGAGCCACCCAACAACGGCGGCGGCGGGGAGATCAACTCCCGGCCCGGGACGAATCGGAGACGACCGTGGATCTCGTGACGAACGACCCCGAGGCGAACGACCCCGAGGCGCGCAGCGCTTCGGTGAACAGCGCTTCGGTGAACAGCGCCGAGGTGAACAGCGCCGGCGCGAGCAGCGCTTCGGTGGACAGCGCCGAGGTGGAGGGCGCCGAGGCGAGGACCCCGGTGCTGGTCACCGGCGGGACCGGGACCCTCGGCCGGCAGGTGGTGCCGCTGCTGCGCGCGGCCGGGCACCCGGTGCGCGTCCTCAGCCGGCAGGAGCGCGCCGCCGCCGACGGCGTGGCGTACGTCCGCGGCGACCTGCTCGGCGACCCGGCGGAGGCCGCCGCGCGGCTGGACACGGCGCTGGCCGGCGTGGACACCGTGCTGCACCTCGCGGGCGGCCCGAAGGGCGACGACGCCGCCACCCGGCTGCTGGTCGACGCCGCCCGGCGGGCCGGCGTGCGGCACCTGGTGTACATCTCGGTGATCGGCGCGGACCGGATCCCGCTCGGCTACTTCCGGGCCAAGCACGCGGCCGAGGAGGCGGTGGCCGGCTCGGGACTGCCGTACACGATCCTGCGGGCCGCGCAGTTCCACGACCTGGCGTTCACGGTGGTCGAGAAGATGGCGAAGCTGCCGGTCGTCCCGGCGCCCGGCGGGGTCCGCTGGCAGCCCGTGGACGTGCGCGACGTCGCCGCCCGGCTGGTCGAGTCGGCGTTGACCGGGCCGGCCGGGCGGGTGCCCGACCTGGCCGGCCCCACGGTGTACGAGATGGGCGAGTTGACCAGGCGCTACCTGGCGGCGCGGGGCCGCAGCCGCCGGCAGCTGCCCGTACGGGTGCCGGGCAAGGTCGGGCGCGCCTACCGGGCCGGCGACAACCTGACCCTGGCCGGGGCCGAGCACGGGCGGCGGACCTGGGAGGAGTACCTGGCGGAGCGGCTGGCGGCCTGAACCCCCCGTCGGTCCGCGGCGGTTCCCGTCGGCGGCCGTCCTGTCGGCGGTGCGCCGTAGGGTGGCCGCCATGTCCCTCCTCGACGCGATCCGCACCCACCCCGCCGCCGACGACTACCTCACCTGGCCGGGCGAGTTCGACACCTCCCGCACCTACGAGCACGTCGAGGAGGTGGTGCTCGCATCCGGGGAGGCCCTGGAGGTGGTGGCCAAGGACGGCGCCGGCGGCACCTACTTCCTCTGCGGGGAGGGCGGCGAGGAACGGCCCGTGCTGTACGCCGACTCCGAGGGCGGCGCCGCCCTGCTGGCCGTCGGACTGCCGGAACTGGTCCGGCTGCTGCTGGCCGCGCCGTTCTGGCGGGACTGCCGGGAGCTGACGGCGCGGGAGCACGCCGAGGCCGTCGAGGACTACCTGGAGGACGACCCCGGGCTGCTCGCCGAACGGGCCCCGGCCGCGGCCGCCCTCGGGCTCGAAGTCCCCACCGCGGAGGCGGCGTTGGCGCGGCTGCGGGAGGTCGCGCTCGGCCTCGGGGAGTCGTACGTGCTGCTCAACGCCGAGGAGGGCCTCGCGTACCGGCCGCTGCTCACGCCGTAGCCGGTCGGGAGCGGCCCGGTTCGGTCGGCGCCGCCCGGGGCCGGCCGGCGCCCGGTGGTGGGCGGGGTCCGGCCGGTCAGGCCTTGGCGGCCGCCAGGACGTCCGCCGTCGTCACCACCTTGGCGAAGCGCATCGCGTGCAGCGTGGTCGCGGTGGCGCGGGCCAGTTCGGCGGCCGGGACGGTGGTGCCGTCGGGGCCGGTCATGTCGAAGGAGTGCATGGCGTCGATGGGGAAGACGGCGTCGTAGCCGAGGTTGCCGGCCATCCGGGCGGTGGTCTCGTTGCAGACGTTGGTGATGATCCCGGTGACCACCAGCTGGCGGGTGGCGCGCCGCTGCAGCCAGGCGTGCAGGTCGGGGGTGCCGTAGAAGGCGCTGTTGACCGTCTTGGTGATGTGCAGCGCCGGGGTGAGCCCGGCGACGAAGTCCTTCAGCTCGTACCCCGGGGTGCCCTCGGCCAGCGGCCCGGACGCGGAGGCGTGCTGCACGGTGACGATCGGGCGGCCGGTGGCCTGCCAGGCGGCGGCCAGCTCGGCCATCCGCTGCTCGGCCTGCGGGTTGTCGCGGGGGCCCCAGAAGTCGTGGTCCTCGAAGCCCTTCTGGACGTCGATCAGGATCAGGACGGCGTCGGAGTCGAGGGTGAGCGGGGCGTCGAAGGCGTCGGTGTTCGTCATGCGTCCATCGTGCTGGCCCGCGGGCCCGGGACGTGATGGGCAGAGACGACACCCATCGATAGGTTCCTGCCATAGATTTCCCCCATGCGAACCGTGGGGTGTCTGATCTTCGACGGGGTCCGGGCCTTCGACTACGCCGTGATCGGCGAGGTGTGGGAGAACCGGAGCTCCCGGGCCGGGCTGCCCGCCTTCGACCTGCGGATCTGCGGACCGGACGGCGCCCGGGTACGGCTCGGCGGCGGGCTGGAACGCGTCCCCGACCACGGGACGGCCGCGCTCGCCGACTGCGACCTCGTCGTCGTCCCCGGCGTCGAGGACCCGGGCGCCGATCGCGACCCCGCCGTCCTCGCCGCCCTCCGGGCCGTCCGCGCCCGCGGCATCCCGATCGCCTCCCTGTGCGCGGGCGCCTTCGTCCTCGCCGAGGCCGGCCTGCTCGACGGCCGCGAGGCCACCACCCACTGGGCGCTCGCCCCCGAACTCGCCCGCCGCTTCCCGGCGGTGACGGTCCGGCCCGAAGTCCTCTTCACCGGCGGGGACGGCCTGTGGACCTCGGCCGGCGTCGCGGCCGGCATCGACCTCTGCCTCCACCTCGTCCGCACCGCCCACGGCCAGCAGGCCGCCGCCACCATCGCCCGCGCGATGGTCACCGCACCCTTCCGGGCCGGCGGCCAGGCCCAGTTCATCCCCACCCCGGTCCCCGCCCCCGCCGCCGAGGACCCCCTCGCCCGGGTCCGCGCCGAGATCCTCGCCTCCCTCGACTCCCCCTGGACCGTCCCCCGGATGGCCGCCGCCGCCCTGATGTCCGAGCGCACCTTCGCCCGCCGCTTCACCGCCACCACCGGCACCACCCCGACCCGCTGGCTGCTCGACCAGCGCGTCCTGACCGCCCAGCGCCTCCTGGAGGAGACCGACCTCCCCGTCGACACCGTCGCCACCCACTGCGGCTTCACCTCGGCCGTCTCCCTCCGCCCGGTCTTCACCGCCCGGGTCGGCGTGGCCCCGCGGGAGTACCGCCGCTCCTTCCGGGGACGGGAGGAGGGCTAGGGAGTGGGGAGGGGTGGCGGCCCTCAGCGCCGCCACCCCTTCTGGCTTCTCGGCAGCGGGGTGGTGGTTCGTTGAGCCAAACCGCTCGGTGGGGTGAAGTCCGGTGGGGATCTTCGAGGGGTTCGGCGGGGGTCCTGTGGACCGGCGGTGGGCTCAGGCCGTGGGGGAGGCGCGGAGGAGCTTCTTGTCCGGCTTGCCGACGGCCGTCAGCGGGATCTCGTCCAGGACGCGCAGGGCCTCCGGTGCGTACATCCGGCCCTTGCGGGCGGTGACGAAGGCGCGGATGTCGGCCAGTTCGGGCCGCTGTCCCGGTGCGGGGACGACGGCGACGTGGACGTGCTCCGCGTCCTCGGCGTCCCGCACGCCGTAGACCGCGCACCGGGCGATCGCCGGGTGGGTGAGGAGCAACTCCTCCACCTCGCTGGGGTAGACGTGCCCGCCGACCACGATGATCGTGTCCTTCAGGCGGTCGGCCAGGTAGAGGTAGCCGTCCTCGTCGAGGTGGCCGATGTCGCCGGTGTTCAGCCAGCCGTCGCGCAGCACCTCGGCGGTGAGGTCGGGCCGCTTCCAGTACCCGGCCATCACGGCGGCCGAGCGGACGTGGATCTCGCCCTGTTCGCCCGTCGGCAGCTCGGTGCCGTCGGCGGCGCGGATCACCACCTGCACGCCGGGGAGCGGCTTGCCGACCGGGAGTCGGCCGTCGTGCCCGGTCCGGTCGTGCTCGTGCGGGGCGAGCATGGCGACGTTCTGCGCCTCCGACTGGCCGTAGCCGCTGACCAGGATCGGCCCGAACACCTCGATCGCTTCGCGGATCCGGGCCGGCGAGGCGGCGCAGCCCCCGTACGAGAGCCGGCGCAGGCCGGACAGGTCGGTGCGGCCGATCGCCGGGTGGTCCAGCAGCCGGTAGAGCAGCGGCGGCAGCACCCAGAGGTCGGTGATGCGCTCGCGCTCGACCGCGGCCAGGACCTCGCCCGGGTCGAAGGACCGCTGGAGGACCACCGAGCCGCCGCCGTGCAGGGTCAGGTCGCAGAACAGCCCGGCGAGGTGGGCGAGCGAGGTGGCGGCGAGGAAGCGGGGCGGGTCGGCGTCGGCACCGCCGCCGTACGGGATGTCGAAGACGCTCCGGTAGGGGCCGTGCAGGCTGAGGATGCCCTTCGGGATGCCGGTGGTGCCGCCGGTGTGGCGGATGCCGAGGTCGTCGTCCGGCCGGATCCGGACGGCGGGCGGTTCGGCGGGCCGGCGGGCGGAGGCGGCGACGGCGTCCTCGCCGAGGGCGGTGCCCCCGGAGGCCTCGGGGCCCGGGCCCAGGGTGAGGACGGTGGGCACGTCGACGAGCGGGAGCAACTCGGCGGCCGTCGCGTACCGTTCGGCGTCCACGAGCAGGACGGTGGTGTCGACGCTCGTGGTGATCTCGGCGAGGGTCGGTGCGCTCATGCCGTCGTACAGGTTCACCACCCGCGCACCCGCCAGCCCGGCGGCGTACCGGGCGCTCAGCGCCTCGGCGGTGTTGCCGGTCAGCAGGGTCACGGTGGTGCCGCGCGCCGCGCCCCGGGCGGCGAGTTCCTGCGCGAGGCGGTAGGTGGCGGCGGCGAAGTCGCCGGCGGTGATCACCTCCCCGTCGGCGGTGGTGACGGCCCGTCTGGCGGGGTCGGCGGCGAGGGAGCGGAGGATCAGGGCCGGGGCGCTGATGAACTCCGGTTCGTTCATGGCCACTTCTTCGGTGTTCGCAACCATCTCCACAGACTAGCCCGCGTCCTTCGTGCCCCATCCGCATTCCGGCCTTCTTCGTCCGGTGTGCGAACCGATCGTGGACGGAGCGCGGACGGATCGCCGACGGATCGCCGGCCGAGTGCGGACGGATCGCCGACGGAGTGCGGAGGTGGTGCGGGCGGGGCTCGGCGGGGTGGAGGGGCGGCGTCATCCCGACGTGGTCGGAGGCACCCCTCCGGATGGTCTATAGTTAACCCATCACCCAGATGCGCGGGTGGCGGAATAGGCAGACGCGCTGGATTCAGGTTCCAGTGCCCGAAAGGGCGTGGGGGTTCAACTCCCCCCTCGCGCACAGCGAACGGCCGGTCGATCTTCGGATCGACCGGCCGTTCTGTCGTCTCCCCCGGCAGGCCCGGGCCCCGACGCCGAGGGCCGGGGCCGCGGGGGCGAGGGCCGGGGTCCGCGCTACGGCCGCGGGTCGATCGGGGTGAGGACGCCGAGCCGGTCCTCGACGGCCTGGGCGGCGGCCAGGCACAGGTCCTCCCGGAACGCCCGGCCGATCAGCTGCACGCCGGTGGGCAGGCCGTCCTCGGCGAGGCCGGTGGGGACGGCGACGGCCGGGACGCCGACGAAGCTGGTCACCGAGCACAGCCGCATCGCGGAGGCGACCCGGTCGCGGCCCGCCTGGTCCCGGGACTCCAGGCCGGGCTCGACCGGCGGCTCGGTGAACACCGGGCCCAGCACCAGCGGGTACTCCTGCAGGAACTCCGTCCAGGAGCGGCGGATGCCCATCCACGTGCTCATCAGCCGGATCAGCCCGGGGGCGTCGGCGGGCGGGGCGCCGCGCATGGTCAGCTCGACGTAGCGGTCGCCGCCCTCGCCCAGCAGCCGTCGTACGGCGGGCCAGCTCGGGGCGAACTCGGTGACGGTGAGGCGGTGGTAAGCGTCGAGCGCCTCGTCCAGCCGCGGCACGTCGGGGACCTCGCGGACGTCGTACCCGGCGTCGCGCAGCGCGTCGGCGGCGGTCTCGACGGCCCGGCGGACGGTGGGGTGGACGCCGCGGCCGCCCGGGTCGGCGACGACGGCGACCCGGACCGGCCGCCCGAGCGGTTCGCCGTACAGCGGGACGGGGACGGCCCGCGGGTCGCGCGGGTCGGTGCCGGCCAGGGTCTCGCAGGCGAGCCGGAGGTCGGCCACGGTACGGGCCAACGGGCCGTCGGTGACCAGGAGTTGGGAGGCCGGGCCGGGGTCGTCCGGGCCGATCAGGCGCTGGTCGGCGGGGAAGCGGCCGGTGGTCGGTTTGAGGGCGGCGACGCCGCAGAAGGCGGCCGGGATCCGGACCGAGCCGCCCGAGTCGTTGCCGAGCCCGAGCGGGGCCAGGCCGGCGGCGACCGCGGCGCCGTCGCCGCCGCTGGTGCCGCCCGGGGTGCGGTCGGACGCCCAGGGGTTGCGGGTGTCGCCGTACAGCTCGCTGCGGGTGTGCATCCCGGCCAGGATCAGGGTCGGCAGGTTGCTGTGGCCGATCGGGATCGCCCCGGCGGCGCGCAGCCGGGCGACCGGCACGGCGTCGGCGGGGGCGACGTGGTCGCGGAAGTGCGGGGTGCCGAAAGTGGTGGGCACGCCCGCGATCGGGGTGCACTCCTTGACGGTGAACGGCACGCCGGTGAGCGGGCCCGGGTCCTCGCCGGCGGCCAGCCGGCGGTCGGTGTGCCGGGCGGCGGCGCGGGCCTCGTCGGCGAGGAGCCGGGTCACGGCGTTGAGGTGCGGGTTGACCTCGGCGATGCGGTCGAGGTGGCTGTCGACCACCTCCAGGGCCGAGACCGCGCCGGTGCGGACGGCGGCGGCGAGTGCGGTGGCGGGCTTGCTCCACAGGGGCATGGGGGCGGGACTCCTCGGGCTCTTTCCGATGCGCCTCTTTCCGATGCGGCCGCATCGGAACCATCGGCACCCTAGCCCGGAAGCGATACGATCGCATCGAATAAACGGGCCGGGCCCGGGGCGGGCCGGCGATGAGGAGGCGGACATGCCCAAGCAGGTCGACCACGAGGGCCGCCGCCGGCAGATCGCCGACGCGGTCTGCGCGCTGGTGGACGAGCGCGGGCTGGGGGCCGTCACCCTGCGGGACGTCGCCATCCGCGCCGAGGTGTCGATGGGCGCCGTCCAGCGCTGCTTCCGCACCAAGGAGGAGATGCTGCGGTTCGCCCTCGCGCACGTCGGCGAGCGGGTCACCGAGCGGGTGCGCGCCCGGCTGGCCGCCGGGCCGACCCGGTCGGCCGCCGGTGAACTCGGCCTGGTCGCCGGGGAGGTGGCGCTGCTGCGCGAGGAGCACCGGGCCGAGGCCAGGGTCTGGCTCGCCTTCGTCGCCGCGGCCGCGGTCGACGCCGGGCTGGCGCGGACCCTGCGGAGCAGCTACGCGGCGCTGGAGGAGCTGGTGGCGCGGCTGACGGCGGAGGCCTCCGGCGGGGCGCCGTGGGCGCGCACCGAGGCCCGGGCGCTGCTCGCCCTCGCGGACGGGCTCACCGCGCACGTCCTGATCGGGCACCGGACGGCGGCGGAGGCCGAGGAGGTCCTGCGGGCACACCTGGACGGACTCCGGGAGCGCCGCTGAGCCCCGCGTCGGCGCCGTGCGCTCGGAGTGGCGGCTCTGAGCGGCGCGTCCGCGTGACGGCGGGCCGTCGGCCCCCGGCGAAACCGGTTGCCGCTCGGCGGGCCCGGCCGCGAGGATCCTGTCCGTGTCCGAGACGACGGCGTTCGACGGGTCCGAGCTGCGGCCCTACCCCAAGATCCCCGCGCGCGGCCGCTCCGGCGGGCCCGGCGCCCGCGAGTGGACCGCGACGGAGAAGGTGCACGGCGCGCACTTCGCGGTGGTCTGCGAGGGCGGTTCGGTGCGGCCCGCGAAGCGACGCGAACTGCTGGACGACGAGGGGCTGGACGGCTTCTTCGGGGTGAGCCGGATCTGGCCGGGGGTCGCCGTCGCCGCGGCCCGGTTCGCCGCCGCGCTGCGCGGGACGTGGGGCCCCGACGCCACGGTGACGGTCTACGGCGAGCTGGCCGGCGGACGCTACCCGCACCCCGGGGTGGCCGCCGCCGCCGGGGTCGACCCGGTGCAGACCGGCGTCTGGTACCACCCCGGCCTGCGCTGGCTGCCGTTCGACGCCACCGTGGAGACGCCCGGGGGCCGGTGGTGGATCGCCGACCGCGCCCTGCGCACGGCCGCCGGCACCGCCGGGCTGGCCTGCGTACCGCTGCTCGGCACCGGGGCGCGGCACGCCCTGCAGGACCTGCCGGTGCGCTTCCCCAGCCGGGTGCCCGCGCTGTTCGGGCTGCCCGAGCTCGCGGACAACCTCGCGGAGGGGTACGTCCTCAAGCCCGCGGGGGAGTGGCGGGAGGCCGGTGCGCCGGGGGCGCGGGAGCGTCCGCTGGTGAAGGTGAAGCAGCGGGCCTTCGCCGAGGACGGGCGCTACGGCGGCGCCCGCCCGTACCTCCCCCCGCCGGAGGGCGCGGCCGGGGTGCCGGCCTGGCTGCTGGTACGGGCGTCGGAGCTGCTCACGCCGGCCCGGGCGGCGGCCGCGGTCGGCAAGCTGGGGCCGCGCACGGCGGCGGAGGCGGTGGCGGCGGAGGTCGCGCAGGACGCGGCGGAGGAACTCGCCGAGGCCCTGGGCGGGTTGGAGGCGTCCGTCCTGGCCGCGCTGCGGCGCTCGCTGGAGCCGGGGGCGCGGGCACTGGCGGCCTTCGACGCCGAGGACCGGCGCGGCCGCTGAGCCCCGCCCCGGGGCGCCGACGGGAGGCGGAAGGACCTCCGGGGAGATTCTCCGGAGAAATCCTCCGGCCGGTGTCGAGACGCCGCCCCACGGCTCCGACTGGGAGGTGACAGCGCGCCGGAGGGGCGCGCGGGACCGGAGGGACCCCCGAGATGAAGTACGTCGCGATGATCTACGGCAACCAGGCCAAGTGGGACGCCTTCCCGGCCGAGGAGTGGCCGGCGGCGATCGCCGCGCAGGAGGCGTTCAACACCAGGTACCGGGAGACCGGCGAGCTGATCGGCGCCTACGGGCTGGCGGACGCCGCCGCCGCGCAGCTGGTGCGGCGGGCGCAGGGCGTGCCGGTGGTCACCGACGGGCCGTACCTGGAGACCAAGGAGTACGTGGCCAGCTTCTACCTGCTGGACTGCGAGAGCCTGGAGCGGGCCCAGCGGATCGCGGCCGACATGCCGTTCGCGGACGTGGAGCCGGTGGAACTCTGGCCGATCCTGCACGAGTCGCCGGCCGACGAGCCGTCGGCCGGCGCGTGAGCGAGCCGACGGAGGTCGAGGGCCTGCTGCGCGCACTGGCGCCGCAGGTCCTCGGCGCGCTGGTGCGGCGGCACGGCGGGGCGTTCGACGTGTGCGAGGACGCGGTGCAGGAGGCGCTGCTGGCGGCCGCGCTGCAGTGGCCGCGGGACGGCGTGCCGGCGAACCCGGGCGGCTGGCTGGCGACCGTCGCGGACCGGCGGCTGGTGGACCGGGTGCGCAGCGAGGCGGCGCGGCGCCGGCGGGAGGAGTCGCTGGCGTCGGCCACCCCGCAGTCGGCGCTGCTCGCCCCGGCGGCCGACGCGCCCGACCCGGCGGCGGACGACTCGCTCGCGCTGCTGTTCCTCTGCTGCCACCCGGCGCTGTCCGTGCCGAGCCGGATCGCGCTGACCCTGCGCGCCGTCGGCGGCCTGACCACCGCGCAGATCGCCGCGGCGTTCCTGGTGCCCGAGGCGACCATGGCGCAGCGGATCAGCCGGGCCAAGCAGACGCTGAAGGCGGCCGGCGGACGGCTGGTGCCGCCCGCGGGGGAGGGCGGCGCCGGGCGGCTGGGCGAGGTCCGGCACGTGCTGTACCTGATCTTCAACGAGGGCTACACGGCCAGCGGCGGCGAGGAGTTGACCGTGCCGCGGCTCGCCGCCGAGGCGATCCGGCTGACCCGGCTTCTGCTGCGCCTGGCCCCGGGCGACGCCGAGACGGCGGGACTGCTCGCCCTGATGCTGCTCACCGACGCCCGCCGCCCGGCCCGCACCGGACCGGACGGCGCGCCGGTGCCGCTGGACGAGCAGGACCGCGACCGTTGGGACCGCGAACTGCTCCGCGAAGGACTGGAGTTGATCGCCGCCACGCTGCCGGCCGGGCGGCCCGGGCCGTACCAGGTGCAGGCGGCGATCGCCGCGGTGCACGGCGAGGCGCGGACCGCCGGGGCCACCGACTGGCCGCAGGTCCTGGCGCTGTACGACCTGCTGCTGCGCTTCGACGAC
Organism: Kitasatospora sp. NPDC093550; assembly: GCF_044764985.1. Lineage (NCBI taxonomy): Bacteria > Bacillati > Actinomycetota > Actinomycetes > Kitasatosporales > Streptomycetaceae > Kitasatospora > Kitasatospora sp. NPDC093550. Next base: position 47,939 of record NZ_JBIWJF010000012.1, read on the forward strand.
AACCCGGTGGTCGCCCTCAACCGGGCGGTGGTGGTGGCGATGGTGCACGGCCCGGCGGCCGGGCTCGCCCTGCTCGACGCCCTCGCCGCCGACCGGCGCCTCGCCCGCCACCACCGCCTCCCGGCGGTCCGCGCCCACCTGCTGGAGCGCCTCGGCACCGATCCGGCCGCCGCCGCCCGCGCCTACCGGGAGGCCGCCGCCCGTACCGCCAGCGCCCCGGAACGCCGCCACCTGACCGCCCGGGCGCGCCGGGCCGAGGACGGGGTGAACGGGTAGGGGCGAGCGGCATCGCCGCACCGGGGCGGGTCGAGGGCGGGTTCAGAGCGCGTCGAGAGGGCTTCCGGCCGGGCCGGGACGGCCCCATCATGGGCTCCCGAATCACGGGCTCCCGATCCAGGCCGTACCGCCCCAGGAGGCAGAAGAGATGACGATCCCCCTTCCCGTCCGGATCCAGGCCGCCGTCATCCGGGTCCTGTACGCCCTGCCGGAGGGGCTGCGGCGCGCGATCGCGGGCAAGCCGGTGGTGCGGGACGGGCAGACCCTGGCGCTGGACGCGCAGTTGATACTCAAGCTGCAGCGGCAGTCCGGGGCGGCCCTGGTGATGCCGGGCGGGGTCGAGCCCTCGCGGGCCGCGATGGAGCACGCGCGGCACCTGGTGGGCGGGCGCACGCTGCACGAGGTGGCCGCGCGGCCCGTCGGGATCCCGCGGGAGCAGGGCGAGTCGGCCGCCACGCTGTACACCCCGGGCGGTCTGGCGGAGGGGTCCGGCCTGCTGGTCTACCTGCACGGCGGGGGCTGGGTGGTCGGCAGCCGGGCGAGCCACGACCACGTCGCCCGGTTCCTGGCGCAGCGGGCGGGCGTCCGGGTGCTGTCGGTGGAGTACCGGCTGGCGCCCGAGCACGTGTTCCCGGCGGCGGCCGAGGACGCGCTGGCCGCCTTCGACTACGCGCACGCCAAGGCCGCCGACCTGGGCGCGGACCCGGAGCGGATCGCGATCGGCGGGGACAGCGCGGGCGGCAACCTGGCCGCCGTCGCGGCCCAGCAGGCGGTGCGGCGGGGCGGCCCGGCCCCGGTGTTCCAGCTGCTGCTGTACCCGGCGACGGACGCCTCGGTCCGGCGCCCCTCGCGCGACCTGTTCGCCGACGGGTTCTTCCTGACCAGCGCCGACATGGACTGGTTCGCCGACCGGTACGCGCCCGCGCCCGCCGACCGCACCGACCCGAGGCTCTCGCCGCTGCTCGCCGAGGACCTGACCGGCCTGCCGCCCGCGTACATCGGCACCGCGGGCTTCGACCCGCTGCGCGACGAGGGCGAGGCGTACGCGCGGGCGCTGGAGGAGGCCGGGGTGGCCGTACGGCTGAGCCGGCAGCCGGACCTCATCCACGGGTACGCCAACTACATCGGCATCGGCCACCGCTTCCGGGAGGCGACGGCCGAGGCGGCCGAGGCGCTGCGGAAGGCGCTGGAAGCCGCGTAGCCGGCGGCGGGAGGGGAGCGGAGCGCGACCGGGCGGGGCCTCGACGGGGCCCCGCCCTCCGTCGTGTCCGCACGGGGCCCGGGGCGCCGTGTCCGGAGCGGGGCCGCGCGCCGGTCGCACACCGGTTCACCGTCGCGCGGGGGGTTCTCGGCGGCGGGCTCTTATTGTACTGTCCGTCTAATAAGCGGGTGAGCGGGAACCCGCAGGGGCAGGCACCTGGAGGCAGCCATGGCTCTCACCCGGCCGACGGAGCACGGCCACACCACCGCCGACGACGACGTCTCGAAGCGGCTGCTGGAGTCGGCCGCCACCCTCTCCTTCGACCCCTCGACCGAGATCGACTGGGACGCCCCCCTCCCGGAGGAGCACTACGGCCTCAACCCCGAGTGGAGCACGCTCTACGGAACCCGGCTGTGGGACGAGATGACCGAGCGCCAGCGGATCACCCTGACCCGGCACGAGGTCTGCTCGATCATGAACACCGGCATCTGGTTCGAGATGATCCTCCAGCAGATGGTGCTGCGCGACCAGTACCTCAAGGACCCCGCCAGCGCCGAGTTCCGCTTCGCGCTCACCGAGATCGCCGACGAGTGCCGCCACTCGATCATGTTCGCCCGGGCCTGCGAGAAGATGGGCGTCCCCGCCTACCGTCCGAACAAGGTGATCGCCCAGGCCGGGCGCGCCTTCAAGGCACTCGCCAAGGGCGAACTGGCGTACGGCGGCATCCTGGTGGCCGAAGAGGTGCTCGACGTCATGCAGCGCGACTGGATGCGCGGCGAGAACGTCCTGGAGATCGTCCGCGGCACCTCCCGGATCCACGTGGTCGAGGAGTCGCGGCACATGAAGTTCGCCCGGCAGGAGATCCGCGAGCGGATGCGGTACGCGAGCCCGGCCCGCCGGCGCACCTCGGCCACCGGCATCGCCGTGGGCGCGTACGTCATCGTCACCAGCATGGTCCACCCCGGCGTGTACAAGGCCGCCGGGCTCGACGTGGGGCGGGCGCTCGCCGAGGTGCGGGCCAACGAGCACCGCAAGGCCATGATGCGCACCAGCTCCCGGCACCTGATGGCCTTCCTCGCCGAGGCCGGGCTGCTCACCGGCCGCGCGGCGGCGGTCTACCGCCGCGTGCACATGCTCTGACGGTCCGTCGGGCGAGCCCTGCGAATCCCGAGACCGAGAGACCCCCGAGACCGAGACCGATCCCCCACGCGCAGCGAGGACTCCACCCCGGCCATGGCCTACGCGATCACCCAGACCTGCTGCAACGACGCCTCGTGCGTGTCCGTCTGCCCGGTCAACTGCATCCACCCGACCCCGGACGAGCCGGAGTTCGGCACCACCGACATGCTGTACATCGACCCGCGGGCGTGCATCGACTGCGGGGCCTGCGCGGACGCCTGCCCGGTGGACGCGGTGTACCCGGTCGACCGGCTGCGCGGACCGGACACCGTGTTCGGCGACCTCAACCGGGACTGGTTCCGCGAGCACCCCAACGACCACGCCTGGGGCCGGCCCACCTTCCCGCGCAGCCTGCCGGGCGAGCTCGGCGCGCTGCGGATCGCGGTGGTCGGCACCGGGCCGTCCGCCGGCTACACGGCGCAGGAACTGCTGCGCAGCACCAGCGCCGAGATCACCATGATCGACCGGCTGCCGGTCACCGGCGGTCTGCTGCGGCACGGCGTCGCCCCCGACCACCAGTCCACCAAGCGGATCGCGGAGAGCTTCGCGAGCGTCTTCCACGACCCGCGGCTGCGGATGCACCTGAACGTGGAGATCGGCACCGACCTCACCCATCAGGAGCTCGCCGCCCACCATCACGCGGTGGTGTACGCGGTCGGCGCCGCGGCCGACCGCCGGCTCGGCATCCCCGGCGAGGACCTGCCCGGCAGCCTGCCCGCGACCGCCTTCGTCGGCTGGTACAACGCCGATCCGACCGTGCCGGCCGACGCGGTGGAACTCTCGGCCGAGCGCGTGGTGGTGGTCGGCAACGGCAACGTCGCCGTGGACATCGCCCGCATCCTGCTCACCGACCCCGACCGGCTCGCCGCCACCGACATCGCCGACCACGCCCTCGCCGCGCTGCGCCGCGGCCGGGTGCGGGAGGTCGTGCTGCTCGCCCGGCGGGGCCCGGAGCACGCGGCGTGGACCGGGGCGGAGTTCCTGGCGCTGCGGCAGCTGCCGGGCGTCGAGCTGGTGGTCGAGGACCATCCGGAGGTTCGGGCCGCGATCGAGGCGGCCTCGGGGACGCCGTCGGCCTCGGGGGAGCCGTCGGCCCTGGAAGCGCCGTCGGCCGCCGGTCCGGGGGCCGGGCGGGGTTCGCGGGCCGCGCTGCTCGCCGGTCTGCCGCTGGTCCGGTACGACGGGGCGGCGCAGCCGGGGGCGGGGCGGCGGATCGTGCTGCGGTTCTTCTCCGCGCCGGTCGAGCTGTCCGGGGACGGCAGGGTCGAGGCCCTGACCGTCGAGCGGACCGCGCCGGTGGACGGGGAGCGGGTCGAGGCCACCGGGGAGAAGGACGTGCTGCGGGCCGGGCTGGTGGTGCGTTCGATCGGGCACCGCGGCGTGCCGGTACCGGGGCTCCCGTTCGACGAGCGGGGCGGCACGGTCGCGCACCGGGGCGGGCGGGTCGTCGACCCGGCGACCGGGCAGCCGCTGCCGGGCACGTACGTGGTGGGGTGGGCCAAGCGCGGTCCGTCCGGCGGGATCGGCGCCAACCGGGCCTGCGCGCGGGAGACCGTGGACGCGCTGCTGGACGACGCGGCCGCCCGCGCGCTGCCCGTCCCGGAGGCGGGCCGCAAGGACTTCGCCCGGCTGGTGCGGCGTCGGCGGCCGGACGCGGTCGGGCTGAAGGAGCTGCGGGCGGTGGACCGCGCCGAGCGCGAGCGGGGCGCGGCGGAGGGGCGGCCCCGGGTGAAGCTCGCCACGGTGTCCGAACTGCTGGCGGCGGGCCGCCGGCGGTAGGCGGCGCCGGGCGGCGGTGGGTGCGGTACGAACGACGGCGGCCCGCGGGGGGTTGATGCGCGGGCCGTCCGTTGACGCGGCCGTGACCCGGGGTGCGGGGGGCGCGTTGGGCGGATGTGAGTAGTTTTGGGGCGATGCCGGCGTCGCGGTGGCGGTCGGCCGAAGAAACGATCCTGCAAGGAGCGGGGCACCCTCCGGAACCCGACCAGGAGGCCCCCATCTATGCCGAGCTGGCCCGGTTGTGGCAGTCGGAGGGACGGACGGTCCCCGGGCTGCCCGACCCGGTGTGGGAACGGCTGTCCGCGCCGGACGGCGGGGCTCACTCCACGGGAGCCGCCGCCGGGCCGACGGGGTTCCCGACCGGGCCGACGGGGTTCCCCGCCGGGTCGTTCCCCTCCGACTCGACGGGGTTCGCCCCCGGGTAGAACCGCCGCGCCCAGCGCCGGAACGGCCCGACCGCGCGCACCGCGCCCCGGCGGGTCCGGTACGGCACCACGTCCTCGCCCGTCAGCCGCGCCGTCCGCACCCGCCCGGGCGGCAGCTCGCGCACCCGCCCGACGCAGAACCGGCCGTTCGGGTACGGCAGCGGGGCGGGGCGTCCGTTCGCGGCGGCACTCACCTCGACGGCTTCACGGCGGTGTGGACGTACCAGGCGACGTACCGGCGGACGGCGTACATCTCCACCGTGGAACGGAGGTTGAGCCACTTCGCCGGATCGCCGACCCGCCGCAGCAGCTCCCACGGCAGCCGGAAGTACGCGTACACCGCCTCGGAGGTGGGCGTGTAGTACGGCGTGGCGTCCAGGGCCTCCTCGACCTCGAACCCGGCCGCGGTGAGCAGCTCCGGCAGGTTGCGGGCGTGGTAGAGCTTGGCGCCCGTCATGGCCATCGCGTCCAGGTACGGTTCGAGCAACGCCCGTGTGTCCGGATCCAGTTCGTCCAGCGGGGCGGTGCTCATCGGGCCGAGCAGCACCAGCCGGCCGCCCGGGCGCAGCACCCGGTGGAACTCGGCCAGGGCGCGCGGCGGGTCGTAGGAGTGGACCAGCGTCTCCATCGAGTAGACGCCGTCGAACTCGTCCTCGGGAAAAGGCAGCTGGTGGAAGTCGCCCCAGGAGAAGGCGGTCCGACCGTCCAGCGCGGCGCGGGCGCTGAGCCGACGGGCCTCGGCCAGGTGGAAGTCCAGGACGTCGACCCCGGCCACCACCAGTCCGAACCGGGCCGCCATCGCGCGCGCCACCACCCCGGCCCCGCAGCCGGCGTCCAGCACCCGGGCTCCGGGCGCCAGCGCCAGCTTGCGCCCCAGCACGTCCTCCAGCTGCCGCTGGGCCCGCCACAGCCGCCACTTGGACTGCCCCGGTTCGGTCCACCCCCAGTGCCGGGCGTTGCGCGCCACCCGGGTGTAGAACCACCGGCTGCCGGTCCGCCCGTACACCCGGCGCAGTCCGGCCAGATCGAGTTGCTGAGCGCCCATGCCGGACACGCTAGCCGCGGGCGGGGGCCGACTCCGGGCGGCGCCACGGTGGTTGACCCGCCGGGAGGGTTCGTACGCTGGTAGCACTTTCCGCGGCCGGGCCCCTCGCGCAGCGCCAGGGCGGCCGGCACCACCGCCGCCGTGAGGGCGATGACGGCGCAGCAGCCGGCCGGCGTGCCCAGCGCGTCCCAGGGCACGACCACCGGGGTCGGGCCGACCGGGTGGGTCAGGGCGGCCCGGGAACCGCCGGGACTGACGGCCGTGCCGAGCCCGCCCAGCAGGGTGCCGGCCGCCACGCACAGCAGCGTCTCGACCGCGACGGCGCGCAGCACCTGCGCCCTGGTGGCGCCGGCTCCCCCGGGTCGGCGCCCAGCCCCGTGAGAGGTGCTTCGGCCCCGCCGGTGCCTGAGCCCCGCCGGTGCCCGAGCCGCGCCGCGCCGGTGCCCGAGCCGTGCCGGCGCTTCTGCCGCGCCGGCCGTATCAGCCCCGCCAGGCGCGCTTGAGCTCGGCCCAGCGTTCCGCCTGTTCCGGTGTCAGCGCGCCCCGCAGCTGCGCCAGCTTCAGCAGCTGCGCCTCCGCGTCGGCGCCCAGCGGCTGGGCCTCGGCGCGGTAGTGGTCGGTGAGGAGGGCGTCGAGCTCGGGCCGGGTGAGCGCGGGGTCGAGGCGCTGGGCGAGCTTGGCCATGTTGCGGTACGAGCCCTGGAGCAGGAACGGGGGCTCGGCGCGGTTGCGGTCGTCCTGGGCAGCGGAGTCCAGGTAGGCGCGGTTGACCGCCAGCACGGTGGAGCGCAGGTGCAGCAGGCCGGACAGGACGGCGGTCATCCGTTCCACCGCGGCGGCGGGCCAGGCGCCGGCCAGGGTGCCGCCGGGGACGCCCGAGGCCCGGGCGAGCAGGGTGTCCAGGTCGGCGCGCTCGGCGGTGGCGAGCGGGGCCAGGTGGGCGTTGGCGGGCAGCGCGTTCTCGATGAAGCTGAGCGCGAAGAGGTCCTCGCGCCCGGCGACGGCGTCGCCGAGGTTCCACACGTCGGCGCGGTTGGCGAGCATGTCGGGCAGGCGGAAGAGCCGGCCGGACTCGGTGTACGGGTTGGCGGCCATCACGACGGCGAAGCGCTTGCCGCGCAGGTCCCACTCGCGGGCCTCGCCGTTCCAGACGCCGTCGATCCGGCGCTGCGCGTCGCACAGCGGAATGAAGCGCTGCAGGAACTCGGGCGAGGTGTGCTGGACGTCGTCCAGGTAGAGCAGCACGTTGTCGCCGGCGTGCAGGGCGAAGTTGAGCTTCTCGACCTCGCGCCGGGAGGTGGCGTCGGGGGCCTCGGCCGGGTCCAGCGAGGTGACCCGGTGGCCGAGCGCCGGGCCGCTGACGGAGACCAGCAGCAGGCCGAGCCGTTCGGCGAGGTACTCGACCAGGGTGGTCTTGCCGTAGCCGGGCGGGGAGACCAGGAGCAGCAGGCCGCTGCGGTCCACCGGCCCGCCGGGCTCCGCGGTGCCGAGCTGCTTGGCCAGGTTGTCGCCGATCAGCGGCAGGTACACCTGGTCGATCAGCCGGTTGCGGACGAAGCCGTTGAGCGGGGCGGGCCGGTACTGGTCGAGCCGCAGCCGGGCGTGCTCGGCGGCCAGCAGCTCGCCGCGCAGCTTCTGGTAGGCCCGGTGGCCGGGCACCTCGACCTCCTCGAACTCCATCACCCTGGAGAGGAGTTCGTCCAGGCGAAGGTCGAGCGCGCCGCCGACCAGCCGCGGGTGGTCGCCGAGCAGCCCGGTCAGCCGGGTGCCCACCGCCGCCTCCACGGGCCGGCGCGGCAGGGACGGGCAGAGCAGGACGGCGACGGCCTCGGCGAGGTCGGCCGGGTCGGCGTCGGTGGCGCTCGCCGCCAGCCAGGCGGTGGCGAGCCGGCGTCGTACGGGCAGCAGCCCGGGCTCGTCGGGCAGGGCGGCCAGCGCCTCGGTGAGGCCGGTGGACTCGGGGGCGGCGCGGAACTTGTCGAGCAGTGCGGCGGCTCCGGCCGAGTGGACGAACGAGGGTTCCGCGGAGGCGAGTTCGGCCACCAGGTACGGCCCGGCGGCGTCCGCTCCGGGGACGAACCCGGCGACCGCGGCGGAGAGCTCGGTGGCCAGCTCGGCCAGCGCGTCCAGCACCGGGGCGCCGCCGAAGGCCTGCCGGGCGAGGCCGAGCGAGCGGGCCCGGGTGTGCCAGAGCAGCCGCTGGCGCTCGTCGGCGCCGTGCGCCCAGTACAGCTGCGCGGCCGCCCGGACGGCTGCCGGGTGCCGCAACAGGCCGGCCTCGGCGCCGAGTTCGATCAGGGCGCGGAGCAGCAGCGCCGCGTCGTGGTCGTGCACGCCGCGCTGGTAGCCCTCGTCCGGTCGGCGCTCGGCGGCCCGCCGGACGTACTCCAGCAGGTCCGCGTCGGTGGCGAGCGCGTCGCCGGGCGAGCCGGAGAGCGAGCCGGAGAACGGTCCGGCGAGCGCGTCGCGGAGCGGGCCGTCGCCGGCCGGGCCCGACTCGGCCGCCAGCAGCAGGCTCGCGGCGAGGTACTCGGCGCGGTAGAGCCGCGGGGTCTCCGAGGGCAGCGGCCGGTCCCAGTAGCGCGCGGTGGCGGCGAAGGCCGGGTCGGTCACGGGGGAGCGGTAGTCGGTGCCGGTGAGGGTGAAGGCGGGGCGCCCGCGCCAGGGCACGAGGACGAGTTCGGGCCGCTGGGTGGTGACGGCGAACAGGTGCCGGCCGAGCCGCAGGGTGCCGGGGCCGTCCCCGGCGAGTTCGGCGCGGTCGCGCAGCGCGCGGTGGGCGCGGCCGCGGGCGGCGCGCAGCCGTCCGGTCAGCTCCTCGGCCCGGACCCGGTCGCCGAGCGCGGTCAACTGGCCGGCCAGCTCGCGGAGTTTGACGGCCGTCGGGTCGGCGGCGAGCGCGGCGTCGATCTCGGCGGCGGTGTCCAGGGCGGCCAGCCGCCGGTGCAGGGTGGCGAGGACGCGCTCCGCGGAGGCGGCCAGCCGGTCGGCCCGGCGGGCCCGCTCCTCCAGCAGGTGCTGGCGGCGGGCGGTGAGCGCGTCGTGGATCTCGGTGCGCCGGTCGGCGAGCTGCTCGCCGAGGGCCGGGTCGGCGTCGGCGAAGCGGGTCTCCAGCTGCTCGATCCGCAGCAGGAGCCGGCCGAGCCGGTCGTCGCAGGCCTCGGGGGTGTCGGCGGCGGCGAGCGCGGCGGTGGTGGCCTGGGCGAGCAGGGCCGTCTCGGCGGCGAACTCGGCGGCGGCCTCCCGGGTGCGCAGCTCCCGTCGGCGCACGGTGAGCGCGGACCGGGCCCGGTTGAGCAGCCCGAGGACGTCGGCCAGCCGGTCCAGGATGGCGGTGCGGGTGGTGGCGTCGGCCAGGTCGAGGGTGCCGACCAGCTCCGAGACGGTCTGCAGCGCCTCGGTCTGGGTGTCCAGTTCGAGGCCGAGCGGCTCGGCCCCGGCGGCGGTCGCGAGGGCGGCGCACCGCTCGGCGAGTGCGGCGGCCCGGGCGCGGTGCGGCTCGAAGGCCGAGGGTTCGGCGAGCCGGCCGACGGCCCGGACGGCGGCCTCGGCCAGGCCCTCGGCGAGGTGCGCGGCGAGCGCGTCGATCCGCTCCGGGTCGGCGCGCGGCAGGTCGCGCAGCGCCTCGACCCGGCCCTGGGCGCGGCGCAGTCCGGCGAGCCGGTCGACCCACTCGGCGGCGTCGGCGAGGGTCTCGCCGCGGGCGGTGCGCAGCAGGCCCTCGACGTGCTCGGCCGCCTCGTCGGTCTGCCCGGCGGCGTGCGCGGTGAGCCGGGCGATCGCCTCGTACTCGGCGATGACCTGCCGGGCGGTGTCGCGGATCTCGGCGAGCGGTGCGGTGAGGTCGCCGAGGCCGCTCTGGCCGAGCCAGTGGTGCCGGTCGGCGGTGCGGGTGCAGGCGGCGAGGACGGCGCGGTGGCCGGCCGGGGTGTCGGCGCCGGCCGCGGCCAGCCGGGCGAGGGCGAGGCAGTCGGCCAGGCCGCGGACCAGGTCGGCGTTCCCGATCCGGGCCAACGGGCCGGTGCCGGGCGGCTGTTCGGCCGCGAAGCGCTCGCTGGTGAACGGGGTCTGCCAGAGCTGGACGGGGTGCAGCCGGGTGGGCCCGTCCTCGGCCGGGCGCAGGGCGATCAGGGTGCCGTCGGCGAGCAGTGCGTAGCCCTGGCAGGGCAGCGGGGCGGCGGCCTCCTGGCGGACGCTGTTGTACGGCTGCAGCAGGGCACGGCCGTCGGGGGCGCGGAACTCGTACAGCACGTCCTCGCCGTTGGGCGAGACGATCGTGCGCTCGTACGCCAGGCCGTCCACCGGCTGGTCGAAGGTGCGCACGGTGCCGTCCGCCAGGTGGCAGCCGCCGGGGAAGGCCACGCCCTGGTCGGCGGGCAGCCGCAGGCAGGCCTGGCCGAGCGGGTCGATCCGGGTGACGGCGCCGGTGGGCAGGTGCACCACCAGGTGCCGGACGGTCTCCTCCTGGTACGGGCGCACCCGCACCAGCAGCAGGGTGCCGAGCCGGGCGTGGGCGATCTGCGCGTCGGCGAGGGTCTGCAGGGCCTCGGCGAGCGGTTCGCGGTGCAGCTCACGGCCGTCCGGGGCGGCGAGGGTCAACCGGCCGCCGTCGACACCGAGGTGGAGCTCGCCGGCCAGGTCGGCCCGGGGCGGCCGGCCGGGGCCGGCCGGCAGCTGGTCGTCGCGGGTGAGGGCGGTCCAGGCGAGCTGCTGTCCGTCGGCGGGGGTGTGGTCGCGTTCGCCGCGCCCGTCCAGGTAGGCGGGCCGGGCGTCGTCGGCGCCGTCCTCGAGGCGCCAGCGCAGCACCCGGACGTCGGCGGCGGTGGGGCCGGTGCGGAAGACGGCGAGCAGCCGGCCCCCGGCCGGGCGCAGCCGCTCCAGACGGGCGTCGCGGAAGTAGCGCCGCAGGTCGGCCAGGTCCTGGCGCAGCCGGGGGTCGTCCAGCAGGGTGCCCTCGGCGGGGGCGGGGGAGAGGTCGGGGTGGTGCAGGCCGAGGACGTCGGTGAAGTCCTCGGCGCCGGCCACGACCCCGGTGGGGCGGGTGCCGAGCAGCAGCAGCCCGCCGGCGGCGGTCAGGTCCTGCGGGAGGCAGGCCCGGGCGGTGGTGAGCCGCCCGGTGCCGGTGAGCCGCAGCTCCCCGCCGCCGAACTCCTCGACCCGGCGGGCGTTCAACGCCCTTGCGCGGTCGGCGAGTTCGGCGGCGGCCCGGGCGAGCCGGTCGCGCAGGACCTCGTAGGTGCCGGCGTCGAGCCGGGCGTCGAGGGCGTCCACGGTCAGATCCTCGGGTGCTCAGGGGGTGAACTCGGGTGACGTCGGGGGTGACTGCGGGGCGCGGGCGGCTACTTGGAGCCGTTCATCGCGGCCAGCGCCCCGATCGGGGTCTCGGCGACGCCCAGCTTCCGTGCCGAATCCAGCAGTTGGCGCAGCTGTCCGGACTGCTCGCCGGCGCCCGAGCCGATCAGCCTCATCAGCAGCGCGGACACCGTCAGGTTCTGCACGTCCGCGGTGGAGACCGAGGACAGCACCCTGGTGAGGTCCTCGGTGAAGCTCGCCCGCCCGTCCAGCCAGGGCCCGGCCAGGGTCTGCGCGGTCTGCGAGTGGCCGACGAAGGCGTCCACGCTCTTGCCGGCCGTCACCGACTGCACCAGCTTGTCGAAGAACACCGAGTCCCCGCCGACGATGTCGATCTTGGCCTTCTCCAGCCCGGCCGCGACCAGGGCGGCCTGCGCCTCGGCGATCTGCCGCTGCGCGTCCAGCCCGGCCAGCCGGACGTCCTTCTCGGCGGCCAGCCGCAGCCGGTACTCCTCGTGCCCGCGCGAGGCCTCGTCCAGCTTGGCCATCGCCACGGCCTTCTCGGTGAGGCCCTCGGCCTCGGCCTTCAGCTTGGCGCCGACCTCCAGCGCGGCGGCCTTGGCCTTCTCGGCCTGGACGGCGGCCTCGGCGAGACCCACCTTCTCCACCGCCGCGGCCTCCTGCTCCCGCACCTGCACCCGGGCCAGGCCCTCGGCGGCGGCCTCCGCCCGGACGCCCTCGGCCATCCGGATCTTGGCGGCGGCGTCCAGTTCGGCCGCCCGCTGCCGGGCCTCGGCCAGCACCAGCGCCTCGCGGGCCTTGTGCGCGGCGGCCTGCTCGGCGGCCTCGGCGGCCTTGATGTCCTTGACGAGCCGCTCCTGCGCCTCCGCCTCGGCCTGGATGACGACGGCCTTGCGGACCCGCTCGGCCTCCTCGGTGGCGCGCAGCGTCTTGACGGCCTCCTCCTGCTCGGCGACGGTCCGGTCCACCGCGACCCGCTCGCGGACCACGTCGGCCACGTCCCGCTTGGCCGACTCGACCTCCTTCTCCTTGGCGATCGTGGCGAGCTCGGTCTCCCGCTCGCGGCCGACGACCTCCAGCAGGCGGTCCTTCTCGATCCGCTCGTTCTCCACCGCGATCACCCGCTCGCGGTTCTTCTGCGCCACCGCGACCTCGCGGGCCTGGTTCTCCCGCTGCACCCCGAGCAGCTCCTCGGTGCGCAGGAAGGCGGTCTGCGCGTTGAGCCGCTCCTCCTCCTGCACCCGGGCGATCACCGCGTCCTCCTTGGCCCGCAGGGTCTCGATCTCGCGGCGCTGGCGGATCTCGGCGTCGGCCTGGCGGCGTTCGAGCTCCAGGACGGTCTCCCGGGCGTCGACGTTCTGCCGGGTGATCTCCTTCTCCTCGGTGCGCTGGTACTCGTTGGTGCGCACGTGCTCGATCGCGGTCAGCTCGGTGATCTTGCGGATGCCCTGGGCGTCCAGGATGTTGTCGCCGTCCAGCTGGCTCATCGGGGTCTGTTCCAGGTGGTCGATGGCCGCGTCCTCCAGCGTGTAGCCGTTGAGGTCGGTGCCGATGACCGCGATGATCTGGTCCCGGAACTCGTGCCGGTGGGTGTACAGGTCGGTGAAGTCCAGCTGCTTGCCGACGGTCTTGAGCGCCTCGGCGAACTTCGCGGCGAAGAAGTCCTGGATCGCCTGCGGATCGCTGGCCCGGGCGGTGCCGATCGACTGCGCGACCTTGACGACGTCCTCGACGGTCTTGTTCACCCGGACGAAGAAGGAGATCCGGATGTCCGCGCGGATGTTGTCCCGGCAGATCAGACCGTCCCGGCCGGCCCGGTGGATCTCCACCGTCTTGGCGGTGATGTCCATCAGCTCGGCCTTGTGCAGGATCGGCAGGACGATCGTGCCGGTGAAGGTGACGTCCACCTTCTTCGTCCGGGAGACGATCAGGGCCTTGCCCTGCTCGACCTTCTGGAACAGGCGGCCCACGAACAGCAGCATGGCGAGCACGATGAGCAGCACGACGGCGACGAGTACGCCGAAACCCACGGCGATGGTGTCCATCACGGAGTCCTTTGACGATGGCGGGACGGTGCGAGGAGTGGAGTGAACGGCGGAGTGCGACGGGGTGCCGGCCGACGCGGCGGCGTCAGTCGAGGCCCGGCGGTGACGGGTCGAAGGGGGCCACCAGGAAGTGCTCGCCCTCGGCGTCGTAGTCGTAGATCAGGGCGGTCCGCCCGACGGTCAGCCCGGGCTCCGGGGAGGGCGTGCGGACCTGGACGGTCGCGGTGGAGCCGTCCTCGGCGGTGACCTCGGCCTGCCCGAAGCCGCCCGTCACCCGGCCGGTCCGGATCACGCAGACCCGGCCGACGAAGTCCCCCCGGGTGGTCGGCCGGTCCTGCGGGAACAGCCGCCGCAGCGGCTTGACGAGCACCCTGGTGCCCGCCCAGGAGGCGACCAGCGCGACGACGAACACACCGCCGCGCGCCGGCGCCCCCGAGGTGAGCACGGTGCCGGCCAGGCTGACGAACCAGGCGAGGGCGACCAGCAGCGACACCGCCACCGTCACGGGCACCCCGCCCAGCCCCAGCGCGTCCGGCGCGCCCCCGTGGCGGCCGGCCCCCGCGTGGGCGTCCTTGCCCGCGTCGGGGCCGTGGCCGCCGGTGCCGTGCCCCCCGGTGCCGTGACCGCCGGTCGTCCCGTGCGTCACGTGCCCCCCGACACCGTGCCCCCCGGCACCGTGCCCGACGTGACCCACGTGACCCACGTGGCCGACCTGGCCGAGGTGCCCGCCGTGACCGACGTGATCGGCACCCGGGTGGTGCCCGCCGCCGTGCCCCCCGTGCACGGCGCCGAACCCCAGTCCCCCGAGCAGCACCACCAGCCAGTACCCGACGACCACCACCAGCGCGAAGCTGAACAGCGCGGTCGGAAAGGCCAGCGCGGCCGCGAAGAATCCCCCCGTCCCGGCCACGCTCCCCCGCCCTTCCCCCGGCACCGCGCTTCGGCGCCGGGGAGATCATGGCAGTCCCGGAGCCGGCGGCACATTGCCAGGATCCGGCAATCTTTACGGCCTTTTGACAGCCTGGTACGGACGGCCCCCGTGACACTGCGACAGCCCGGCAACAGGTCGGTCGCCGGGCCGTCGCAGCTCCTGCGCGCGGGTTTGCGCGCGTGGGGTCAGAGGGGCTGCTCCGGCCAGTTCAGCAGCCGCGCGCCCATCGCCGCGGTCTCCAGGGTGAAGCGCTGCAGCGCGTCCGACGGGTCGTACCCCGTGAGCGCCTTGATCCGCTCCAGCCGGTAGCCCAGGGTGCGCACGCTCAGCCCGAGCCGGCGGGCCGCCTCCGCGTTCACGTACGCGGCCTCCGCCTGCACCGCGATGGTGTCCAGCAGCGGGCGGGCGCCGCCGCGCGCCTCGGTCAGCGGGCCGAGGACGCTGCGCACCAGGTCCGCCATGGCCGCCCGGTCGCGCATCAGCACCGGGAACACCAGCAGTTCCTCGGCCTTCAGCTGCTTGGCCGGCAGGTCGAGGCGCCGGGCGTAGTCCAGTGCGTCCAGTGCCTCCTCGTAGCTGCGCAGCACCCCGCTCGGGCCCGAGTGCCGGCGGCCGGTGGCCACCCGCAGCACCGGGCGGTAGCCGGGGCCGGGGCGCAGCGTCAGGTCGGCGAAGGCCTCCAGCACGGCCCGTTCGCTGTCCGGGGCGATGCAGACCAGCCGGCCGTCCTTGCCGGCCAGCAGGACGTCCCGCTCGCCGAACCGTCCGGCCAGTTCGCGCTCCACCCGGTGCACCAGCGGGTGCACGTCCGCGAACGGCTCGTCGCCCACCGCGACCGCCACCGTGTACGCGCTCGCCAGCCGCAGCCCGAAGTGCTCGGCGCGCTCGGCGAGCAGGCCGAGGTCGCTGCGGCCGAACAGCAGGTCGTCGATGAACTCCCTTCGGGCCGCTTCCGCCTGACGGACCGCCAGGCGCTGGGCGCGCTCGTGGCCCTCGCCGAGCGCGGCCAGCGCGGCGTCGGTGACGGCGAGCACGGCGTCGCCCGTCCGGCGCAGCTCGGTGACGCTGGTCGCGGTGGCCGCCCCGGGCAGGGTCTGCCAGGCCCGGCGCGCCGCCGCGAGGCAGTGCGCCACCACCTCGCGCAGCCCGTACCCGGCCTCCGCGCAGTGCTCGCCGAGCTTGCGCAGACCCTCCAGTTCGCCGCGGCGCAGCAGCCGTCCGGTGCGCGAGACGTCGGCGAGCAGGACGAGGTAGGCCTCGGCCAGCTCGGTGGGTATGTCGTGTTCGATCCCCTCGGTCACCGTGTCCTGCCATCCCCCGTACGACCTGGTAATGCGGCGCTGAACACTAGCAGGACCGGTACGGCCGAAGGCCGGTGCCGCCGCCCCGGGGAGCCGTCCCGCACGGCACCCGGAAGCCGGGTGCCGGTGCGGCCGGACGCCCGGCCCTACCGGTCCCGGAAGTGCAGGACGAACCGCGCGCTGCTGCCGTCGATCCGCCGCCGCACGTACAGCGCCGGGGTGCCGTCCGGGGTGCAGCTGACGCCTTCGCGCACCAGCAGCGCGGTGCCCGGCGGGACGCCCAGCAGCTCGGCGTCCGCGAGGTCCGCGCCGACCGCGCCGAAGGCCCGCCAGTCGTACTCCAGCTCCACCCCGGCCGCCCGCGCCAGGTCCAGCACCAGGTTCCCGGCGCGGCCCGGCCGGAGCAGCTCGGCGGGCAGCGGTCCGAACGGCACCCAGTAGCTGCAGGCCGCCCGGGCCCGCCCGCCCAGTCGGATCACCGAGTCCACCCGGGAGAGCTCCCGCGGCGCGCGGCCCAGCTGCCGGGCCGCCTCCGTGTCCTCGGCCGTGCCGCTCACCGGGGGCGCGGCCACGACGAACTCGCCGTCCCCCGCTCCGCCGCCCCCGTTGTCGCCCCCGTTCGCGCCCTCGTCCTCGCCCCGGCCGACGTCGGGCAGGGCGGCGTGCACGCTGCCGAGGTCGAAGCGCTGGCTGCGCGGGTCCACGGTGATCGACACGCGGACGGCGGGCGGGCGGACGAAGGTGCCCACGCCCCGGCGGATCTCCACCACGGCCGCCCGCTCCAGCTCCGCGACCGCCTGCCGCACGGTCAGCCGGTTGACGCCGAACTCGGCGCTGAGCTCCGGCTCGCTCGGCAGCCGGGTGCCGGCCGGGTACGCCCCGGTGTCGATCCGCTCCTGGAGCCGGCGGGCCAGGCTCCGGTACAGCGGGGTCCTCGGCCGCTCGGCCGCCTCGGCGCCCGGATGCCGGTCGCCCTGCTGCTCGGCGCTCCGCCGCCCGTCGCCCTGCTGCCCGTCGCTCGGCTGGTTGGTGGCCACGAACCGATCCTACGAAGCCCGCGGGGCGCGGCCGACCGCTCCCGGTCGCCGCCGACCGCCGACAGGAGTGGGATGGAGGGATGCGCCGGTGCCGCGGCTTGCCCGGCACCCCCGGGAGGCGTTAGACATCTAGACGTCTAGATGTCCTGCTCCTCCGGGCGCGGCTCCACCGAAAGGCCTCCCGCATGTCCCTGGTCAACTTCCGCGACGCCGCCGTCCTCGGCGACCCCGAGGGCCGTCGGCTCCGCCCGGGTGTGCTCTACCGCTCCGCCCAGCCGTTCCCGGCCGCCGACGAGGCGACCGTCGCCCAGCTGCGCGCCTGCGACATCCGCACCATCGTCGACCTGCGCGACCCGCGCGAGACCCACCCCGCCGACTGGGCCGCCGCCGAGGCGGCCGGCATAGCCGTCGTCGCGGCCCCGGTGAACCCCGCCACCGACGCCCTCACCGCGCGGATGGCCACCATGGCCACCGCCGCCGACCTCGGCGACTTCTACGTGCTGCTGGCCGAGTCCGCCCCCGAGGCGGTCGCCGCCGCCGTCGAGGCCACCGTCCGCCCGGGCGCCGTCCTGCTGCACTGCGCCGCCGGCAAGGACCGCACCGGTCTGCTGACCGCGCTGCTCCTCGACCTCCTCGACGTCCCCGCCGAGCTCATCGTCGCCGACTACGCCCGCACCACCGACGCCCTTCCGCAGATCTTCGCCGGCCTCGCCGAGCGCCACCGCACCGCCCTCAACGACCGCACCACCTCGCGGGTCACCGACTCCCGGGGCCGCAACCTCACCATCCCGGCCCCGCTCCTGGAGGCCCCGGCCGAGGCGATGTCCGTCTTCCTGGACCGCGTCCGCACCCACCACGGCGGCGCCGCCTCCTTCCTGCCCGCCTGCGGCGTCCCGGCGGCCACCCTCACCGCCTTCCGCACCAAGGCCGGCGCCGTCGCGGTCTGACCCGCCGCCGCGGTGACGGCCCCCGCCTCACACGTCCCGTCGCCGCACCAGCACCACCGTCACCGTCACCGCGACCACCGCCCAGAGCCCCATGGTGATCCACGCGTCCGTCACGGTGGGCGCGTACTTCCCCATCGTGGCCGAGGAGTCGGGCCTGATCGTGAGACGGCTGACGGTGCTGAGCGGCAGATGGGTGCCGATCTCCTTCAGCCACCGGTAGCGGTCCCCGCCGAACATCAGCGGCAGGACGAACATCAGCAGCACCAGGGACACGATCGAGGCGGTGGCGTGCCGCAGCAGCGCGCCCAGCGCCATCCCGATCAGCGCGCAGACCGGCACGATCGCCGCGTAGCCGAGGACGGCCCGCAGGCAGCCCTCGTCGGCGATGGAGAGCCCGAGGTGCCGCGAGGCGAGCATCGCGTTGGTGGCGAAGAAGGACCCGGCCGACACCACCGCCCCGGCGAGCGCGGTGATCCCGGCGACCAGCAGCACCTTGGCCGCGATCACGCCCCGCCGGTCCGGTACCGCGGCGAAGGTGGTGCGGATCAGGCCGGTGGTGTACTCGCCGAAAACGGTGATCGCGCCGAGACTGCCGGCCGCGATCGCCATCAGGTCGCCCGCGACGTTGCCGAGCCCGTGGAACAGCGGGTCGTACCGGTACGCCGGGAGGCCGGGCGGCGGCGGGGGCGCGTGGTCGATGTACGTCAGGTCGGAGTGGACGGCGTTCAGGTTCACCGCGATCGCCACCAGCGAGGCCAGTGCCAGCACCCAGTACGTGGACCGCAGCGAGCGCAGCTTGATCCACTCGGCGGCGAGCAGATCGGCGAACCGGGGCGCCTGCCCCACGGGACGAACGGCGAGGGTCGTGCTCATCGGGCCTCTCCAGCCAGGTACTCGACACTGTCGGCGGTCAGGGACAGGAACGCCGACTCCAACGACGACGTCCGGAGGGCGAGTTCGTGCAGCACCACGCCGTGCCGCAGGGCGAGTTCACCGACCCGTTCGACCGGCAGGCCGGTCACCGTCCCGCACCGGGCGTCCGATTCCCGCACGTCGGCTCCTTCGCTGCGCAACACCTCGGCCAGCAGCGCGAGTTCCGGTGTCCGCACCGCCACCGACGACACCGCGTTGCGGGCCGAGAACTCCGCCAGGCCCTCGTCCGCGATCAGCCGGCCGCGTCCGATCACGATCAGGCGGTCGGCGGTGTGCTCCATCTCGGCCATCATGTGACTGGAGACGAAGACCGTGCGCCCCTCGGCGGCGAGGCGGCGGAACAGCCCGCGCACCCAGAGCACGCCCTCCGGGTCCAGCCCGTTCAGCGGCTCGTCGAACAGCAGCACCGGTGGATCGCCGAGCAGCGCGCCCGCGATCCCGAGCCGCTGCTTCATGCCCAGCGAGTAGCCGCCGATCCGCCGCCCGGCGGCCTCGGCGAGCCCGACCTCCGCCAGCACCTCGTCCACCCGCCCCAGCGGGATGCGGTTGCTCCGGGCCAGCGCCGACAGGTGCGCCCGGGCGCTGCGGCCGCCGTGCACGTCGCCGGCGTCCAGCAGCGCGCCGACGTGCCGCAGTCCGCGCGGCCGGTTCGCGAAGGGCACGCCGTCGACGGTGACGCTGCCCTCGCTCGGGGCGTGGAGCCCCAGGATCATCCGCAGCGTGGTGGACTTGCCCGCGCCGTTGGGGCCGAGGAAGCCGGTCACGGCGCCGGGCCGGACGGTGAAGGTCAACTGGTCGACGGCCGTGGTGGCGCCGTACCGCTTGGTCAGTCGCTCGATCTCGATCACGGGGAGAACGCTGCCGGTCGCGGCCCCGCCCCGGCATCGGGCGGCGGGCCACAACCGCCCACCGCGGTACTGGCCCCGGGACGTACGCCCGCGGGCCGATGCCCCGCCGGACGGGCCGCGGCTACCATCGCGTCATGATCACCGAAGCCCGCCCGCCGCTGCTCAGGCGCCTGCCCGCCGGCCTGTGGGTGGGGGCGTTCTGGGCGACCCTGGTGGTGATCCGGTTCTTCACCCGCCCCGACGAACTGCGCCACCTCCTCGAGTACCACGGCAACCCCGAGGACATGCCGCTCGTGGTCACGGCCGTGGTCACCACCCTGGTGGCGACGTTCCTGGTCCGCCTGCCGCTGGCCGCCGTCGCGGTGGCGCTCGCGGGCAGCGTCTACGCGCTCGGCATGTGGACCGTCCCCGAGACGGCGCCGCTGCAGTTCCTGATCGCGGACGCCGTGGTCGGCTACTGCGCGGCCACCCGCTCCCGCGCCGTCTCGCTCACCGCCCTGGGGATGCCGCTCGTCCTGCTCGTCGGACTGTTCCTCTGGGGGGCCGTCCACGGCCAGGCCATCAACCCGCTGGCCTACGCCGGTCTCGCCGCGACCGTCCTGATCGCCTGGCTGATCGGCAACACGATCCACCAGGGCCGCGCCCACGCCGAGGCCCTGCGCGGCCGCGCCACCGTGCAGGCCGTCACCGCCGAACGGCTGCGGATCGCCCGCGAGTTGCACGACATGGTCGCGCACGCCATCGGCATCATCGCGATCCAGGCCGGCATGGGCAGCCGGGTCATGGACACCCAGCCCGCCGAGACCCGGGCCGCGCTGAACGCCATCGAGGCCACCAGCCGGGAGACCCTGGCCGGGCTTCGCCGGATGCTCGGCGCGCTGCGGGCCGGCGAACCGGAGTCCGCCCCGCTCGAAGTCGCCCCGGGCCTGGCCGAGTTGGACCGCCTGGTGGAGCGCGGCGCGGGCGCCGGCGTCCGGGTCGCGGTGACCCGCAGCGGTGAACCGCGCCCGCTGCCGGCCGACGTCGACCTCGCCGCCTTCCGGATCGTCCAGGAGGCGGTGACCAACGTGGTCAAGCACTCCGGCACCCGTGACTGCCACGTCACCGTCGACCACCGGCCGGGCGAACTCGCCGTCACCGTCGTCGACCTGGGCGCCGGCCCGACCGGCGCCACCCCCGGGACCGGCTACGGCATCGCCGGCATGCGCGAGCGGGTCGCCCTGCTGCACGGCGAGTTCACCGCCGGCCCGCGCCCCGGAGGCGGCTTCCTGGTCGCCGCCCGACTGCCGATCCCCGTGGAGGTGGGACCGTGATCCGCGTCGTTCTGGTGGACGACCAGCCGCTCATCCGCACCGGGCTGCGCGTGCTCATCGCCGACGCCCCGGACCTGGAGGTGGTCGGCGAGGCCGGCGACGGCGCCGAGGCCGTCGAGCTGGTCGCCCGGCTGCGCCCCGACGTCGCCGTGATGGACATCCGGATGCCGGGCACGGACGGCATCGAGGCCACCCGCCGGATCACCGCCGACCCGGACCTGCCCACCCACGTCCTCGTCCTCACCACCTTCGACGACGACGACTACGTGTACGGCGCGCTGCGGGCGGGCGCGAGCGGCTTCCTGGTCAAGGACCTCGCCCTGGAGACCATCCTGGACGGCATCCGGGTCGTCGCCGCCGGGGACGCGCTGATCGCCCCCGGCATCACCCGCCGGCTGATCGGCGAGTTCGCCGCGCGCCCGGCCGCCGGCGCGGCCGACCGCCCCCGGCGGGCCGTCACCGGGAGCGTCACCGAGCGCGAGCGCGAGGTGCTCACCCTGGTCGGCCGCGGCCTGTCCAACGCCGAGATCGCCGCGGAGCTCACCATCAGCGTGGCCACCGCCAAGGCCCACGTCGCCCGGCTCTTCACCAAGCTCGACGCCCGCGACCGCGTCCACCTGGTCATCCAGGCCTACGAGTTCGGCCTGGTCACCCCGTAGCGCCGGGCCCCCGGGCGCGCGGGCTCCGGGAACACGGGCTCCGGGAACACGGGCGCCCGGGCGCGCGAAAAGCCGGGGCGGGCCCGCACAGCCCGCCCCGGCGCTTCCGCTCGGCCGACCGCCGTCAGTCGAGCCGTCCCCGCCCGACCGTCACCGGTCGCCGGGCGTCAGTGCACGACCGGGTGCGAGATCTCGCAGCCGCCCGCGCCGTTGTTGTAGTCGTTCGCCCAGGTGCCCTGCATGGCGAAGGACCCGGTCGCCATCGCCACGTTCTGCGCGCCGCCGACCCCGCCGGTGCCCTTCCAGGCGCACTTGTCGGCGTTCTCGTAGCCGGTCGAGTCGGTCCAGCCGCCGGCCGGGTTCTGGTCGGTGACGGTCTCCGAGTACTCGTGGCCGTACACGATGGTCACGCCGTCCAGCAGGCCCGCGCTGCCGCTGTTGACGTAGTTCTGCCCGCAGGAGGTGCCCATGTCGGTCACGTACGGGTCGTTGGTGAACGCTACGTCGCCGTACGGGGAGGCGGCCGCGCCACCGCTCAGCGTGGTGTCGCCGTTCCAGTCGTGCCAGGCGCAGAAGTTGCCCGACGCGGTGTTGAAGCCGTCCGGGTGGGTGCCGGTCGGCGACAGCACGACGTACTGCACGTTGCGGTTGGACGCGGCCGTGGTGTTGCCGAAGTGCCCGGCGGCCTTGACCGCCTCGGCGGCCAGCTGGTTGCCGGTGGCCTGGCCCGGGGCGGCGGCCGAGGAGTCCACCCAGACGCCGGCCAGCGCGCCGCCGGTCGGGTAGCCGACGTGGGCGGCGGTGGCCGGGCAGCTGGTCGCGCCCGTGGCGACGCCCTCGCAGTACTGGGTCATGACGCCGGACCAGGTCTCGCCGTTGGTGCCCAGGCCCTTGAAGAGCTGCTGGGCGCGGACGGCCTCGCCCATCGGGTCGCCGGTCAGGGTGGTGTAGCCGTTGGTGTCGGTGCCCTGGGTGCCCCACTGGGTGCCCCAGAAGACCAGGTAGACCTTCGGCGCGCCGGTGGTGACGCCGATGCCGTCGACGCCGCCGCCGTACTTGAGGTTCGTGGTGCGCTTCCCGGTGGCCGCGGCGGAGGCCTCCTTGGTGGGGACGGTGCCGTGCCGGTAGGGGTGGGTGTGCCCGGCGGTCTCGGGCACCGGCTGGTCCGCCTGGGCGGCCGGGGCGGCGGCGAAACCGGCGGTGGCGAGCGCCAGCGCGCCGAGCCCGGTCAGGGCCCGGACCCGCGTCCGGCGGGAGGAGCGGGAGGAGCGGGAGGTGGGGGAGATGCCCATCGTGAGGGTTCCTCTCTCGGGCGCCGACCGCACACCGGTGGGGCGCGGCGGCACCGTGGGGGGACGAAGGGAAGCGCGACGACGGCAGGCCGGAACGGCGGACCGCCGGTCAGGGACGGTCGCCGCACCGGGGTTGGGGGCCCGGTTCGTCGTCGACGGCCGGAAGCAAAGCAGAGCCGCTGAAACCGGGTCAACGAGGCCGCGAGTAAGACCCGCCCCAAGGGAGGCTCCGGTGGAGGTATAGAACGTCAAAAACCCGCAGCTGGGGGGCGGCTGACGCGCGTAGCTCAGCCGAATGTCAACAGTTGCGGGGAGGTTCTACACCGTATGCGCCGCGCCGGCCCCCGGGGCCCACCACGCCGCCGCCCCGGCCGGGGGACCTGCCCGACGCCCGCCGGGACGGCACCCGGCACCGGCCCCACCCCCCCACCAGCGGGAACACCGCCGCCACCGCGGACGCCCACCCGTACCCCGCCGCCCCTCTGGTACCCGCGCGTCAGGGCCGCGCCCGTCGGGGACTCGTCCCCGGCCGGACCCCTTCCCCCTCACGGCCCCGCGAGCTCGCCGATCCGCATGATCCGCCCGTGGGAGTCCAGCACCACGTCGTAGGCGTTCCCGTGGCAGCCGAACGGGTCCGCCGGGTCCCGTTCCGCCAGGCAGTCGTCGAGGTGGGTGATCAGCTCGGGCAGGGGTACCGCCTTGGCCGGGTCCCCGTGCGGCCGGTCGACCAGGGTGGCGGTCACGCCGGCCGCCGCGAAGCCGTAGTGGACGGGGCTGCCGGCGGGGACGTAGCGGGCGGGGTCGCAGGTGTGGCGGGCGGGTTGGGCGGTGATCTCGGCGGGGCCGGCCGCGACCACGACGAGCACCTCGTGGCCGGGGAGCTCGGCGGGGGCCGTGCACTCCGGCCCGGCGGTCGAAGCCCCGGTGGCGGACGGTCCGGCGGCGGGGGAGTAGGCCTCGTCCTCCTCCTCTTCCAGGAACTCGTCGTCCTCGTCCAGCAGGCCGTCGGCCGCCTCGTCGGCGACCGCGGCGGCGGAGGCGGCGGCCACCGTCGGGTGGGACTCGGCGGGCGTGCAGCCGGTGAGCGCGGCTGCGGCGCCGCAGGCCAGCAGGGCGGCGGCGAGGAGGTTGCGGGGCACGGCCATGACACCAGTTTCCCCGGGCGGCGGCGTTCGCCGGTACTCGGGCGACACGACGGGCCCGGGAGTACGGCTCCCTGCCCCCGGCGGACGTGCGGATCCGTCGGGGGCAGGGAGGTCGGTGGGCGAGGTCGGTGGGGGTTTTCGGTGAGGCGGCGTCAGGCCGCCATCGTCCGGGGCCCCTCGTACGCCTCGCGCAGCCGCGACTGCGCCGCCGCGTCCGCCTTCAGGTGGTCGAGGCCGAGCAGTGCGGCGCCCAGGACCGGCGGCGCGACGACGATCCGGGGCTCGGCCAGCGGCGCGGCCTCGGCGAGGCGGGCGGTGAGGTTGTCCAGCAGCAGCGGCTGCCGGGAGGCGAGGACGCCGCCGCCGAGCACCACCGGGGTGGGGGAGTCCAGCAGGTCCAGCCGGCCGAGCGCGACCACCGCGAGCCGGACGATCTCGTCGGCCTGGCGGTCGATCAGGTCACGTGCGACGGCGTCCCCGTCGTCGGCGACGGCGAACAGCACCCGGACGAGCTCGTGCAGCCGGGCGCTCGGCAGCTGCCCGAGGTGGACGGCCTCGGCGACGGCGCCGGCGCTGGGCAGGCCGAAGTGGTCGGCGATGGCGGCGGCGAGCGCGGTGGGTCCGCCGCGGCCGTCCTCCGACCGGACGGCGTGCCACATGCTGGTGACGGCGAGGCCGGAGCCGCCGCCCCAGTCGCCGGTGAGTTCGCCGAGGGCGGGGAAGCGGGCGGTGCGGCCGTCGGGCAGGAGGCCGACGCAGTTGATCCCGGCGCCGCACACGACCGCGACCCCGCGCGGCCCGTCGGTGCCGGCCCGCAGCAGGCCGAAGGTGTCGTTGGCCACGGTGGTGCTGGCGCCCCAGGGGTGGGATTCGAGGGCCCTGCGCAGCGCCTCCTCCTCCACCGGCAGGTCGGCGTTGGCGAGGCAGGCGCTCACGTGGCTGGTGAGCACCCCGTTCCAGGCCGGGTGGCCGGCCGCGGCGGCGGCCTGTTCGACCAGCGGGGCGAGGCCGGCGACGGCTGCGGCGCCGCCGATCTTCTGGGGTGCGAAGCCGCCGCCGCGGGCGGTGCCGAGGACGGTGCCGTCGGCGCCGATCAGAGCGACGTCGGTCTTGGAGTTCCCGGCGTCGATGGCGAGGACGCCGGGCAGGAGTGGTTCGGGCTGGTGGGTCATCAGGTCCCCGCGGCTCGTACGTGGTCCGGTCGCGGTGCGGCGGCCGGAGGTGCCCCGCCGAGAGGTCCCCGGGCGGGTGCGGACGCTCTCCTCGCGGTGCCCGGCCGCCGCCCGGTGGGGGCGGCGGCCGGGCACCGGCGGGCCGGGTCAGGCCCAGGCGAGGTGCTCGCGGTTGTGGGCGAGCAGGCGGTCCGTGAGCTGGTCGGCGAGGTCGATCTGGCCGACCAGCGGGTGGGCGAGCAGCGCGTCGAAGACCCGGTCGCGTCCGCCGCGCAGGGCGGCGTCGAGGGCGAGGTGCTCGTACGCGGTGACGGCGGCGACGAGGCCGGCGTACAGCGGTTCCAGCGGGCGCTGGGGCAGCGGCCGCACGCCCGCCGCGTCGACCTCGGCCGGCACCTCGATGACGGCGTCGTCCGGCAGGAAGGGCAGCACGCCGTCGTTGCGGGTGTTGACGACCTGGACGGAGGTGCCTCCGCCGGTCCCGAGCAGGGCGGCGATCAGCTGGACGGCGGCTTCGGAGTAGAACGCGCCGCCGCGCTTGCCGAGCAGTTCGGGCTTGGTGTCCAGGGCGGGGTCGGCGTACAGCTCCAGCAGCTGCCGCTCGATCTCGGCGACCTGCGCGGCCCGGGAGCCCTGTTCCCGCAGCTCGGCGACGACCGCGTCGTGCTGGTAGAAGTACCGCAGGTAGTAGGACGGTACGACGCCGAGCCGTTCGATCACGGCCTGCGGCAGGTGCAGGTCCTCGGCGATCTCCTTGCCGTGGTCCCGCAGCAGGTCGGGCAGCACCTCCCGGCCGCCGGGGGTGCCCGGGCCGTCGAGCAGGGTCACCCCGCGCTCCCAGGTGAGGTGGTTGAGCCCGACGTGGTCGAGCCGGACCAGCTCCGGGTCCACGCCGAGGTGCGCGGCGAACTTGCGCTGGAAGCCGATGGCGACGTTGCACAGCCCGACGGCCTTGTGCCCCGCGGTCTGCAGCGCCCGGGTGACGATGCCGACCGGGTTGGTGAAGTCCACGATCCAGGCGTCCGGGTTGGCCCGGCGCACCCGCTCGGCGATGTCCAGCACCACCGGGACGGTGCGCAGCGCCTTGGCGAGCCCGCCGGCACCGGTGGTCTCCTGCCCGACGCAGCCGCACTCCAGCGGCCAGGTCTCGTCCCGGTCGCGGGCGGCCTGCCCGCCGACGCGCAGCTGCAGCAGGACGGCGTCGGCGTCCGCGACGCCCGCCGTGAGGTCGGTGGTCACGGTGACCCGCGCGGCGTGCGCCTGCTTGGCGAAGATCCGCCGGGCGAGGCCGCCGATCAGCTCCAGCCGTTCGGCGGCCGGGTCGATCAGCACCAGTTCGCCGATCGGCAGGGTGTCGCGCAGCCGGGCGAAGCCGTCGATCAGCTCCGGGGTGTACGTCGAACCCCCGCCCACGATGGCCAGCTTGAGCGAGGCGGCTCCGGTGGCTCCGGACGTCTTCGGTGCGGACATCAGCCCTTGACCCCTGTCAGTGTCACGCCTTCGATGAAGGCCTTCTGAGCGAAGAAGAAGAGGACGATCACCGGCGCCATCACCAGCAGGGTGGCGGCCATGGTGAGGTTCCAGTTGGTGTGGTGGGCGGCCTTGAAGGACTCCAGTCCGTAACTGAGGGTCCAGGCCCCGCGGTTGTTGCTGGCGTAGATCTGCGGGCCGAAGTAGTCGTTCCAGCAGTAGAAGAACTGGAACAGCGCGACCGCCGCGATGGCCGGCTTGGCCATCGGCAGGACCACCCGCAGCAGGGTGCGCAGGTCCCCGCAGCCGTCGATCCGGGCGGCCTCCAGGTACTCCTTGGGGATGGTCAGCAGGAACTGGCGCAGCAGGAAGACGGAGAAGGCGTCGCCGAAGGCCATCGGGATGATCAGCGGCCAGAGCGAGCCGCCCATGCCCATCTGCTTGGCCCAGAACAGGTACATCGGGATGACGGTGACCTGCGGCGGCAGCATCATCATCGCGATGACCGCCATCAGCGCCAGGTTGCGGCCGCGGAAGCGGAACTTGGCGAGCGCGTAGGCGACGGGGAGGCTGGAGACGATGGTCAGCAGGGTGCCGAGCCCGGCGTAGAGCAGGGTGTTGCGCCACCAGGTGAGGAAGCCGGGGGTGTCCCAGACCTTGCCGTAGTTGCCCCACTGCCAGGTGGCCGGCCAGTAGTCGGTGGTGAGCGCCTGCTGGTCGGACATCACCGAGGTGAGGAAGACGAAGACGAAGGGCAGCAGGAAGAACAGCGCGGCGGCGACGGCCAGCGCGTGCACGGCCACCCAGTCGAGCAGCGCGCGGCGCCGGGCGGCCCGGGCGGCGGGCCCGCCGGTACGGGCGGTACGGGCGGGGCCGGCCGCGGCCGGCGCCTCGGTGGGCGTGGTGCCAAGGGTCATGATCAGGTCCTCACTGGCCCGCTAGTCGTCGCTCGCCAGGAAGCCGGAGCGGCGGCGGAGCAGGATCGAGGTGACGGCCATCGAGATGGCGAACAGCACCAGGGCGACGACGCAGGCCGCGCCGTAGTTGAAGCGCTGGAAACCGAGGTTGTAGACCATCTGCGGCAGGGTCCAGGTGGAGCCGTTCGGGTAGCCCGGCTCGAACTGCTGGCCGGAGTTGCCGGCGATGCCGCTGGCGACCTTCCCGGCGACGATCGCCTGGGTGTAGTACTGCATGGTCTGGATCACCCCGGTGACCACCGCGAACATGATGATCGGCGAGATGTTCGGCAGCGTGACGTACCGGAACCGCTGGAACGGGCCAGCGCCGTCGAGCTCGGCCGCCTCGTACTGCTCCCGGGGGACGTCCAGCAGCGAGGCCATGAAGATGACCATCAGGTCGCCGACGCCCCACATGGCGAGCAGGGTGAGCGCGGGCTTGGACCAGTCCGGGGAGGCGAACCAGCCGGGCTGCGGCAGGCCGAGCTCGCCGAGCAGGTGGTTGACCGGGCCGGTGCCCGGGTTGAACAGGAACGCGAAGGCCACGGTCGCGGCCACCGGCGGGGCCAGGTACGGCAGGTAGAAGACGGTGCGGAAGAAGCCGGCACCGGTCTTGACCTTGGTGATGAGCATCCCGACGCCGAGGCCGAACGCGACCCGCAGGCTCACCATGACGACGACCAGCCACAGGGTGTTGCGCAGCCCCTGCCAGAAGGTCGGCAGCTGGTCGAGGACGTAGTCCCAGTTCTTGAGGCCGTTGAAGGCCGGCTGGCCGAAGCCGTTGTAGGAGGTGAAGGAGAAGTAGGCGGTGGAGACCAGCGGGTAGACGAAGAAGACGCTGAACCCGATCAGCCAGGGGGAGAGGAAGGCGAGGGTGCGGGCCGCCTCCCGGCGGCGCTTCCGGCGCAGCAGGTGCTGCGTGGAGGGCGCCGCCGGGTCGGTCGGTCCGGCGCCGGCCGTGCGGCCGCTTCCCCTGCGGGTGCCGAACGCGAGTGACATGGGAGCTCCGTGGGCCGTTCCCGGCGCTTACTTGGCCTGGGCGATGTCGGTGTCGATCTGCTTGGCCGTGGCGGCCAGGCCGGCCCGGAGGTCGGTCTGCTTGCCGGACTCGTAGTCGTAGCCCAGGTTCTGCAGGGAGACGATGTAGCCGCCGCCGTTGACGGCCGCCGGGGTGGTGCCGGAGTGGGCGTTCTTGGCGACGTCCAGGAAGGTCTTGAAGTTGGCGTCGCTCACCAGCTTCGGCGAGTCGAGCGCCTCGAAGGTGCTGGGCACGTTGTGGATCGCGTTGGCGAAGTTGACGACCGCGTCGGTGTCGGTGGTCAGGTACTTGACGAGCTCCCAGGCGGCGGCCTGCTTCTTGCTGGTGCCGGCGATGCCGACGATGGTGCCGGTCTGGTAGCCGCGGCCGTAGGTGTCGGCCTGGTCGTCCGGGACGGGGAAGGCGGCGGTGGCCCACTCGAAGTCGGGCTTGTTCTCGGCGAGCGAGGCGGTGCGCCACTCGCCGTCGATGGCCATCGCGACCTGGCCGGTGTGGAAGGGGTTCTTGGCGCTGAACTCCTCGCCGAAGGTGGCGCGGAACTTGTCCAGCTTGGCGTAGCCGCCGAGCTGGTCCACCAGGCCCTTCTGCCACGTGAGCATCGCGGCGACCTTCGGGTCGGTGGCGAGGTTCGACTTGCCGTCGGCGCCGAAGTAGGTGGGCCCGTACTGGCCGAGGAAGTGCTCGGTGGTGGACTCGTAGCCGTGGTACAGCGGCATGAAGCCGAGCTGCTTGTACGAGTCGCCGTCGGCGACGGTCAGCTTGGCGGCGTCCTCGGCGAACTCGCTGAAGGTCTTCGGCGGGGCGGTGATGCCGGCGGCGGCGAAGGCCTTCTTGTTGTAGTACAGGCCGTACGCGTCGCCGAGCAGCGGCAGCGAGCACTGGTTGCCCTGGAACTGCGTGTAGTTGAGCATCGCCGCCGGGAAGGTCTTCACCGGGTCGATGCCGCTCTTCTGGAGCAGCGGCTTGAGGTCGACGAAGGCCTTGGTCGAGCAGAACATGCCGACGTTGTTGGTGGTGAAGGAGGACACCACGTCCGGCGCGTCGTCGCCGCCGGCCCGCAGGGCCTGGTTGACCTTGTCGTCCGGGATGTTGCCCACGGCCTTGACGTGGATGTTCGGGTGGGCCTTCTCGAAGGCGGCGATGTTGTCGTTGATCGCCTTGGTCTCGTTGTCCTGGCTCCAGCCGTGCCAGAAGGTGATGGTGACGTCCTTGCCGCTGGCCGAGTCGTCGTTGCCGCCCGAGTCGCTGGAACCGGTGCAGGCGGTGGCGAGCAGGGCCAGGACGGCGCTGCCGGCGACGGCGGCGATCGTGCGGCGGCCTCTGCGGGAGGTGGTGGCGTGCACTTCGAGGTCCTCCTGGGGGTGCGCGGGCAGGCGTCATCGCCTCCGGGCCCGCGTTCGGGGGTTGGGGGAGAGGTGGGTGCAGGGGGAGCGTCAGGGCGGGCGGGTGTCGGTGGAACGGGGCTTGCGTGGACAGGCGCTTCGGTGGACAGGAGCTTCAGCGGACCGGCGGTTCAGTGGGTGGAGAAGACCGCCTCGCGGGCGTCCGCCAGGGCCCGCTGCAGGGCGCCGAGCAGGACCGGGGAGCCGGGCAGGGCACTGCTTCTCACCTCCGGCCGGGCGATGGAGAGCTTGGCCAGTTCGTCCTCGACGAGCGCGCGCAGCCGTTCGCCGCCCGCGCTCGGCACCGCGCCGGAGAGGACCACCAGCTGGGGGTCGACGACGGCGATGATCACGGTCAAGCCGACGGCGAGCCGGCCGGCCAGCTCGGTGAGGAAGGCGTCGCCGCTGCCCGGGGTCGCCAGGGCCCGGGCGATCGACTCCTCCGCGGTGGGCGCGCCGAGCCCGTGCTCGCGGGCCAGCGCCCGGACGGCGGGCGCGCCGACCAGGGCCTGGAACCCGCCGAAGTTGCGGCGGCGGGAGTCCCACTCGACCGGGGAGTCGGGCACCGGCATGTAGCCGACCTCCCCGGCGCCGCCGGTGAAGCCGCGGTGCAGCCGCCCGGCGATCACGATCGCGGCGCCGACGCCCGCCTCCGCCCAGAGCAGCACGAAGTCCTCGAAGCCCGCCGCCGCGCCGGAGGCCTGCTCGGCGACGGCGGCCAGGTTCACGTCGTTCTCGATCGACACCGGTGCGCCGATCGCCTCGGACAGCTCCTCGACCAGCCGCGGCGAGTGCCATCCGGGCAGGTGGGAGGCGTACCGCAGCTTGCCGGTGACCGGGTCGGGGGCGCCGCCCACACCGATCGCGACGGTGCGCAGGCTGCCCTCGGCGAGCCCGGCGGCCCGGACCGCCCCGGCGACCGCGGCGGCGACCTTCGGGACGGTCCCGGCGGCCGGCACGCCCTTGGTGCTGACCGTGTGCTCGGCCAGCGTGGTGCCGGTGATGTCGGCGACCGCGACCCGGATCCCGCTGTTGGTGACGTCCAGCCCGGCGACGTACCCGGCGGCCGGATTCACCTGGTACAGCTGCGCGTTGGGCCCCGGCCCGCCCGCCGTGGTGCCCACCGGCACGACCAGCCCGGCCGCCTCCAGCCGGGCCAGCAGCTGGGAGGCGGTGGGCTTGGACAGCCCGGTCAGGCTGCCGATCTGGGTGCGGGAGAGCGGCCCGTTCTCCAGCAGGAGTTCGAGGGCGGCGCGGTCGTTGATGGCCCGCAGGAGGCTCGGGGTGCCGGCGAGGTGGGCCTTGGCGGTGCTCTTGGTCATGCCCGGAATCCTCCTCGTTCGGCTGGTCGGGAAACCCTCCGGGTGGCCCTCGGAAGGCTTTCGAGCGACCCCCGCACGACGGGGCGCGAGCCCCGCCCTGAACTGTTAGGAAACTTTCCAGTCGCTTGGCAAGGACGGTAGGCGCCCCCTCGGCGGGGTGTCAATGCCCAGCGGAACGGAGGATGCCGAAGCGTTACCGCCCCACCGGCCCCCGGGTGCCGCAACCGGGCGTCCGGAGACGAACACCCGCTCCCCCAAAGGGTGCGGCCCGGACGGTTGGACCGTCCGGGCCGCACTTCGGCTTGTGGGGGGCTTGCGCTACGGCGCCTGCTCCGGCCGCGGGGCCGGTATCGGCTCGGTGGCCTTGAAGCGGGCCGAGTTCGGGTCGGCGAGCGCGGAGGGTGCCGTCTGCTCGGCGGCGGGGGTCGGCGTGATCACCACGCCGGTCGCGGCGGCGGCCATCGCCGCCGCCGCCGCTGCGGCCGTCGGGGCCTCCTCCTTGACCTTGATCCCGGCGCCGTCGAAGGCCACCTTCAGCCGCTGGCGCAGCGCCCGGGAGACCACCGCGGCCTTGCCGGGAGCGGTCCTGGCCTCGACCCGCACCATCACCGAGTCCGCGGCCACCGACTCCACGCCCAGGATCGACACCGGCGCCCAGACCAGCTCGTCGTACGGGGCTTCCTTGGCCATCTGCTCGGCGGTCTGCACGATCAGGTCCTCGGCCCGCACCAGGTCCTCCTTGTACCCGATCTGGACGTCCACCGAGGCGGTCGACCAGCCCTGGCTCATGTTGGCGATCCGCTTGACCTCGCCGTTGCGGATGTACCAGATCTCGCCGTTCGCCCCGCGCAGCTTGGTCACCCGCAGGCCGACCTCCAGCACCGTGCCGGTGGCCACCCCGGTGTCGATCTCGTCGCCGACGCCGTACTGGTCCTCCATGATCATGAAGACCCCGGAGAGGAAGTCCGTGACCAGGTTGCGGGCGCCGAAACCGATCGCCACACCGGCCACACCGGCGCTCGCCAGCAGCGGCGCCAGGTTGACCCCCAGCGCGGAGAGCACCATCAGCGCCGCGGTGCCCAGGATGGTGAAGGAGGCCACGCTGCGCAGCACCGAGCCGATCGCCTCCGAGCGCTGCTGGCGCCGTTCCGGGTTCACCACCCCGGTGTTGGCCAGCAGCCCGCCCAGCCGGCTCTCCTCCTGGTGCTCGGGGGTGCGCGCCATCCGCCCTATCAGCTGGGTGATCAGCTTGCGCACCACCGCCCGCAGCACCATCGCCAGCACCACGATGAAGACGATCCGCAGCCCGGACGCCAGCCAGGACTGCCAGTGGGTGTCGAACCAGCTGGCGGCCTGCTTGGTGGTGTCCGAGACCTCCTGCGCGCTGGTCGGGATCCGCAGGTCCAGGTTGGGCAGCTGCGCGGTGGGGCTGGGGGCCGGCGTCGGGGCGGAGGGCGTCGGGGACGCGTCGGACAGACCGGTGGCGCCGGAGCTGAACACGTGCGGACCTTCCTTGCTGGGTGGCGTGGCGGGTCCGCACCGCCGGCAAGCGGCCCGCGGACCGTGCGCCTTAGCCTAACCGGCACCGAACACCCGGCCGGACACGCCGAAGGACGCCCGCGGCCCCGCCGGAAGCCGCCGAAGGGCGTACGGAAGGGCCCGGACGCCCCGTCAACGCTCCGGTGCGCTCCCCCGGCAATCCGGCCCGGAGGCCTTGCCACACCCGCCGAATGCTGCTCCGGACGGCCGATCCGTCCCCCGGGAGGGCCACCGGGCGGTGCCCGGACGGCACCAGAGTGCAACCCGACCGTCCCCCGGGCATACCGCTTATGACAGAGACCACACCCGGAGTTCACGTCAGGTCCGTTACACAGGAGTGGTGGCGCCGTACAAAGGCGTAAGGCGACACTGGGGGAGATCGCGCACTCGTTGTGCGATCCAACCGCTCGTCCCGGCGCGAGCCACGCGCCGCAGGCGTCCAAGGAGGCATCCGTGCCGCATGTCCTGGTCCTCAACGCGTCCTACGAGCCACTCGGCGTCGTATCGATGCGCCGCGCACTCATCCTGGTCCTCAACCACAAGGCGGTCAGCCTGGAGGACTCGGGAGTCACTCTGCACAGCGCCACCAGCGCCCTTCCGGCGCCGTCCGTCGTCCGTCTGACCCGCTTCGTGCGGGTCCCGTTCTGCGGGCCCGTCCCGCTCACCCGCCGGGCGCTGTTCGCCCGCGACCACGGCCGCTGCGTCTACTGCGGGGCCGCCGCCACCAGCGTCGACCACGTCATCCCGCGCAGCCGGGGCGGCCAGCACCGGTGGGACAACGTGGTGGCGGCCTGCCGCCGCTGCAACCACACCAAGGCCGACCGCCACCTCACCGAACTGGGCTGGCGGATGAAACGACCACCCGCCCCGCCCAGCGGTCTCGCCTGGCGGATCATCGGCACCGGCATCAAGGACCCGCGCTGGCGCCCCTACCTGGAGCCGTACGGCGCCGCCGACCAGCTGCGCGCCCCGCAGTGGGGCGAGTACGAGCACCACGACCATACCGAGCCCAACCACTCGGTCCCGATCGGCCGGGCGCACGTCGCCCACCCGAGCCCCGTCCGCCGCGGCGAGCAGCCCGAACCGCTCTCCGCCTGACCGAAGCGACACAAGGGCCCCCCGTCACACCGACGGTACGCGCCTCATGGGCCGCCGAGCCCCCCGCACCGGGGAGCCGGCGGCCCGCCCTTTTTCCCGGCCGCGGGCCGGGCACCGGGCTCGGCCCACGGGCCCCGGCACCCCGTCCCTCCGTACCGCTCCTACTGCTTCGGCGTCGCCGCGGGCGGGGCCGCCGGCGCACCCGCCGCACCGCCCGGCTGAGCGGGCTGGCCGACCGGTGGCTGGGGCTGGGCCGGCGGGGTCACCGCGTACAGCTCGACCCCCCACAGCGAGTAGCCGTACTTGGTCGCCCGCGCCACGCCCTGGACCCGGACGAACCGGACCCCGGGAGCGTCGAAGCGGACCGTCTCGTCGCCGCCCTTGCCGTTGTCCACCGTCGCCGCGTCGGTCCAGGAGTTCCCGTCCGCCGAGACCTGGATCTTGTACGAGGAGGCGTACGCGGCCTGCCAGTGCAGTACCGCCGCGCCCAGCCTGGTCGCCTGCGGCAGCTCCAGCCGCACCCAGGCGTCGTCCTTGGCCGGGGAGGACCAGCGGGTCTTCGGGTCGCCGTCGGTGACCGCGGAGGCCGGGAAGTTCGCCGTCTCGTCGCCAGAAGAGGTGGCCTTGGCACCGAGCGCCAGGTCGGCCCCGCCGGTGGGCGGCACCACGTGCACCTGGAGCAGCTGCTTGACGGCGGTCGTCCCGGCCACGAACTGCACCGGCACCTGGTACGTCCCGGACGGCGTGCCGGGTGCGGCGGCGACGAGCAGCGGTACGCCGACCCGGCCGCCGCGCGGCACGGTCACCGGGCCGGCCGGGGTCACGGTCAGGCCCTTGGCGGCGGCCGGCACCTCGGCGCGCAGTTCGCCGGTGGTGCCCTCGGGGCGGCCGGCCTCCACGGTGGCCCGGGTCTGGACGGGCGAGGACGCGCCGGTGACCACGTCCAGGGCCGGGTCGGAGAGGCTGAGCCGGGCCGCCGGGGCGTCCGCATACCAGGGGATGACCTGGTTGACCACGGGCGGGTCGCCGCCGGGCTTCCAGGTCAGCCGGAACGCGTCGGCCACCAGTCCGCCGGCCGGCAGCTCGTTGTAGCCGGGCTGCACGGTGCCGATGTCCGCCCAGGTCCCGTCGGCCCGGCGCACCGCGACGGTCGCGGTGGCGCGCACGCCCGGGTCGGTCAGCACGGTGAGCCGGTCCAGCGGACGGGCGGCGCCGAGCTCGACGGTGAGCGGCTGGTCCTGCGCGGTCGGCGGCTTGGCGGCCCGGTACGCGGTGTCCGGGTTGCCGTCCAGCACGGCGGCGGCGGAGGAGCCGGGCAGCGCGTCCGGCCCGCCGGTGACGGCGGCGGGGGAGTCGTCCGGGGCGCTGACGGTGAACTCGCGCACCGCGACGGCGGTCTTCTGCGCGGCGGTGGCCCGCAGCCGCACGCCGCGGACGAGGGTGCCCGGCGGGAGCTGGGCGCTGACCGTCTTCTGGTTCTTGACCACGGCGAGCTGCTTCCAGCCGCCCTCGCCGGTGGAGTACTCCAGCACGCCGTCGCGGATGTAGTCGTCCGCGGCGGTGCGGGCGTCCGGGCCGTTGCCCCAGCCGCCCATCAGCACGGTGACGCCGCTGACCGGGCGCCCGGCGCCGAGGTCCAGGCCGACCGTGTCGCCGGGCTGCGGGGGAGCGGAGCTCCAGTAGAAGGTGTCCGCCACGCCGTCGGTCATCAGCCCGGGCAGGTGGTCCTGGGCGGTGCCCATGCTGGTGGTCGCGGTGACTCCGCCGCTGACCACGCCCGCCCAGGTGTCGGCGGCCCGGACGGCCCGCTCCAGGAACGGGCCGAGCACGCCGGTGCCGATGGTGGCCGGGGCCCGGTCGAGCTGTTCGCGCAGCCGGTTGAGCTCCACCCGGGCCTTCCAGGCCGCGGTGCCGTCGCCGCCGTGCTGGGCCAGCAGCATGTTCAGCGCCGCCTGCCCGGCCAGCCCGTAGTCGCGCAGCGGGCCGAGCCAGGGCGCGGCCTCGCCGGCCAGCTGGGCGGTGGCCGGGGTGCCGGCCAGGGTCTGCTGGGCGCTGGCCATCGCGGCGAAGGCCTCCCGCAGCGGGCCGGCGGCCTCTATCAGCTTGGCGAGGTCGGGGGCCGCACCGGAGGTGGGCTCGGCGGCGGCCCAGAACTTGTCGAGCAGCGGCGTCAGGTAGCCGGACTCCTGCTTGGACAGCGGCGAGGAGACGCTGTTGCCGGCCAGCGCGGTGACGGCGGGCAGGGCCGCCCCGGCGGGCGTCGCGGCGGCGCCGGTCGGCCCGGCCAGCGAGCGCACGGCGGCCTGCCAGGACTCGTCCGGCTTGTAGCCGAGCGGGTTCCAGGCGTAGTCGCCGGCCGTGGCGATGGCTATCCGGGAGGCCACCGGCTGCTGCATCGCACCGGTGACCATCACCGCCGAGCGGGTGGCCACCCCCGGGTCGCGTCCGGTGTAGGCGCCGAGGAAGAGCCGGTCCGGGCTGGCGTCGTTGACCGGGTAGTTGTCCATGGTGACCAGCGGGTGCCCGTACAGGTCGGCGGTGTCGGAGGCCTGCGCGGCGGTGATCTTCTCCGGGATCACGCCGACCCCGCTCCAGGCCACCTGCACGCCGTCCGGCAGCGCCGCGGCGAGGGCCTTGCGGTACGGCGTGGCGCCCTGCTGGTGGTACTCGGTCGGGACGACGGACAGCGGCGCCAGGCCCGGGTTCCTGGCGATCAGCCGGTCCTGCACCTTCTTCACCAGCGCGGCCTGGGCCTTGGCGGCCGCGGCGGGCCCGGTGCCGAACTCGTCCCGGTCGTCGTCGCAGTGCCACTCGTCGTAGCTGACGTCCAGGAACTGCAGCTGGAAGGCGGTGAAGCCGAGCTTGCGCAGCCCGTCCAGCTTGGCCACCAGCGCGTCGGCGTCCTTGCCGGAGCTGTAGCAGAGGGACTGCCCCGGGTCGATGGCGTAGCCGAGGGTGACGTGGTTGCGGCGCGCCCGGTCGGCGAGTTCGCGCAGCTCGTCGGCCTGGGCGGCGGGGTAGGCGTTGCGCCAGCGGGAGAGCCGGTACGGGTCGTCACCGGGGGCGTAGAGGTAGAAGTTCTGCTTGGAACGGCCGAGGAAGTCGACCTGGTCGAGCCGCTGCTGCGCGGTCCACGGGGTGCCGTAGAAGGCCTCGGCGGTGCCGCGCACGGCCGCGCCGGTCGGCCAGTCCCGCAGGGTGATGCCGGGCAGGCCGAGCCCGGTCGCGCCCGCCGCCTGCCCCTGGCCGGCGGGTACGGCGGCCAGCAGCTGGCGCAGGCTCTGCGCGGCGTAGAAGGTCCCGGTGGTGTCGGTGCCGGCCAGCACCACGGCGCCGTACGTCCCGCCGCCCTGCGCGGGCAGCTGACCGGCCGACAGCACGTACCCGCCGGGGGCCATCCCCGCGGTCGAGGGCGCGCCGCCGTCCTTGCCGCCGGCCGCGGCGGACAGCTGACGCAGTACCCGGTCCACCTCGCCGTCGGCACCCTCGGAGGGGCCGCCGACGTACACCACCAGCGCGCCGGCGGCGGGCGTCCCGCCGTCCGCCTGCGGGGTCACCTCGGTCGCCCCGGCGATGCTCAACACCTCGCGGACGGCCAGCACCGCGCCGATGTCGGCCTTGGGCGAGGCCACCAGCGTCACCGCGCCCGGCACCGTGACCGCCTTGCCCGCCACGGTCTGCTGCTGCGGGCGCGGGAACACCTGGGGGTCGGTCACGCTCCCCAGCGGGGTCTGCGGCGCGGTGCTCACCACGTCCGGCCCCGGCGTCGCCGCGTACGCCGCCGAGGGCAACGGCCCGGCCAGCAGCCCGCCGACCACGGCCGCAGTCGCGACCCCGGCCGCGATCTGCATCGCCCGCCGCCCCGGCCGCCCGGCCGCGCGCTCCGCCCGCACCGAGGCCAGCAGCGGCTCCGTCCCCTTGAGGTCCGCGATCAGCCGGTCCGCCGTCCGGGGCGCCAGTTGACGGCACGTCCGCGCCGTGGCCCGCCGCGCCGCCAACGCCGCCGGATGCTGCAACACCTCCCGCAACGCCGGGCTCTGCTCCAGCTGCGACCTCAGCCGCCGCCCGGCCACAACGGACACTCGGGCTTGCACAGGAGCCTCCTCGCCAGGCCAGAACCACATCGCCCGCCACCCCACCAGCTACCCAACCCGGTGTCAACGCCGCCGACGGCTATGCCGACCTTGTCCCGATTCATCCCGCCGCCCGACCCGCCCCTGACGACCCGTCCGACCGCCCCTGACGTGGAGATCCGTTCGTTCCGGGAGCACCTCCGCCGCTCCGGAGGGCGACGGCGCACCGGCCCGCCGTCGTGTCGCGCAGCGTCGTCGGACGGTTACCCGGGTAGGACTTGGGGAGTTCTGACCGGGCGTAGCCGAGACATCGCAGGAGTCGCGAGTGGCCGCTTACCACGACAGTGACGGAGCCGAGCAGGTACCGGCGCAGGATGCCCCGCCGCCGCCCGCCGAACTGGTCGCGCTGGCGCAGGCGTACGGGGTGGACACCCGGTACCCGGGGCCGGGCGGGCAGTCGGTGGGGGCGCGGACGCTGGTCGCCGTGCTGGCGGCGCTGGGGGTGGCGGCGGGGACGCCCGAGGAGGTGCGGGAGGCGCTGGAGCGTCACCGGGCCGAGCAGCGCGCCCGGTTGCTGCCGCCCACCGTGGTGGTCCGGCAGGGCAGGCGCACCGCGCTGGACGTGCCGGCGGACGCCCGGCTGCGGGTGGAGCTGGAGGGCGGCGGGAGTTGGGAGCTGCCGCGCGGCCACTCGCACTGGCTGCCCGCCGACCTGCCGCTCGGGCGGCACACCCTCAAGGCGGCCTCCCACGGGAGGGAGGCCGAGGCGGCGCTGGTCGTCGCGCCGCAGAAACTGCCCCAACTGCCCGGCCGCAGCTGGGGGTTCCTCGCCCAGCTGTACTCCGTGCTGTCCGACCGCTCCTGGGGCATGGGCGACCTCGGCGACCTCGCCGAGCTGGCCCAGTGGGCGGGCGCAGACCTCGGCGCGGGCTTCGTGCAGATCAACCCGCTGCACGCGGGCCTGCCCGGCAGCCCCTCCGACCCGTCGCCCTACCGCCCGTCCTCCCGCCGCTTCGCCGACCCGGTGCACCTGCGGATCGAGGCCGTCCCCGAGTACGCCTACCTGACCGCGGAGCAACGGCACCTGGCCGAGGACCTGACCCGCCGGGCGGCCAGGCTCCGCGAGGAGGTCCTCGGCCACGACGGCCTGATCGACCGGGACGCCGTCTGGGCGCTCAAGCGCGAGGCCCTGGAGCTGCTGCACGAGGCCCCGCGCGGGCCCGGGCGGCAGGCCGCGTACGAGGCGTTCCGGCGCCGCGAGGGCGAGTGGCTGCGCCGGTACGCCCTGTGGAACGCCCTGGCGGAGGTGCACGGCAGCGACTGGCACCACTGGCCGAAGGGCCTGCGGCATCCCGAGGGTCACCCGGACGGCTCACACGGCTCACACGGCTCACACGGCTCACACGGCGAGCACATCGAGCACATGGAGCACATCGAGCACGGCGGACACAGCGAGCACATCGAGCAGGCGGAGAAGGAGTTCGCCGACCGCGTCGAGTTCCACGCCTGGCTCGCCTGGCAGGTCGACCAGCAGCTCGCCGACGCCCAGCGCGCCGCCCGCGAGGCCGGGATGGCGGTCGGGCTGATCCACGACCTGGCGGTCGGCGTCCACCCGGACGGCGCCGACGCCTGGGCCCTGCAGGACGTCCTGGCCGGCGGCATCTCGGTCGGCGCCCCGCCGGACGCCTTCAACGCCCACGGCCAGGACTGGGGTCTGCCGCCCTGGCGCCCGGACGCCCTCGCCGAGGCCGGCTACGCCCCGTACGCGGAGCTGCTGCGGGCGACGACGCGGCACGCCGGCGCCCTGCGGATCGACCACGTGATGGGCCTCTTCCGCCTCTGGTGGGTCCCGCAGGGCCACCCGCCCACCGAGGGCGCGTACGTCCGCTACGACGCGGAGGCGATGCTCGGCGTGCTGGCCCTGGAGGCGCACCGGGCCGGGACGGCGGTGATCGGCGAGGACCTGGGCACGGTCGAGCCGGGCGTCCGGGAGGAGCTGGCGGCACGCGGCGTCCTCGGCACCTCCGTCCTCTGGTTCGAGCGGGACTGGCAGGCCGGCGGCGGCATCCTGCCCCCGGACCGCTGGCGGCCCGGCTGCCTGGCCACCCTCACCACCCACGACCTGCCGAGCACCGCCGCCCGGCTCTCCGGCGAGCACGTCGAGCTGCGCCACCGGCTCGGCCTGCTGGCCCGCCCGCTGGGGGAGGAACAGGAGGAGGCGGCGACGGAGCTGGCGGACTGGCGGGCGGAGCTGGACGCGCTGGGGCTGCTCACCCCGGGCGAGCCGCTGTCGATGCCGGTGCTGTACCGCTTCCTGCGGGCGACCCCGGCGGAGCTGGTCGGCGTCTGGCTGCCGGACCTGGTCGGGGACCCGCGCCCGCAGAACCTGCCGGGCACCTGGGACCAGTACCCGAACTGGCGCCTGCCGGTCGCCGACGGCGCCGGGGACCCGGTCACCCTCGACCGTCTCGCCGCCGCCCCCGCCGCCCGCCTGCTCGCCCACCTCCTGGCCCCGCCCGCACCCCGCACCCCCTGACCCCCGGCCGATCCGCGGGCTCCCCTCGGCCGAGCCGCCCGCTGCCCCCGGCCACCCCCACCCCGCCAGGCGGACCCCGACGCGCGCCCTCCCATAAGCGGCGGGTAAGTTGGAAACGTGGACAAGAGGAACGCTTTGCGAGCCGGCGCGGTCTCCGCAACGGTCACGCTGATGATGCTGCTGACGTCGCCCGCCATGGCCTTCACCAGGGACGACGGCGATGACCCCGGTTCCGGCCTGAGCGTGGGCCAGACCCTCGGCCTGTACGTGTTTCTCCCGCTCGTCGCCTTCGCGGTGATCGCCGGTCTGGCCGGCCTGCCGTACGGCAAGGGCAAGAAGAAGTAACCACCCCGCGCGACAACGCACCACGCGTCCACCCGGACCCGAGCACGAAGAGTCCACCCGGACCCGAGCACGAGAGTCCACCCGGACCCGCACGACCCCGAAGGGGCGCCGGACGATCCCGTCCGACGCCCCTTCCGGCTATCCGCGGCTATCCGCAGTCGTCCGCGGCACCCGGTACGGCGTCAGCGCCCGCCCGCCGCACGGTCGGCCGCCTGGGCCTTGAGCGCGCGCTCGATCCCGGCCCGCGCCTCGACGACCTGCCGCCGCAGCGCCGGCGCCGGCTCGGCCGAGGCCAGCCACGCGTCCGTCGCGTCCAGCGTCTCCTGGGTCACCTGCAGCGCCGGGTACAGCCCGACGATGATCTGCTGCGAGATCTCGTGGCTGCGGGTCTCCCAGATGCCCTTGACCGCCGCGAAGTACTTCGCCGCGTACGGCGCGAGCAGCTCGCGCTGGTCGGACTGCTGGAAGCCGGAGATCACCGCTTCCTGGACGTAGTTCGTCAGCTTGTCGGACTCGACGACCGACGCCCAGGCCTCCGCCTTGGCCGCGGCGGTCGGCCGGGCCGCGCGGCAGGAGGCCGCGTGCTCCTGGCCGGCCGCGGTGTTGTCCCGCTCCAGCTCGGCGGCGATCTCGGCCTCGTCGGCCCGGCCGGTGGCCGCGAGCCGGGTGAGCAGCGTCCAGCGCAGCTCGGTGTCCACGGCGAGGCCCTTGATCTCGACCGAGCCGTCCAGCAGCCCGGCGAGCAGGCCGAGCTGCCCGTCGGTGCGGGCGACCGCGGCGAGGGTGCGGGCCCAGGCCAGCTGGTGGTCGCTGCCGGGCGCGGCGGCGCGCAGGAACTCCTCGGCGGCGGCGGCCCAGCGGGCGAGGCCCTGCTCGCGCCAGTCCGGGTCGGCGTAGGCGTCGAGGGCGAGCTTGACCTGGCGCTGCACGGACTGCACCACGCCGATGTCGGACTCGCGGCCGAGGCCGGACAGCGCGAGCGACAGGTAGTCGCGGGCGGCGAGTTCGCCGTCCCGGGTCATGTCCCAGGCGGAGGCCCAGCACAGCGCGCGGGGGAGCGAGTCGTCGAAGCCGCCGAGGTGCTCGGTGACGACGGCCAGGGAGTCCTCGTCCAGCCGGATCTTGGCGTAGGTGAGGTCGTCGTCGTTCAGCAGCACGACGGCCGGGCGGTGACGTCCGACCAGCTCCGGCACCTCGGTGCGCGGGCCGTCGACGTCCAGCTCGATCCGGTCGGTGCGCACCAGCGCGTCGCCGTTCAGCTCGTACAGGCCGATCGCGATGCGGTGCGGCCGCAGCACGGCCTCGCCCTTGGCGCCGGCGGGCAGCGCGGGGGCGTCCTGCAGCACGGCGAAGGACTCGATCTCCCCGTCGGTGTTCAGCACCACGGACGGCCGCAGCACGTTGATGCCGGCGGTCTCCAGCCAGGCCTTGGACCAGGTCTTGAGGTCGCGTCCGCTGGACTCCTCCAGGGCGCCCAGCAGGTCGCTGAGCCGGGTGTTGCCCCAGGCGTGGCGCTTGAAGTAGGCCCGCACGCCCTCGAAGAAGGCGTCCTGGCCGACGTAGGCCACCAGCTGCTTGAGCACCGAGGCGCCCTTGGCGTAGGTGATGCCGTCGAAGTTGACCTGGACGTCCTCCAGGTCGTTGATCTCGGCCATGATGGGGTGGGTGGACGGCAGTTGGTCCTGCCGGTAGGCCCAGGTCTTCATCTGGTTGGCGAAGGTGGTCCACGAGTGCGGCCACTTGGAGCCGGGGGCCTCGGCCTGGCAGACGGCCTCGGCGAAGGTCGCGAAGGACTCGTTCAGCCAGAGGTCGTTCCACCACTCCATGGTGACGAGGTCGCCGAACCACATGTGGGCGAGCTCGTGCAGGATCGTCGCGGCACGGGCCTCGTAGGCGGCGTCGGTGACCTTGGAGCGGAACACGTACTGGTCGCGCAGGGTGACGGCGCCCGCGTTCTCCATCGCGCCGGCGTTGAACTCCGGGACGAAGAGCTGGTCGTACTTCGGGAACGGGTACGGGAAGTCGAACTTCTCCTGGAAGTAGTCGAAGCCCTGCTTGGTGACCTCGAAGACGGCCTCCGGGTCCAGGAACTCGCGCAGCGAGGGCCGGCAGTAGACGCCCAGCGGCACCTTCTGCTCGCCGTTCTCGTAGCTGTCGAAGACACCGACGTACGGGCCGGCGATCAGCGCGGTGATGTAGCTGGAGATCCGGCCGGTGGGTTCGAACGTCCAGGTCTGGGTGTCGCCGTCGCCGACCGGGGTCGGGGTCGGCGAGTTGGAGACCACGACCCAGCCCTTCGGGGCGTGCACGGTGAACGCGAACGCGGCCTTCAGGTCGGGCTGTTCGAAGGTGGCGAAGACCCGGCGGGCGTCCGGCACCTCGAACTGGGTGTACAGGTAGGTCTCGCCGTCGACCGGGTCGACGAACCGGTGGAGACCCTCACCGGTGTTGGTGTACGCGCAGTCGGCGACGATCCGCAGTTCGTTCTCGGCGGCCAGGCCGGGCAGCGGGATGCGGCTGTCGGCGAAGCTCGCCGGGTCGAGCGACACGCCGTTGAGCGTGATCTCCTCGACGCTCGGGGCGACCAGGTCGATGAAGGTGTCCGCGCCGGGCGTGGTGGCGGTGAACCGGACCACGGTGGTGGACCGGAAGGTGCCGCCCTCGCGGGCCGAGCCCAGGTCGAGCTCGATGTCGTAGGCGTCCACGCGGAGGAGATCGGCCCTGGTACGGGCCTCCTCGCGGGTCAGGTTTGTGCCGGGCACTCGCTGCACTCCTTTGTCGGGCTGATGGTGCGAATCCTCCCACGCCCAACGAACCGGCCCGCCGAAAAATCACAGGCGGGGCGGGCACGGGCCGTTCGCCCGTACCCGCCCCGCCCGCGCGCTGTCGCGACGAGGGGTCACACCCCCGGCGCCCCCGGCGTCACTTCTTCCACTTGGTCAG
Organism: Kitasatospora sp. NPDC093550; assembly: GCF_044764985.1. NCBI lineage: Bacteria > Bacillati > Actinomycetota > Actinomycetes > Kitasatosporales > Streptomycetaceae > Kitasatospora > Kitasatospora sp. NPDC093550. The sequence continues at coordinate 91,483 of NZ_JBIWJF010000012.1, forward strand.
CGGACCCTCGGTGGAGCTGTAGCGGCGGAAGGCGTACATCGCGCTGCCGTCGTCCGAGAGGACGTACTCGGAGGTGCTGGAGACGATGTCCAGGCCGTTCGACATCGCGATGGTGCCGATGTCGGTCATCGACCCGTCGGTCGGCGAGAGGGTCACCAGCCGGGCCGGCTTGTCGTAGCCCTGCTCGACGACGGCGCGGACCTTGCCGTCCTTGTCGGTGCCGGACACCAGGCGCATGTCGTTGCCGGACGACGACGTGGTGGCCGCCCACAGCCGCTTGCCGGTGTTCAGGTCGTAGGCGTTGATGCCCGGCTTGGTGCCGCTGACCTGGACGTACAGCGTGGAACCGCTGACCACGTTCCGGGTGACGGCCTCGTCCTGGCCGGACAGGCGCAGGCTGTCCGAGCCGGGCTCCTTGACGGACATCTGGGTGCCCGGCTTGTTGTCCTTGTCGAACGGCAGGACGTAGTCGCCCTGCGGGCCGTTGGACATCAGCAGGACGAGCGGCTTGTCCGAGACGACCTGGTCGACCTCTTCGATGGAGCCGGTCAGGGTGATCGGCGTGCTGGCCGCGGCGCCCGAGTCGGCGTTGACGATGACCAGCTGCGACTTGGGGCCGCTGGTGCCGTAGCAGCGGTCGCTGACCGCGATCTGGGGGCCGGCCACGCGGCCGTGCAGGCTGCAGGACTTGTCGCGCGGCTGGTACTGCCAGGCCGGCTGGCCGGTGGCGATGTTCAGCGCGCCGACCGCGTTGCCGCCGACGGCGACGACGTTCTCGGTGACGCCCAGGGTCGGCGAGGACATCCGGTCGGCCGAGACCTTGACGCTCCAGAGCAGCTTGCCCTGGTTGAGGTCGACGGCGCCGACGGTCGAGCAGTCGCTGTCACCGGTGTTGAAGGAGACGGCGGCGATGCCCTTGGAGTTGGACGCGTACGAGGCGGTGCACAGCTCCTTGCTGCCGGCCGGGACGGGGATCGTCCAGGCCTCCTTGCCGTCCGTCAGGTTGTAGGCCTTGATGCCGCTGCTGTCGACGCGGACGGCGGTCTTGTCGGTGCCCCAGACGCCGAGCAGCTGGTTCGAGCTGTCCGCGTTGGCACCCTTGGCGGCGCTCCAGGCGACGTTGAAGGTCGCGCCCTTCGGGCCGGGGCCGGGAACCGGGGTGGTGCTGCCGTCCGGGCCGGTGCTGATGGCGATCGGGCCCGGGGTCGGGGGCGCCGGGTCGTCCTTGAGCAGCACGACCAGGGCGACCACGATCGCGATCGCCAGCACGCCGCCGATGATCCCGCCCCACAGCATCACGGGGTTGCGCTGCTTGGGCGCGGTGGGAGCGCCGGGGTAGCTGTACCCGGGCTGCTGCGGGTAGTTGTAGCCGCCGGTGTTGTACCCCTGCCCCGCGTCGGCGCCGTACGGGGCGCCGGGCATCGGGTCGTACGGACCGACCGGCGCGCCGGCCGGGGGCGGCGGGGCCTGCGCGGGGAAGCCGCCGGCCGCGGTCGGCGCGTACGCGGCGTACTCGGCGCTGCCGACGGGCGGCTGCCCGGGCGGTGCGGGCGGCTGCGCGGGCGGCGGCCCGGCGGGGGCGGCCGGGCCCGGGACGGCCGAGCCGTCGAGCTGCGTCATCTGGTCCGCTACGGCGGCCGGATCCACACCGCCGCCTGGCGGACGTCCGAACGAGACGCCCCGGTTGTCCTGCGGACCGCTGCCGGGCGTTTCGCCCGCCCCCGGCGTAGGGTGATCCCCTGCCATCTGATTCCCCGTCATGTCTGGATGCGTCCCCCTGCCGGTACCGTCCACGGTTCCGATGGGACGGGTGGAAGTGGGCACCATGCTAGTGGTGCGTGGTTTTCGGCCGCCGCCAGGACCGCCGAACCCCGTCCCCGCAGGTCCCGGCCGCGCAACACTTTCACCCCCCGATCACCCGGCCCCCACCCCCGACACCGCGGCGTGACCGGCCGTCGGCGCCCGCCCCCTCCCTCCCGTGCGCGTCGCGCCGCCACCGCACCCCCTCGGCGGCTCTGCCTCCGGTTCGCGTCGCGCCGCCACCCCGCCCCCTCGGCGCCCCTCACCCGCGGACCCCTCCCCACCCGTCCGCCCCCTTCGGCGCCCCCTCCCCGGTCCCCTGGCCGTACCCTTCAGGAATTGAAGGGGCGCCCGGCGTAGGGTTCCCCGCCCTGGGAGGGTGGATCATGTCGACGGACACACCGGGCTCGCAGTCGTCCCTGCACCGGGCGAACCTGGAGCGGGTGCTGCGCGCGGTGCGGATGGCCGGCTCGCTGACCCAGGCCGAGATCGCCCGCGGCACCGGCCTCTCCGCCGCCACCGTGTCCAACATCGTGCGGGAGCTGAAGGAGAGCGGCACCGTCGTGGTCGCCGACACCTCCTCCGGCGGCCGGCGCGCCCGCAGCGTCTCGCTCAGCGGCGACGCCGGCATCGTGGTGGGCATCGACTTCGGCCACACCCACCTGCGGGTCGCGGTCGGCAACCTGGCGCACCGGGTGCTGGCCGAGGAGAGCGCCCCGATCGACGTGGACGTCTCCGCCCAGCAGGGCTTCGACCGGGCGGAGGCGATGGTCGAGCGGCTGCTGGCGCAGGCCGGGTTCCGCCCGGACAAGGTGATCGGCGTCGGCCTCGGCGTGCCCGGCCCGATCGACGTGGAGACCGGGGCGCTGGGGTCCACCGCGATCCTGCCCGGCTGGACGGGCATCGCCCCCGGCCGGGAGCTGGGCGAGCGGCTCGGCATGCCGGTGCACGTGGACAACGACGCCAACCTCGGCGCGCTCGGCGAGCTGGTCTGGGGCGCCGGCCGCGGTCTGAGCGACCTCGCGTACATCAAGATCGCCAGCGGTGTCGGTGCCGGCCTGGTGGTGAACGGCCAGATCTACCGCGGTCCGGGCGGTACGGCGGGTGAGATAGGGCACATCACCCTGGACGAGGCCGGGCCGGTCTGCCGCTGCGGCAACCGCGGCTGCCTGGAGACCTTCGTCGGCTCCCGCTACCTGCTCTCCCTGCTGACCTCCACCCTCGGCCCGGACCTCACGCTGCCCCGGGTGGTCGAGCTGGCCCACCAGGGCGACCTCGGCTGCCGCCGGGTGATCGCCGACGCCGGCCGGCAGATCGGCACCGGCGTCGCGACCCTGTGCAACCTGCTCAACCCGCGCCGGGTGATCCTCGGCGGCGACCTCGCCGAGGCCGGTGAGCTGGTGCTCGCCCCGATCCGCGACTCGGTGGCCCGTTACGCCATCCCCAGTGCCGCCCGCCAGCTGTCGGTCGTCCCGGGCACCCTCGGCGGCCGGGCCGAGGTGCTCGGCGCGCTGGCCCTGGTGATGAGCGAGATGGGCGAGTCCGGCGCCCTGGGCCGTGCCTAGCACCGTCGCGACCGCACCGCCGCGGCACCGGCTCCGCCGCCGCCGGCGCGGCCGCGGCGTGAAGACGGTCGAACGCGCGTACGTCAACCCGGCGTGACCCGCACCCCCTGGCCGACCTCCGGGAATGGCGGTGACCGAACGGTGGCACCGGGCGCGCCGCTCGGTGTCCGGCAAGCGGACATTAGACTCGACCGGTCGGCATCGGCCGCGACCGTCGGCCTGCCGCCGGACCGGGCAGCGACGCCCGTCGGACCGCCCACGGTCCGCGAACACTGAACGAGGAGGAACGGGTGGCCCTGCTGACCCGCATTCGGGGACCGCGCGATCTCGACCGGCTCACGCCCGGACAGCTGGCCGCACTGGCCCAGGAGATCCGGACCTTCCTGGTGACCGAGGTCTCCAAGACGGGCGGCCACCTCGGCCCCAACCTCGGCGTGGTGGAGCTCACCATCGCGCTGCACCGGGTCTTCGACTCGCCGCGCGACCGCATCCTCTTCGACACCGGTCACCAGAGCTACGTCCACAAGCTGCTCACCGGCCGCCAGGACTTCTCGCAGCTGCGGATGAAGGGCGGCCTGTCCGGCTACCCGTCCCGCGCCGAGTCCGAGCACGACGTGATCGAGAACTCGCACGCCTCCACCGTGCTCTCGTACGCCGACGGCCTGGCCAAGGCCAACCAGCTCCGGGGCAAGAACGACCCGGTGGTCGCCGTCATCGGCGACGGTGCGCTCACCGGCGGCATGGCCTGGGAGGCGCTCAACAACATCGCCGACGCCAAGGACCGCCCGGTCGTCATCGTCGTCAACGACAACGAGCGCTCGTACTCCCCGACCATCGGCGGCCTGGCCAACCACCTCGCCACCCTGCGCACCACCCAGGGCTACGAGCGCTTCCTGTCCTGGGGCAAGGACGCGCTGCAGCGCACCCCGGTGGTCGGCCAGCAGCTGTTCGAGACGCTGCACGGCGCCAAGAAGGGTCTCAAGGACTTCATCGCCCCGCAGGGCATGTTCGAGGACCTCGGCCTCAAGTACATCGGCCCGATCGACGGCCACGACCTGACCGCCCTGGAGTCCGCGCTGACCAAGGCGCGCGGCTTCGGCGGCCCGGTGATCGTGCACTGCCTCACCGAGAAGGGCCGCGGCTACCACGCCGCCGAGAACAACGACGAGGACCGCTTCCACGCGGTCGGCGTGATCCACCCGGAGACCGGCCTGCCGATCAAGAGCGCGGGCAAGGACTGGACGTCCGTCTTCGCCGAGGAGATGGTCGCGCTCGGCCACGAGCGCGAGGACATCGTCGGCATCACCGCCGCCATGCTGCACCCGGTCGGCCTGGCCCCCTTCGCGGAGACCTTCCCGGACCGCATCTTCGACGTCGGCATCGCCGAGCAGCACGCCGTCACCAGCGCGGCCGGCCTGGCCACCGGCGGCCTGCACCCGGTCTTCGCGGTCTACGCGACGTTCCTGAACCGGGCCTTCGACCAGGTCCTGATGGACGTCGCCCTGCACAAGCTGGGCGTCACCTTCGTGCTGGACCGGGCCGGCGTCACCGGTACCGACGGCGCCTCGCACAACGGCATGTGGGACATGTCGATCCTGCAGGTGATCCCGACCCTGCGACTGGCCGCCCCGCGCGACGCCGACCAGCTGCGCGCCCAGCTGCGCGAGGCCGTCGAGGTCGAGGACGCCCCGACCGTGGTCCGCTACTCCAAGGGCACGGTCGGCCCGGCCGTCGCCGCGGTCGGCCGGATCGGCGGCATGGACGTGCTGCGCGCCGCCGAGGAGGCCTCCGGCGCCCACCGCGCCGACGTGCTGATCGTCTCGGTCGGCGCGATGGCCCCCACCAGCCTGGAGGTCGCCGACCTGCTGGCGGCCCGGGGCATCACCGCCACCGTGGTGGACCCGCGCTGGGTCAAGCCGGTGGACCCGGCCCTGCCGGGCCTGGCCGCCGAGCACCGGGTCGTCGTCACGATCGAGGACAACGGCCGGGTGGGCGGTGTCGGCGCCGCCGTGGCGCAGGCCCTGCGGGACGCGGACGTGGACCTTCCGGTGCGCGACTTCGGCATCCCGCAGGAGTTCCTGGACCACGCGAGCCGGGCCGAGATCCTGGCCGAGATCGGCCTGAACGCCCCGGACATCGCCCGCAGGGTGACGGCCCTGGTGGCCAGCCTGGACGCGGCGCCGGTCGACGCCTGACCGAGGCGGGGCCGGCCGGGGTCGTGCCCCGATCGCCGACGGCCTTTCGTCCCGACGTCGTCACAGTTCGTCACGAAACAAGCCGACAATCCCACTGAATGGCGGGACCGGCGCCACCAGCGCCGATCCCGCCCGGTAGGTTGTCAACCGTGCCGACCCCCACCCGCCTCCGCCCCGCCGGACCGGCCGAGCGCCTGCCCGAGCGCGTCCGTACCCACCTCCGCAACGGGTACTGGACCAGGCTGGTGCCGGTTCTCGCACTGGTCGCGCTGATCACCCACATCCCGTCCTTCGCCCGGCCCGTCTGGAGTCCGGACGAGGGCTTCCTGGCCACCCAGGCCCGGATGCTGGCGGACGGCGGGGTGCTGTACGACACCGTGGTGGACCGCAAGCCCCCGCTGCTGCCCTGGCTCTACCAGGCCTGCTTCGCGGTCTTCGGCTCCGCCTCGCTCTGGCCGCTGCGCACCCTGGCCGTGGTGGCCCACCTGGTCACCGCGATCCTGCTGGCCTCGATCGCCCGCGGCCGCTGGGGCAACCGGGCGGGCGCCGGCGCCGGGCTGCTCTACCTGCTGGTCTCCATCGGGCTCTCCCCGGAGGACACCCAGGCGGCGACCTTCGAGGTCTTCATGCTGCCCGCGATGGTGGCCGCCTTCCGGTACGCCGAGCGGCGCCGCTGGCTGGCCGCCGGCATCGCGGTCGCGCTCTGCTCGCTGACCAAGCAGACCGGCGGCGCGGTCCTGCTGCCGGTGCTCTGGATGCTGTTCCAGGACGCCCGCCGCCGCGGGGTGCGCTGGCCGCCCGCGCTGTTCAAGATCGGCTTCGGGTTCATCCTGCCGATAGCGCTGGTCGCGGTGATCCTCACCAAGCCCAAGGGCTTCCTGTTCTGGGTGGTCACCGGCAGCGGCGACTACGCCTCCTTCGGCGGCGCCTGGCTGCAGATGATCGGCCGCGCGCTCGGCAACTCGGCCATCCTGGCGGCGGCCGGCCTGGGCTTCCTGCTCCCGGTCGGGCGCCGGCTCTGGCTCAAGTACCGCCACCGCCCGCTGCCGGTGGCCGGCGAGGAGCACGGCTCGACCGCCGACCTCTGGGTCTGGCTGCTCTCCTCGGTCGTCGCGGTCAGCGTGGGCTTCCACTTCTTCGGCCACTACTACCTGCAGCTGATCCCGCCGCTGGTGCTGCTGGGCACCGGGGCGGTCGCCACCTCGGCGATCCGCTGGAAGCCCGTCCTGGTGTACACCACGGTCGCCGCCACGGTGTTCTGGGGCCTCGCGCTGGCCTGGCCGGGGGAGCGGCTGAACCGCACCACCGAGGTCGCCACCGCCGTCGCCGCCCAGACCACGCCCAAGGACACCGTGCTGGTCTGGGGCATGCACCCCGAGCTGTACTGGCTGGCCGACCGCAAGCCCGCCACCCGCTACCTGACCGCCGGCTTCCTCACCAACTACAGCGGTGGCAAGGACGGCAGCGCCAACGTCGGCGAGCAGTTCAGCGTCTCCAACGCCTGGCAGACCTTCGACAAGGAGCTGGCCAACGGCCTGCCCGAGGTCGTCGTCGACGACTCCGGCATCGCCCCGTACCAGCCCGTGATGGTGCCCCGGATCGAGAACCTGCTGGACACCCACTACGAGATGGTCGGCGTCTTCGCCGACACCGTCGTCTACCGCCTCAAGCACTGAGCCGTCCACCCGGCCCGGCACGCCCGAGCGCCCGAGCGCCCGAGCGCCCGAGCGCCCGAGCGCCCGGGCGCCCGATTCCCCGAGCGCCCGATTCCCCGAGCGCCCGTACACACGGAGGAACCCCGGTGACCACCAGGTCACCGGGGTTCCTCCGTACGGGGCTACGCCTTAGGCGGGCACCGAGGCCACGCCGGGGGCGAGGAACGGCTTGCCGTTCACGCGCTGCGAGATGCCCTCACGGTCCAGGTACGGGGTGATCCCGCCGAGGTGGAAGGGCCAGCCGGCACCGGTGATCATGCAGAGGTCGATGTCCTGCGCCTCGGCGACGACACCCTCCTCCAGCATCAGGCCGATCTCCTGGGCCACGGCCTCCAGGGCGCGGGCGCGGACCTGCTCCTCGGTGAGCACCGAGTCGCCGAAGGTCAGCAGCTCCAGCACCTCCGGGTCGAGGACCTGCTGGCCGTCCGTCCAGGTGTAGAAGCCGCGCTTGCCGGCCTTGACCACCTTGGCGAGGTTCTCGGAGACGGTGAACCGCTCCGGGAAGGCGCCCTGCAGGGTCTCCGAGACGTGCAGCGCGATGGCCGGGCCGACCAGCTCCAGCAGCACGATCGGGGACATCGGCAGGCCGAGCGGCTCGACGGCCTTCTCGACGTCGGCGATCGGGGTGCCCTCGTCGATGATGTTCTGGATCTCGCCCATGAAGCGGGTCAGGATCCGGTTCACCACGAACGCCGGGGCGTCCTTGCACAGCACCGAGGTCTTCTTCAGCTTCTTCGACACGGCGAAGGCGGTGGCCAGCGACGCGTCGTCGGTCTTGTCGCCGCGGACGATCTCCAGCAGCGGCAGGATCGCGACCGGGTTGAAGAAGTGGAAGCCGACGACCCGCTCGGGGTGCTTCAGCTTCGAGGCCATCTCGGTGACCGACAGCGAGGAGGTGTTGGTGGCCAGCACGCAGGTCGGCGAGACCACGTTCTCCAGGTCCGCGAAGACGGTCTGCTTGACGCCCATCTCCTCGAACACGGCCTCGATGACGAAGTCCGCGTCGCCGAAGGCGGCGGCCTTGTCCAGCGAGCCGGAGACCAGGCCCTTGAGGCGGTTGGCCTTGTCCTTGCCGATGCGGCCCTTGGAGAGCAGCTTGTCGATCTCGGCGTGGACGTAGCCGACGCCCTTGTCGACGCGCTCCTGGTCGATGTCGGTGAGGACCACCGGCACCTCCAGACGGCGGGCGAACAGCAGCGCCAGCTGCGAGGCCATCAGACCGGCGCCGACGACGCCGACCTTGGAGACCGGGCGGGCCAGCGACTTGTCCGGAGCGCCGACCGGGCGCTTGGCCCGGCGCTGCACCAGGTTGAAGGCGTAGATGCCGCTGCGCAGCTCGCCGCTCATGATGAGGTCGGCCAGGGCCGCGTCCTCGGCGTCGAAGCCGGCCTGCAGGCTGGCCTTGTCGGCGAGGTCGGCGTCCTTGACGGCGGCGATGATGTCCAGCGCCTTGTAGGCGGCCGGCGCGGCGCCGTGCACCTTGCCGTCCGCGACCAGGCGGCCCCAGGCGACGGCGTCGTCCCAGGCCTTGCCGCGGTCGATCGCCTCGCGCTCGACGACGTGGTCGCCCTTGAGGACCTTGGCGGCCCACAGCAGCGACTGCTCCAGGAAGTCGGCGGGCTCGAAGATCGCGTCGGCGATCCCCAGCTCGAACACGTCCTTGCCCTTGAGCTGCTTGTTCTGGTTCATCGAGTTCTCGATGATGACCTTGACGGCCTTACCGGCACCGATCAGGTTCGGCAGGATGGTGCAGCCGCCCCAGCCGGGGACGAGGCCCAGGAAGACCTCGGGCAGCGAGAAGGCCGGGACGCCCGCCGACACCGTGCGGTAGTCGCAGTGCAGGCCGACCTCGACGCCGCCGCCCATCGCCGCACCGTTGTAGAAGGCGAAGGTCGGGACGGGCAGCGCGGCGATCCGCTTGAAGACCTCGTGGCCGCCCTTGCCGATGGCCAGCGCGTCCGCGTGCTCCTTGAGGAGCTCGACGCCCTTGAGGTCGGCGCCGACCGCGAAGATGAACGGCTTGCCGGTGATCGCGGCACCGACGATCTTGCCCTCGGCGGCCTCGGCCTCGACCTGGTCCAGCGCGGCGGACAGCTTGAGCAGCGAGCCCGGGCCGAAGGTGGTCGGCTTGGTGTGGTCGAAGCCGTTGTCCAGGGTGATCAGGGCCAGCTTGCCGGCCTGCAGCGGCAGGTCCAGGTGGCGCACGTGGGCGGTCGTGACGACCTCGCCCGGGAACAGCTCGGCGCCGTGCTGGAGCAGCTCAGTGGTGTTGCTCATGCTCACTTACCACCCTCGAAGTGCGGGTTCTCCCAGATGATGGTGCCGCCCATGCCGAAGCCGATGCACATCGTGGTGAGGCCGTAGCGGACGTCCGGGCGCTGCTCGAAGCGGCGGGCCAGCTGGTTCATCAGGCGGACGCCGGAGGAGGCCAGCGGGTGGCCGAACGCGATCGCGCCGCCGAACGGGTTGACCCGCTCGTCGTCGTCCGCGATGCCGTAGTGGTCCAGGAAGGCCAGCACCTGGACGGCGAAGGCCTCGTTGACCTCGAACGCGTCGATGTCGTCGATGGTCAGGCCGGCCTTGGCCAGCGCCTTCTCGGTCGCCGGGACGGGGCCGATGCCCATGACCTCGGGCTCGACGCCGGCGAAGGCGTAGGAGACCAGGCGCATCTTGACCGGGAGACCGAGCTCCTCGGCGACGTCCTCGGCGGCCAGCAGCGAGGCGGTGGCACCGTCGTTCAGACCGGCCGAGTTGCCCGCGGTGATGTTGCCGTGCGGGCGGAACGGGGTCTTCAGGCCCGCCAGCGACTCCATCGTGGTGCCCGGGCGCATCGGCTCGTCCACGGTGGCCAGGCCCCAGCCGGTCTCGCCGACCTCGGGGTTGGTGTTGCGGATCGAGATCGGCACCAGGTCGGGCTGGATGTCGCCGTTGGCGTACGCCTTGGCGGCCTTCTCCTGCGAGCGCACGGCGTAGGCGTCGCAGCGCTCCTTGGTGATGTGCGGGAAGCGGTCGTGCAGGTTCTCCGCGGTCATGCCCATGAACAGGGCGGACTCGTCGACCAGCTTCTCGGAGACGAAGCGCGGGTTCGGGTCGACGCCCTCGCCCATCGGGTGGCGGCCCATGTGCTCGACGCCACCGGCCACGACCACGTCGTACGCGCCGAAGGCGATGCCGCCGGCGGTGGTGGTCACGGCGGTCAGCGCACCGGCGCACATGCGGTCGATCGCGTAGCCGGGCACGGACTTCGGCAGGCCGGACAGCAGGGCGGCGGTGCGCCCGATGGTCAGACCCTGGTCGCCGATCTGCGTGGTGGCCGCGATGGCGACCTCGTCGATGCGCTCGACGGGCAGGTTCGGGTTACGGCGCACGAGCTCCCGGATGCACTTGACGACGAGGTCGTCGGCGCGCGTCTCGTGGTAGATGCCCTTCGGGCCGGCCTTGCCGAACGGGGTGCGGACGCCATCGACGAAGACGACGTCCCTCGCGGTACGAGGCACGGGGGCTCTCCTCCCAGGGACCAACATTTGAGGTGGACAGGCTGCCGCCGGCGAAGACCCGAGCGGCGCCGCATCACGGTCATGCTACCGGTCGGTAACCAACCTGCCCAGGCCCCTCGGAAGGTTACGACGGTGTGTCCCGCGACACGTCCGACCAGGAGAGCTCCTCCCGGGGACGACGAAGGGGGTGCCGTCCGTGCGGACGACACCCCCTTCCGGGGTCCTGCGGGTCAGGCCTGGGCCGTGGCGGCGGCGGCCGCGGCGAACGCGGCGGCCACCGACGGCGCCACCAGGTCCACCTGCCACTGCCGGGCACCGAGCCGGCGCAGCGCGGCGGCCACGCCCTCGGGGCTCCGGTCGGCCGGCGGCTCCCAGGAGACCCGCCGGACCAGGTCCGGGGTGATCAGGTTCTCGGCGGGCAGGTTGTGGCGCTCGGCCAGCTCGCTGACCGCGGTGCGCGCGCCGGAGAGCCGGGCGGCGGCCACCGGGTCCTTCTCGGCCCAGGCCCGCGGCGGCGGCGGTCCGTCGTGCGGCGCGGCGGCCGGCGGCAGCTGGGCCTCGGGGATCTCCCGACCGCGCTGCACCGCCGCCAGCCACTGCTCCAGCTGGCGCCGGTGCACCCGCGGACCGAAGCCCTGGACGGCCTGCAGCGCGGCGATGTTCAGCGGCATGGCCAGCGCGGCGTTCACGATCGCGGCGTCGGAGAGCACCCGGCCGGGGGACACGTCCCGCTCCTGCGCCATCCGGTCGCGCGCCAGCCACAGCTCGCGCACCACGGCCAGCTGACGGCGCCGGCGGACCTTGTGCAGCTGCGAGGTGCGCCGCCACGGGTCGGTGCGCGGGGCCGGGCGGGGTGCGGCGGCGATCGCGGCGAACTCCTCCATGGCCCAGCCGAGCTTGCCCTGGGCGTCCAGCTCCTGTTCGAGTGCGTCGCGCAGCTCGACCAGCACCTCGACGTCCAGAGCCGCGTAGCGCAGCCAGGGTTCGGGCAGCGGGCGGGTGGACCAGTCGACCGCCGAGTGCTCCTTGGCCAGGCTCAGGCCGAGCACGTTCTCGGTCATCGGTCCGAGGCCGACCCGGGCGAAGCCGGCGATCCGCCCGGCCAGCTCGGTGTCGAAGAGGCGCCGCGGTCTCATGCCCACCTCGGCCAGGCACGGCAGGTCCTGGGTGGCCGCGTGCACCACCCATTCGGCGTCCGCGAGGACGTCGTTGAGCCCGCTGAGATCGGGGCAGGCGATCGGGTCGATCAGGGCGGAGCCGGAACCCGCGCGACGCAGCTGGATGAGGTAGGCGCGCTGCCCGTAGCGGTAGCCGGAGGCGCGCTCGGCGTCGACGGCGACCGGTCCGGTGCCCGCGGCGAAGGCGGCGATCGTCGCGGCCAGCCCCTCCTCGTCCGCCACGACGGGCGGGATCCCCTCCTTCGGCTCGAGGAGCGGGACCGGGGCTGCTTCTTCTGGGATGGCTGCTACGGCGTCGGTCACCCACCAAGGGTACGACGGTCCTCGCGACCGGGAGTGTTGTCGGACTGGTCAGACAGGTGCTCGCCCGCTCGTGGGGTGGTGCCTCGGGGCGGGGGGGCCGGCCCGTTCACGTCCGGGCTCCGGACGCGGCGCGGCGGCCGACGAGGAAACGTTCCTCCTCGGCCGCCGCGGCGGTCCGGAGCGGTCGGCTCAGTGGATGATTCCGGTGCGCAGCGCGACGGCGACCATCCCGGCGCGGTCGCCGGTGCCCAGCTTGCGGGCGATCCGGGCCAGGTGGCTCTTCACGGTGAGCGCCGACAGACCCATGGCCACGCCGATCGCCTTGTTCGACTGCCCTTCGGCGACCAGCCGCAGTACCTCGACCTCGCGGCCGGACAGCTCGCGGTAGGCGGCCTGCTGCGGGCCCGGCGCGCCGGGGGCTCCGGGGGCGCCCGGGGCACCGGCTGCGGCGCCCGGCATGCCGGGCATCCCGGGGCGGCGCATCCGGCCGGCCAGTCCCGCGGCGCCGAGCGGCAGGCCCGGGCGGCCCGGCATCGCGACGTTCGTCCGGGTGCCGGTGACCACGTAGCCCTTGACGCCGCCGGCCAGCGCGCTGCGGACCGCGCCGATGTCGTCGGCGGCGGACAGCGCCAGGCCGTTGGGCCAGCCCGCGGCGCGGGTCTCGGCGAGGATGGTCAGGCCGGAGCCGTCCGGCAGGTGCACGTCGGCGACGCAGATGTCGCGGGGGGTGGAGACCCGGGGGCGGGCCTCGGCGATCGAGGACACCTCGATCACGTCCCGGACGCCGAGCGCCCACAGGTGACGGGTGACGGTGTTTCGGACGCGGGGATCGGCGATGACCACCATGGCGGTGGGCTTGGTCGGGCGGTAGGCGACCACGTTTGCGGGGTGCTCAAGAAGGACCGACACCAGGCCTCCTGCGGGGAGTGGCGGACGGAACCCCGATGGGGGCGGTCGGAGTGTTCCGCGTTCGGAAAGGGTCACAGTCTGCTTCGGCAGCTACCGTGCCCGGCTTTAGCGAAAGATCACGATCTAGTGAGTAACAATACGGACAAATCGCGCAAATGATTGATGCGACATGCCTGGTATTCGCACAAAATCGATCAGATTCGATGCAGTTCGGTCGGTTCTGACCGGTTAATTGACGCAGAGCGGGTCGGAAGTCACACTCCGTCAGTCCTGGGGGTGGCGTCCGGCCGTCCGGTGCCGTCGGGCCCGGACGCCACCCGTCAGTGCGACCGCGGGCGTCGCCGGGCGGGCATCGGGACCACTCCACCGAGTGACGGCACCTCGGCGGGCCCCTGCGGGGCCGGCGCCGCCGGCGGCAGGCCGGCGCTGATGCAGAGCAGGTCCGCCCACGCCGCCAGGTGCCGCTCGAAACGGCCGTCGGCCGGCGTCCAGGAGGCCCGGATCTCGATCTCGGTCGACGACGGGCGGTCCGCCAGGCCGCCGAAGTACTGGGACGCGCACCTGGTCACCGTGCCGGACGGCTCCGCGTACCCGGCGCCGTGCGCCTGCAGCGCGTCCATCAGCCAGGCCCAGCCGACCTCGCAGAGCATCGGGTCGCCGGCCATCTCCGGCTCCAGCTCGGCCCGGGTCATCGTGACCACCCGGAACTCCCCGTTCCAGGCCTCCTGCCCGGCCGGGTCGTACAGCAGGACCAGTCGGCCGTCCGCCAGCTCCTCGCCGTCCACCTCGACCACGGCGGTCACCGCGAAGGAGTGCGGGGCGAGCCGGCGCGGCGCCGGCGCGGGGGAGAGCTGCACCTCGGGCCGCAGCCGGGCCCCGTCCAGGGCCGCCACGGCAGCCCGGAACTCGCTCGGCGCCCCCTCGCGACCCGTTCCGCCACCTGCTCCGCCACCCTGCGCGGGGTGCCCTCCGACCGCTGCCATGCCCCGAAGACTAGGTCGAGAACCCGGGTTATCGCCGCAACTTCTCTCCCAGCGGCGTGCCGGAACGGCAAACCCGGGCAGATCTTGGAGGAACCGACGAGACCGCCCGGAAGGAGGCCCCCGGGACGCGTGCGAAGATTTGACGCGTGAGCGAGACTACGGCAGACACGACGGCGGCCACGAACGACGGCCGGACCACCCCCGCGCGCCGCGGCGCCGCGTACGACTCCGCGTTCCTGCGCGCCTGCCGGCACGAGCCGGTGCCGCACACGCCCGTCTGGTTCATGCGCCAGGCCGGCCGCTCGCTGCCCGAGTACCTGAAGGTCCGCGAGGGCATCCCCATGCTGGAGTCCTGCATGCGGCCCGAGCTGGTCAAGGAGATCACCCTGCAGCCGGTGCGCCGGCACAAGGTGGACGCGGCGATCTTCTTCAGCGACATCGTGGTGCCGCTCAAGGCGGTCGGCATCGACGTCGACATCAAGCCCGGCATCGGCCCGGTCATCGCCGACCCGATCCGCACCGTCGAGGACCTCCAGCGGCTGCGCCCGCTCGAGCCGGACGACGTCCCCTACATCACCGAGGCCATCGGCCTGCTGGTGGACGAGCTCGGCGGGACCCCGCTGATCGGCTTCGCCGGCGCCCCCTACACGCTGGCCAGCTACCTGGTCGAGGGCGGCCCGTCCAAGAACCACGAGAACACCAAGGCCATGATGTACGGGCAGCCCGAGCTCTGGGCCGCCCTGGTGGACCGGCTCGCGGACATCACCTCGGCCTTCCTGAAGGTGCAGATCGAGGCCGGCGCCTCGGCGGTCCAGCTGTTCGACTCCTGGGTCGGCTCGCTCGCCCCCGAGGACTACCGCCGCTCGGTGATGCCGGCCAGCACCAAGGTCTTCGACGCGGTCGCCGGGTACGGCGTGCCGCGGATCCACTTCGGCGTCGGCACCGGCGAACTGCTCGGCCTGATGGGCGAGGCCGGCGCGGACATCGTCGGCGTCGACTGGCGGGTGCCGCTGGACGTCGCCGCCGAGCGGGTCGGTCCGGGCAAGGGCCTGCAGGGCAACCTCGACCCGGCGGTGCTGTTCGCGCCCACCGAGGTCGTCGAGGCCAAGGCCCGCGAGGTGCTGGACGCCGCCAAGGCACTCGGCACCAGCGGCCACATCTTCAACCTCGGCCACGGCGTCCTCCCCTCCATGGACCCGGACGCCCTCACCCGCCTCGTCGCCTACGTCCACGAGACCAGCGCCCGCTGACCCGGGATCTCCTGTGGCCCCTCCGGACATCCGGAGGGGCCACAGTGCTCACCGCACACCCTCAGTGGCGGTAGCGGGCGTGCGGGGGATTGAGGGTTCGGTGTAAAGACCTGCGAGACTGCGGAGCATGTCGGATGCACGGGTCGTCGTCGTCGGTGGTGGGATCGCGGGGCTGGCTGCGGCCGCTTTCCTGAGTGGGGCGGCCGGGGGGCCGGCTCGGGCGCGGGTGACGGTGCTGGAGGCGTCCGGGCGGGTCGGCGGGAAGCTGTGGGGCGGGGAGGTCGGCGGGGTCCGGGTGGACCTCGGGGCCGAGTCGGTGCTGGCGCGGCGGCCGGAGGCGGTGGAGCTGGCGCGGGCGGTCGGCCTGGGGGAGGAGCTGGAGCCGCCGACCACCGCGAAGGCGGCGATCTGGACGCGCGGGGCGCTGCGGCCGCTGCCGGGCGGGCAGGTGATGGGGGTGCCGGGCGATCTGGAGGCGCTGGCGGCCTCCGGGGTGCTCACTGCCGAAGGGCTGGAGCGCGCCCGGCACGAGGAGCCCACCGAGGTGGGCGAGGACGTCGCGATCGGGCGTTACGTCGCCGACCGGCTGGGCCGGGAGGTGGTGGACCGGCTGGTCGAGCCGCTGCTGGGCGGCGTCTACGCCGGGCGGGCGGACGAGATCTCGCTGCGCGCCGCCGTGCCGCAGCTGCTGGGGATCGCGCGTGGCGGCGGGTCGCTGGTCGAGGGGGTGCGCGAGCTGACGTCCCGGCCGACGGTGGCCGGCACGCCGGTCTTCAACGGCCTGCGCGGCGGCCTGGGCACCCTGCCGGAGGCGGTCGCCGCGGCCTGCGTCAAGGCGGGGGTGGACCTGCGCACGGACGCCCCGGTGGACGAGCTGCGGCGAACCCCCGACGGCTGGCGGGTGGTGACCGGCGGCGAGGTGCTGCACGCGGACGCGGTGGTGCTGGCCACCCCGGCCCCGGCCGCCGCCCGGCTGCTGCGCGAGGACGCCCCGGCGGCCGCCGGGGAGCTGGACGCCGTCGAGTACGCGGGCATGGCGCTGGTGACGCTGGCCTTCCGGCGCTCCGACCTGGCCGAACTCCCGAGCGGCAGCGGGTTCCTGGTGCCGCCGGTGGACGGTCGGCGGATCAAGGCGTCGACCTTCTCCTCCAACAAGTGGGGCTGGCTGGCGCGTTCCGCGCCGGACGCGTTCCTGCTGCGCACCTCGCTGGGCCGGCACCGCGAGGAGGAGGCGCTGGGCCTGCCGGACGAGGAGCTGGTGGCCCGCTCGCTGGCGGACCTGCGGGAGGCGGTCGGGCTGACCGCCCGGCCGTACGACACCTTCGTCTCGCGCTTCGCGGCGGGCCTGCCGCAGTACCCGGTGGGCCACCCGGACCGGGTGGCCAGGGTCCGGGCGGCGGCCGAGCGGGTGGGCGCGCTCGCGCTGTGCGGCGCCGCGTACGACGGGGTGGGGATCCCGGCGTGCATCGGCTCGGCCGCCACCGCGGCCGCGGCCGTCGACAGACTGTTGACCCCGGCGACCGGGGAAGGTTCCACGGAGAGGACAATGGGCGCATGACTGAGAGCGTTGAGCGGGAGCCGGAGCAGCGGCCCGAGAAGAAGAAGGCGCGCGACCTGAACCAGGTCATCCGCTACACCATGTGGTCGGTGTTCAAGCTCAAGGGCGCCCTGCCCGAGGACCGCACCGCGCTGGCCGCCGAGGTGGACGAGCTGTTCGAGCAGCTGGCCGCGAAGGACGTGACCGTGCGCGGCACGTACGACGTCTCCGGTCTGCGGGCGGACGCCGACATCATGGTGTGGTGGCACGCCGAGGACTCGGACGACCTGCAGGAGGCGTACAACCGCTTCCGCCGCACCGGTCTGGGCCGCCAGCTGGAGCCGGTCTGGTCGAACATGGCGCTGCACCGCCCGGCCGAGTTCAACAAGTCGCACATCCCGGCCTTCCTCGCCGACGAGCGCCCGCGCGACTACGTCTGCGTGTACCCGTTCGTGCGCTCGTACGAGTGGTACCTGCTGCCGGACGAGGAGCGGCGGGCGATGCTCGCCGAGCACGGCATGATGGCGCGCGGCTACCCCGACGTGCGGGCCAACACGGTGGCCTCGTTCGCGCTCGGCGACTACGAGTGGCTGCTCGCCTTCGAGGCGGACGAGCTGCACCGGATCGTCGACCTGATGCGTGACCTGCGCCCGTCCCGGGCCCGGCTGCACGTCCGCGAGGAGGTGCCGTTCTTCACCGGCCGCCGCAAGCCGGTCAGCGAGCTGATCAACGGCCTGGTCTGAGCGACCGCGGTTCTCCTCCGGAGGCCGGTTCCCCGACGCGGGGGAGCCGGCCTCCGGGCGTTCGCGCGGGCGGCTGCGGGCGTACGGCTGCGCCGGGTCAGGTGCGGTGCGGGCGCAGGGCGGCGCGCAGCCGGGCGTCGGGGAGGGCGGCCGGGCCGTTCATGGCGACGGCGGTGAGCAGTTCGCGCTCCTCGTCGTCGACGAGGCCGCGCTGACGGGTCGGGCGGACCTCGCGCAGCACCTCCTGGCCGCTCGGGGAGGCCCAGCGGGTGTACGGGTAGACGTCGACCCGGGCCATCAGCAGGGTGCCCGAGGTGAGGATCAGCGGCAACGAGAACCAGGCGAGCGGGGCGAGGGTGTCACCTCCGGTGAAGCCGCTGATGGCGAGCGCGGCGGCCAGCAGCAGCACGGTCAGCAGCAGCGCGTGCCGCACCTGTCGGACCACCACCACGGTGCTGCGCTGCACCAGGGCCGGGGTGGCCAGGCCGGCCAGCGAGAGCCGGGCGCCGATCTCCAGCACGGTGGGGTGCTCGGCCATCGCCCGGCGCAGTTCGTCGGTGCGGCACTGGCCCTCGGGGCCGACGGTGGCGATGACCGCCCGTTCCAGGCGGCTGCGCCCCTTGGGGTCGACCACGGTGGTCCAACCGGTGTGCGCCAGGTGCAGACGGCCCCGGCCGGCCATCAGGACCAGGGCCAGTTCGACCACCCGGTCCGGACCGCCGGCCAGGTAGGCGGTCTCGTACAGTCCGATGCCGACGGCTTCCGGTGGGCGCGGCCCGTCCTGTTCGGCGAGGGCGTCGGCGGTGGCGGTCATCCGGACCAGCCGGAGGCAGGAGAGCACCGCCGCGACACAGGCCGGTATCAGGAAGAGCAACCACATGGCCTTGTTGTATGCCTGGCCCGATGGCGCGGGGAACGTCTTCCCGGTCCGCGATACCGAACTGTGACGTCAGGAGCCGCAGCTGGAGCCGCAGCTGGAGCTCGACCCGCAGCTGGAGGACGAGGAGCCGCAGCTGGAACTCGACCCGCAGCTGGACGACGACGAGGAGCCGCAGCTGGAGGACGACGAGGAGCCGCAGCCGGAGGACGAGGAGGAGCCGCAGCCGGAGCTCGACCCACAGCCGCTGCTCCCGCCGCAGCCGGAGGAGCCGGAGTCGGAGGAGGAGCCGCACCAGGTGCCGGTCGAGCACGAGGAGGACGACGAGGAGGACGAGGACGACGACGAGGAGTAGGAGCCGCTCGCGGAGGCCTGCCGGACCGCCTCCTCCACCTCTTCCTCCGGCACCGCCGCGGCCGTCATCGCGGCCTCCAGCTCCGGGTTGTCCAGCCCTGCGGCGGCCAGTCCGCCGAGCGCGAGCGCGCCGAGCAGCGCGCCGCCGGTCAGGGTGGGCGACACCCCCGTGGAGGGCGTCCACGGGGAGCCGTTCATCAGGCTCAGCTGGCGCTTCCCGGCCGGGGTGATCCGGCCCTTGACCGGCATCGTGACGAGCAGCGAGACGGCGCCCACGCCGAGCAGGACGGCGGGGAACCAGAGGGCGGGGCGCTCGTGGCCGAAGGCGCCGTCGTCGATCAGCTCGGAGGCGACGGCGAAGGCGACGACGACGAGCATGGCGAGCCAGAGCAGCCGGCGGGCGGTGCGGGCCCGCCGCAGCCGCTCGGGGCGGCGCAGCAGACCGCGGTCGGCGAGCCGGTCGCCGATCCGCTGGACGGCGGCCGAGCGCATCACCGTCCGGCGCAGCGGGGCGAGTTCACGGCTCCCGGTGGGGCCGACGGCCTCCTGGATCGCCTGGTCGACCGCGTCGTACGGCTTGGAGCCGGTGAGCGTGACCAGGCCGGAGCGGCTGATCACCACCTGCTCGCTCATGTGCATCCGGACCAGCGCGGTGTCGAAGACCCGGCCAGGACCGCCGGCCAGGAAGGCGGTGTCGAGCAGCGGCAGACCGCGGCCGGGCAGGCCCCTGGGGTGGGGCACGTGGCCGATGCGCTGCCGGGCCTGGGAGGCGTACAGGACGGCGGCCACCAGCAGGACGGTCGGGATGACGAAGTAGGTGTTGTGCCACATGGGCGGTTCCCCCGGGGATGACGTCGGATCACTGGCCGCGCAGGGCCCGGCGCAGTCGCGCCAGCGGGCCGGGCGGCCGTACGGGTACCGGGTGGAGCCACTGCTCCAGGGCCCGGCGGTGGTCGGCGGCGAGCGGGCCGCCGTCGGTGAGCACCCACTGCGCGAAGGCCCGGGCGTCGGCCCGGTAGCCGCCGGTCTGCGGGTGGGTGCGGGCGTAGCCGAGGAAGAGCGACCGGTACTGCGCGCCGAGCAGGCGGGGCAGTTCCGGAGCCACCTTGGCGGTGGTGTCGCGCCGTTTGGCGGCGAGGCCGGTGGACTGGGCGCGGACCTGGGCCGGGTCGAAACCGGGCGGGACGGGCCCGCCCGCCACCAGGGCGGCCAGCAGTTCCTCCTGGCGCCGGGCCAGGCGCTCCCGGGCGGCCTCGGTGCCGTCCTCGGCCGCCGCGGGGCGGACCGGGCCGGCGCCGGGCGCCGTGGTCGGGCCGCTCATCACCGGGTGCTCCCCTCCAGCACCCGGCGGATGGCGTCCAGTTCACCGGCCAGCTCGGTGGGCGGCGGGAAGTCGGCGTCCCGCTCCAGCAGGACTCCGGGCGGTGCGACCCGCGCGCAGAGCTCGGCCAGCACCTCCAGCACCGGTTCGGTGACGGGGTGGGCGTGGGTGTCGTGCCAGACGCCGTCGACCAGGGTGCCGCCGGCCACGTGGACGTAGGCGAGCGCCTCCAGCGGCAGGCGGTCGAGTTCGGCGGCCGGGTCGACGCCGAGGTTGACCCGGTTGGTGTGCAGGTTGGCGACGTCGATCAGCAGCCGGACGCCGGTGCGCGCGACCAGCTCGGCGAGGAACTCGCCTTCGGTGAACTCGTCGTCCGGCCAAGCGAGTTGGGTGGCGATGTTCTCCAGGGCGAGCGGCACCGGGAGCTGGTCCCGGGCGATCCGGACGTTCTCGGCGATCACCTTCAGCGAGTCCCGGGTGCGGGGGACGGGCAGCAGGTGCCCGGCCTCCAGGCCGCCGGCCCGGACGAAGGCCAGGTGCTCGGTGACCAGCGGGGAGCCGAGCGCCAGCGCGGTGTCCGCGAGCTTGCCGAGGCGGCCGGGATCGGGCCGGTCGGCGCCGCCGAGGCCGAGGCCGACGCCGTGCGGGACGACGGTGACGCCGCGTTCGCGCAGCACCGTCAGCGAGTCGGGCAGGTGGCCGGCGCAGAGGTTCTCGGCGACCACTTCGACCCAGTCCAGACCGGGTTGGCGCTCGACCACGGTGTCGATCTCGCTGCGCCAGCCGAGGCCGACACCCAGGCGGGTGGCGGAGGCGGGGTCGCCGGTGGCCCGTACGGGCTGGTCCAGGGCAGGGGAAGTCATCGGTTCGCCCCCTTCGGAGGGCTGAGTGGGAGGGCCGTCGGGCGGTGCGGGCGTCGTCGCCAGGACCGCGCGGCCGTGGTGCTGAGGATGTCCCCGGGCGAGGAGGCTGCCAAGCCTCACCCGGTCTTCTCAGAGCATTATTTGAGCTTGGTGCCCCGGCCGTGCGGGACTTCGGTCCGTTCTGCGGTCATTCCCGCAGGTGGGCGCCCTGTCGGGGGAAAAGTCGGAGGCGCGGACGAGCCCGTCCGGCTAACGTGGGAATCCATGACTTCTGTGAATCCTTTGACGATCCGTGATTTCCGCGCCGCCGACGCCGAGGCGGTGGCCGCCGCCCACCGGGCCGGCCGGGAGCACCTGGTGATGAGCGCCGAGGCCCTGCTCTGGCTGAACGACCAGCCCAACCCCGACGAGCACTTCCGCACCTTCGTCGCGGAGTGCGACGGCCGGGTGGTCGGTGCGGTGCGCTGCGGGCTGGCGCGCGGCACCTCGACCGCGGGCGTCGGCTACGCCAACGGCAGCGTGCTGCCGGAGTTCCGCCGCCGCGGTGCGGCCACCGCGCTGCTGGCCGAGGCCGAACGGCACCTGACCGCGCACGGGGTGACGGAGCTGCACACCTGGCTGGACGACGAGCCGGCCTCGCTGGCCTTCGGCACGGCCCGGGGCTACGAGCTCCGCCGCGCGGCGCAGTTCGGCGGCCGGGACCTGACGCTGCCGCTGCCGCAGGCGCCCGTACGGCCGGCCGGCGTCGAACTGCGTCCGGCCGCCGACTGGGCCGCCGACCCGTACCCGCTGTTCCTGGTCGATGCGGACGCCATCCGCGACGAGCCCGGGGAGGTGCCGATGGACGCCCTGGACTACGAGGAGTGGCTGCGCGGGAACTGGGCCCGGCCGGACTTCGACCTCGGGATGAGCATCGTCGCCGTGGTGGACGGCGAGCCGGCCGCGTTCACGCTGGCGCAGACCGACGGGGTGGACCGCTACTGGTCCGCGTTCTCCGCCTCCCGGCGGGAGTTCCGCGGGCGCGGCCTGGTCAAGCTGGCCAAGCGGGAGTCGCTGCGCCTGGCGGCCGCGGCGGGCTACCGGCGCGCGTACACCTCCAACGACGAGACCAACGCGCCGATGCTGGCGATCAACGCCTGGCTGGGGTACGAGCGCTGCGCCGGGGAGCGCAAGGGCGTCAAGCGCCTGAAGTGACCGGGCGCGCCGGGGGTGCCGGGGCGCCGGGGGCACCGGGACGGTGGGGCCGGGCCGCTGGGGTGTCCACCAGTCGTCCCGAGCAGTGAGACGACTGGTCTCGACCACGTGGCGCGAATCAGGACAGCCCGGTCGAGACCGGCCATGAACTCCGGCCGTCCGTCCAGGTTTTGCCCCGCCGTCGGCACATCATGGGCATAATCGCGCACATGACGATCAACCGTGCGAACGTGAGCGCGATTGCCGAGGACCTGTACGTATGGCTCCCCCCGAAGCGGGGCTGGGGCCTGGCCAACTGCGGACTGCTGGCCTCGGAGACCACCGCGCTCTGGATCGACACCCCCTACGACCCGTCGATGGCCGGGGAGTTCCTCGCCGCCAGCCGCCGGCTGCTGCCGGCCGGGGTCGAGGTCGACCGGGTGGTCGTCACCCACGCCAACGGTGACCACCTGTGGGGTGCCGGGGTGCTGCCGGACGCCGAGGTGATCGCCACCCGCGAGGCCCTGGAGCACATCCACTGGGAGCCCACCCCCAAGCAGCAGCACGCCCTGGTCGCCGACAGCGACCCGGACTCCCTGCTCGGCGGCTACCTCAAGGAGCACTTCGGGGCCTTCGACTGGTCCGCCACCGAGCCGGTGCACCCGGACACCGTCTTCACCGGCGAGCTGGAGCTGAAGGTCGGGCGCTACCCCGTGCGGATCACCAGCCTGCCCGCCGCGCACACCGGCGGGGACCTGATCGTCCACCTCCCGCACCAGCGCGCGGTGTTCACCGGCGACGTGATCTTCTCCTCGACTCCCGAGCAGCCCGGCGACCACCCCTCGCACTGGGCCGGCCCGCTGGAGAACATCATCGGCGCCTGCGAGCAGGCCCTGGCCACCGGCGCGGAGATCTTCGTCCCCGGCCACGGCCCGGTGCTCGACCGCGAGGGCGTCCAGGAGCACATCGGCTACCTCGCCTACGTCCGCGAGCGCGCCCACACCCTGCACGCCGCCGGGATACCCGCGCTGGACGCCGCCCGGCGGGTGATCGCCGAGCAGCGCCACCCCGAACTCGGCCTGCCCGAGCGGCTGGTGCTCACCGTCGCGGCCGAGTACCGGCACCTGGACGGTTCGGCCGCGCCGGGCGCGCTGGAAGCCATGGGCCAGGTCGCGCTGGTCGCCCGGGAGCTGGCCGAGGACACCGCCCGGATCCCGCGCCCGCGCACCGCCCGGGGCTGACGCCCGTCCGGCGCCGACGCCCGTACCGCCCCCGCGCGCTGCCCGGGGCCCGGGCGCCCGGGGCCGAGACGCCTGTACGGCCCCCGCGCCCCCGACGCCACTGCCCGGCCCGACCCGCACGCACTCCCGAGGACTCCGATGACGACGCTGATCGCGCTGATCGCCGTGGCGCTGGTCGCCGCCGTGGCCACGGCCGTGCTCGCCCGCGGCCGGGCCGCGGCCCTCGCCCGCGCGGCCGCCGCCGAGACCGCGCTCACCCGGGGCGAGGAGCGCGCCCGCGTCGCCGAGGGCCGCCTCGCCCGCGCCGAGCAGCAGCAGCGCGAGGCGCAGGAGGGCCTCCGGCGCGCCATCGACGAGGCCCGGCGGGCGGAGGGCCAGACCCGCGCCGCCGAGGCCGCCGCCCACAAGGCGCAGGAGGCGGCCCGGGAGGCGGAGGAGTCCGTCCGGGAGGTCGTCCGCCAGACCGCCGCCGCGACCACCCGCGCCGAGGAGGCCGAGCGCCGGCTCGCGGCCGCCGAGGCGCACGCCGCCGCGCTGCTCGCCGAGGTCGGCCACCTCGCCCAGGAGCGGATCGCGGCCACCGCGGTACGGGTGACCCACGCCAACGCCCCGCTGGTCGGCCCGCTGGACCCGCAGGCCGTCGGGCCGGAGGCCGTCCGGGCGCTGCAGTCCGTCCTGGACGCCGCCGCCGCCGCGCTCGCCGACGAACGCGAACGGGTGGACGCCGCCGCCCGCGCCGCCATGCGCGGCGCCACCTCCCGGATCCAGACCCTGCTCTACCAGATCCAGAGCCTCGTCCAGCAGCTCCAGCACGACAACGACGACCCCCGGCTGCTGGAGGTCGACTTCCGCAACGAGGTCGCGCTGCGCCGGATCCAGACCGTCGCCGTGCTCTGCGAGGCCTGGCCGGGCCTGGCCCGCACCGACTCGCCGCTCGCCGAGGTGGTCGTCGGCGCGCTCTCCCGGGTGCCCGGCTACGCCCGGATCAAGGTCGCCAACCACCTGCGGGAGCACCGGCTCGCGGTGGTCGCCCGGGCCGCCGAGCCGATCGCCGTCACCATCGCCGAACTGCTCGCCAACGCCACCGCCTACTCGCACCCGGAGACCGACGTCCCGGTCACCGTGCAGCAGGGCGGCCGCGGCGCGCTGGTGATCATCGACGACAGCGGCATCGGCATGGACGAGGACCAGCTGCGCCGCGCCCGCCGGCTGCTCGCCGGGCCGCCGGACCTGCTGCTCACCGAGCTCGGCAACCCGCCCAAGACCGGCTTCGCGGTGATCGGCAAGCTGGCCCGCCAGTACGGCTTCTCCTGCCACATCGAGCCCTCGCCGTACGGCGGCATGCGGACCATCCTGCGGATCCCGGCCGGTCTGGTGACCGTCATGGACGACGGGCAGCCGCTGTCGGTGCTCACCCCGCTGCCGCTGCGGGCCGGCTCCGGGCCCGCCCCCGCGCCCACCGTCGCCGCCGTCCCGCCGATGCGCGACGCCGACGAGCGGGACGGCCCGCAGCTCGCCGACCGCCACCACCAGCCGGGCCCGCACCCGGCGCCGGCCATCCGCGTGGTGCCCGGCCCGGGCACCTCGGGCACCCCGCAAGGCGCCCCGGAAGGCGCCCCGGAAGGAGCCCCGGACAGCCCGGCGGACGACGGCACCGGTCTGCCCACCCGGCGCCGCCGCCGTCCGCTGGCCGCCGAGGAGTCGGGCCCGCCCGCCGCTCCGGCCGCCACGCCCGCTCCCGACCGGACCCCCGAGCGGGCCGCCGCCCACTGGCAGGCCCTGCAGCGGGGCACCGACTCCGGCCGGGCCGCCGTCCGCGCCGCCGTCCACGCGGACGGCACCCGCGCGGACGGCCGCAGCACCGTCATCCCCGGCACCACCGTCACCCCCGGCGACACCACGCCCGGCACAGCCACCACCTCCGGCGACACCACCGCCGGCCGTCCCCCCGGTGACCACACCACCGGCCCGACGACCCTCCCGACGTCCTTAGAAGGAGCCGAGCAGTGAGCAGCACGCCGCCCAGCCCGACCGCCACCGACGAGATCTCGTGGGTGCTGACCCCGCTGCTCGAGCTGCCGGGGGTGCTGCACGCGGTGATCGCCACCGGGGACGGCCTGGTCGAGGGGGCCTCGGACGGACTGGGCCGGGCCTCCGCCGAGCGGGTCGCCGCGATGACCGCGACCGTGCACGCCGCCGCCCGCGCGTTCACCACCGCGTTCACCGGCAGCGAGCGGCCGGGTCTGGCCCAGACCGTGGTGGAGTCCGACCTCGGCTACGCCGTCGTCGTCCCCGCCGGGGAGAACACCTCGCTCGCCGTGTTCACCACGCCGGACGCCCAGCTCGGCAACGTGGCCTACCAGATGCAGGTGCAGGTCGCCGCCCTGGGCCGCGCGCTCGCGAGCCCGTCGCGGCGGCAGGACGACACCGTCCGGTCATGACCGCCGCTCCCCGCAGGCGGATGGTGCCCGCCTACCTGGCCACCGGCGGCCGCAGCCGCCCCGGCACCGAGGGCTTCGAGCGGCTGACCGTCCTGTTCGCCGACCGCGCCGAACCGCCGACCGGGCTCGAACCCGAACACCGCCGACTCTGGGAACTGCTGCGCCCCGGCGCGCTGACCGTGGTGGAGGCCGCCGCGCACCTGCGCCTGCCGGTCAGCGCCACCGTCTTCCTCGCCGCCGATCTGGTCGAGGCGGGCTGCCTGCACGCCCGCGCGCCGATCCCGCGTGCCCAGCAGACCGACCGTTCCATCGTCGAGAGGCTCCTCGTTGGACTCCGCGCGCTCCGGTGACCGGGCCGCCGCCCCGACCGGCCACGGCCCGACCGCCCACGACTCCGCCCACGGCCCGACCACCCGGGCCGCCGGGGAGCCGGGCCGGGTCGGCTACCTGCCCGACCGGGACCAGACGCTGATGAAGCTGGTGGTCGCCGGACCGTTCGGGGTCGGCAAGACCACCCTCATCCGCACCCTCTCCGAGATCGCCACCCTGCACACCGAGGAGGCGATGACCGAGGCCGGACGGCCGGTGGACGACCTGGCCGGCCTGCCCGAGAAGACCACCACCACCGTCGCCGTGGACTTCGGCCGGCTGACCCTGCCCGGCAACGTCGTGCTCTACATGTTCGGCACCCCCGGCCAGCGCCGCTTCTTCCCGCTCTGGCAGGACATCGCCCGCGGCGCCCTGGGCGCCCTGGTGCTCGCCGACACCCGCCGGCTGGCCGACTCCTTCGAGATCATGGACATGGTCGAGGAGCAGGGCCTGCCCTACGCCGTCGCCGTCAACTGCTTCCCGGACGCGCCGGTCCACCCGGTCGGGGTGCTCCGCGCCCACCTGGACCTGCACGCCGCCACCCCGCTGCTGCTCTGCGACGCCCGCGAGCGGGAGAGCAGCCTGGACGCGCTGATCGCACTGGCCGAGCACGTCCTCGACGCCCTGCCCGCCGCCTCCCCCGACACCCAGGAGCGCCCGTGACCGTCGAGACCCGCCCGACCCCGATCCACGGCCCGGTCTTCGCCGCCGACCCCCAGCTGGTCTACGAGCGGCTGCGCCGGCACGGCCCGGTCGCCCCGGTGGAGATCGCGCCGGGGGTGGAGGCCCTGCTGGTCACCGACTACCAGGCCGCGCTGGACCTGCTGCGCGACTCCGACACCTTCTCCAAGGACTCCCGCGCCTGGCAGCGGACCGTCCCGCCGGACTCCCCGCTGCTGCCGGTGCTCGGCTACCGCCCGACCGCCCTGTTCAGCGACGGCGAGACGCACGCGCGCTACCGGGCGGTGATCACCGACGCCCTCGCGCTGTTCGAACCGCACCGGCTGCAGCGCCAGGTCGCCGAGACCGCCCACGGGCTGATCGACCGCTTCGCCGCGGTCGGCCACGCCGACCTGATCGCCGAGTACGCCCGCCAGGTGCCCGCCGTCGTGCTCACCACCTGGTTCGGCGTGCCCGAGGACCAGCGCGCCGAGGTGGTGGCGGCGATCACCGGGCTGATCGAGTCCACCGCGCAGGCGGGCGCCGCGTACGGGAAGCTGCTGGCGGTCGTCAGCGCGATGGTCGCCGAGCGCCGCGAACGCCCCCGCCACGACCTCGCGTCCTGGTTCGTCACCCACCCGGTCGGGCTGGACGACGACGAGGTGATCCGGCACATCAGCCTGACCATGATCGCCGGGCACGAGCCGACCACCAACCTGATCGGCAACGCCCTGCTGCGCCTGCTCACCGACGCCCGCTACGCCGGCTCGCTGTTCGGCGGGGCGATGACCGCCCACCAGGCGATCGACGAGGTGCTCTGGCACGAGCCGCCGCTGGCCAACCTCTCCGCCCACTACCCGCGGTACGACGTCGTCCTGCACGGCCGCGAGATCAAGGCCGGCAGCCTCGTGCTGGTCTCGTACGCGGCCGCCAACTCCCAGGCCGCGCCGCCCACCGACGGCGAGGAGCTGCGCAGCGGCGAGAGCGCCCACCTGGCCTGGGCGGCAGGCCCGCACGCCTGCCCGGCCCGTGACCCGGCCCTGCTGATCGCGATCACCGCGATCGAGCAGCTCGGCAGTCGCCTCAGCGATCTCGAACTGGCCACTCCCGCCGAGGAGTTGCTCTGGCGTCCGGGCCCGTTCCACCGCGCCCTGGTGCACCTCCCGGTCCGCTTCGAGCCGGTCGCCGGATAGCGCCCGGCGCCGAAACAGCGCCCGGCGCCCGGACGGCGCCCGGACAGCACGGAGGCCCGGACACCGTACGGTCGTCCGGGCCTCCTGCGGTCCGTGCCGCTCGGCGCCGCCGGGCGTCGTTCGGCGCTACTCGGCCGGCTTGAGCGTCAGCGAGATGCTGTTGATGCAGTAGCGCTGGTCGGTCGGCGTGCCGTAGCCCTCGCCCTCGAAGACGTGCCCCAGGTGCCCGCCGCAGCGCGCGCACCGCACCTCGACCCGGCGCATGCCGTGCGAGGTGTCCTCGATGTACTGGACCCGGTCCTCCGCCAGCGGCGCGTAGTACGACGGCCAGCCGCAGTGGCTGTCGAACTTGGTCTCGGAGCTGAACAGCTCCGCGCCGCAGGCCCGGCAGCTGTAGACGCCGACCGTCTTGGTGTCGGTGTACTCACCGGTGAACGGGCGCTCGGTGCCCGCCTCGCGGAGCACGTGGTACTCCTCGGGGCTGAGCTGCTCGCGCCACTCGGCCTCGGACTTGTCGATCTCGTAGCTCATCACGGCTCCCGGTCGCGGTGGACGTCGGACGGACGTGCGTCAGACGTTGGAGGCAACGTTCGCGAGGTGCTCCAGAATTTCGGGCCCCAGGTTGGTGACGTCGCCCGCGCCCATGGTGAGCAGCAGGTCGCCCGGGCGGGCCAGGCCGGCCAGCAGGGCGGGGGCGGCGGCGAAGGAGTGCTCGGCGGTCACCTCGGCGCCGGCCCGGCGGGCGGCGTCGATGATCAGCTCGCTGGTCACGCCCGGGATCGGGTCCTCGCGGGCCGGGTAGACGTCCAGCACCACCGAGGCGTCGGCCAGCGCCAGGGCCTGGCCCATCTCCTCGGCGAGCTGCTGGGTGCGGCTGAACAGGTGCGGCTGGAAGACCACCAGCACCCGGCCCGCGCCCTCCAGGCCCTCGCGGATGGCCTCCAGGTCGGCGGTCATCTCGGTCGGGTGGTGGGCGTAGGAGTCGATCACCTGGACGCCGGCGGCCTCGCCCTTGAGCTGCAGGCGGCGGCGCACGCCGGTGTAGGCGCCGAGCGCCTTGGCCAGGTCGGCGGCCGGGACGCCCAGGGCGACGCCCGAGGCCAGCGCGGCGACGGCGTTGTGGGCGTAGTGGCGGCCCGGCACCGAGACGGTGAAGGTCAGCTCGGCGCCGTCCAGGACGACGGTGACCTCGCTGGTCATGCCGCGGGCGACCACCGAGAGCACCCGCACGTCGGCGTCCTCGGCGGAGCCGACGGTGACCACGTTCAGGCCCTCGCGGCCGGCCACCCGGGAGGTCAGCTCGCGGGCGCCGTCGTGGTCGGCCGAGACGACCAGGGTGCCGCCGGGGACGATCCGGCCGACGAAGGTCTCGAACGACTCGTAGATCTCGTCGATCGAGGCGTAGTTGGCGTGGTGGTCCAGCTCCACGTTGAGCACGATCGCCACCTCGGGCGCGTACTTGTGGAAGCTGCGGTCGCTCTCGTCGGCCTCGGCGACGAAGATCTCGCCGGTGCCGTGGTGGGCGTTGGAACCGGGAGCGTCGAGGTCGCCGCCGATCGCGTAGGACGGGTCCAGGCCCAGTTCGCCGAGGGCGACCGCGAGCATGCTGGTGGTGGTGGTCTTGCCGTGGGTGCCGGCCACCGCGAGCGCGCGGCGTCCGCCCATCAGCGCGGCGAGCGCGTCGGAGCGGTGCACCACCGGGATGCCGCGCTCGTGGGCGGCGGCCAGCTCCGGGTTGTCGGCGCGGATCGCGCTGGAGACGACCACGCTGCTGGTGCCGTCCGGCACGTGCTCGGCGGCGTGGCCGACGTGCACGGTGGCGCCGAGGGCGCGCAGCGCGAGGACGGTCTCGGACTCCTTGGAGTCGCTGCCGGAGACGCTGGCACCGCGCACTGCGAGGATCTTCGCCAGGCCGGACATCCCGGCGCCGCCGATGCCGATGAAGTGCGGGGCGTGCAGGTCGTGCGCGGCGTCGTTCAAGGCGTGGCTCCGTACGGGCGGGGGCAGACAGGTCGGGCGGACGGTTCGGCGCCGGTCGGCGTGGCGCCGACGTGGGAACCGTCCTCGCGGGCGGACCGCAAGGACGATTCTGCACCACCGGCGCGCGGAGCTAGGAGTCGCTGGCGAACAGCCTCAGCACCGGGACCCCCACCTTGTGCCGGGCCTGGGAGGCCCAGTCGCGATGGAAGAACTCCTCCACGAAGTGCGGGGAGGTGAGCACCACCACCTCGTCCGCCTGGTGCTCCTCCACCGCCGCGCGCAACCGTTCCAGCGGCTTCTCCTCGACCAGCTCGCCGATCGCCTCGGCCCCGGCCGCGCGCAGGTGGCGCAGGCTGTGCTCCAGCGACTCGGTGGCCACGGTGGGCCCGCTCTCGGACTCGTCGTGCTCGTGCACCACCTTGTCGAGGTGGCCGAGGGCGACGTCGTCGAGCGCCCGCAGCAGTTCGTCCTGCTTGCCGCGCGGCTGCATCAGGACGACGAAGGAGACCTTCTCGTCGCTGTGGAGCGTGGTGACGAGCTCCACGTCCGCGTCGGAGAGAGCCTTTTCGATCATCAGTACCGTCTTGAACACGTGAGTCCCTTCCAGTGGCCGGCCCCCGGGCCCCGGCATCGCATAACGGGATCACGACCGGGGGGTCACGGGGTCATTCCGAACCCAGGTGACGCAGGTAGCGGGTGAAGAGGAATCCTTTCTGCTCGATCAATGAGACCAGCCGCATCCGCTGCACGTCAGGCATTTCCGCATCGTGGAGGATGCGCGGCGCGTCGCCGCCGGTGAGCAGCGGGGCCACCGACAGGCACAGCTCGTCCAGCAGGTCCGCGGCGGCGAGCTGCCCGAGCAGGCGCGGGCCGCCCTCGGTGAGCAGCCGGGTCCAGCCCCGCTCGGCCAGCGCCGCGACGGCCGCCCGCAGGTCCACCGCGCCGGTGCCGGCGAGCACCAGGTCGGCCACCTCGGCGACCGCCCGGCGGCGCTCCTCGGAGGCGTCATCGGTGGTGATCACCACCGTCCTGACCAGCGGTTCCGTGAACAGCGGCGCGGTCAGGTCCAGCTGCAGCGAGCGGGTCACGACCGCGATCACCGGGGCCGGCGCCTGCCCCGCCGCCGTCCGGGCCGCCGCGAACTCCTTGCGGGCCCGGGCCGGCCGGTAGCCCTCCGCGCGGACCGTCTCCGCACCGACCAGCACCACGTCCGCCAGCGCCCGCAGCACCCCGAAGATCCGCTTGTCCGCGTCGCCGGACAGCCCCTCCGACAGGCCGTCGAGCCGCGCCCCGCCGTCCAGCCCGGCGACCATGTTGGCGCGCAGCCAGGGACGGCCCCGATTCACCTGTTCGGGGTACGCGTACACGGTGGCGAGCGAATCCAGCGCGGCCGGATCGGCGACCGGCGCACCCAGCGGGCTGATCAACTGTTGCATGCCCTCAGTGTTCCACCGCCGCCCCCGCGGAGGCGGTTCGGAGGGGGTCGGGAGCAGGCGTACCCTCTACTGATGTGCCCGCAGCCTCCCGCCCCGACACCGCGACCGATTCCATAGCCACCGCGAGCGCGGCCGGCTCCCCGATCGCGCTCACCGAACGCCGTCCCGTCGTGCCCGCCGAGCGGCTGGTCGCCGAGATGGTCCCGCCGCCCCGGTTCGCCGGCGTGAGCTTCGGGTCGTACATCCCGGACCAGAGCCAGCCCAGCCAGTACGAGGCCGTGCAGGTCCTGGAGCAGTTCGCGGCCACCCTCGCGGGAGGAAACGGTTCCGCGCCCAAGCGCAGCTGGTTCCGCCGCTCCGCCCCCGCCCCCACCGGCCCGGCCGGGGTCTACCTCGACGGCGGCTACGGCGTCGGCAAGACCCACCTGCTCGCCTCGCTCTGGCACGCCGCCCCCGGCCCCAAGGCCTTCGGCACCTTCGTCGAGCTGACCAACCTGGTCGGCGCGCTCGGCTTCCAGCAGGCCGTGCAGACCCTCTCCGGGCACACGCTGCTGTGCATCGACGAGTTCGAGCTGGACGACCCGGGCGACACCGTCCTGGTCTCCACCCTGCTCGGCCGCCTCGTCGAGGCCGGCGTCAAGCTGTGCGCCACCTCCAACACGCTGCCGGAGAAGCTCGGCGAGGGCCGCTTCGCCGCCGCCGACTTCCTGCGCGAGATCCAGGGCCTGTCCGCGCACTTCCGCCCGCTGCGGATCGACGGCCAGGACTACCGCCACCGCGGCCTGCCCGACGCCCCGCCGCCGTACACCGACGAGGCGGTCGAGGCCGCCGCCGCCCGCACCCCCGGCGCCTCCCTGGACGACTTCGACGCCCTGCTCGCCCACCTCTCCGCCGTCCACCCCAGCCGCTACGGCGCCCTGCTGGACGACGTCACCGCCGTCTGCCTGCGCGGCGTGCGCAAGGTCGACGACCAGTCCACCGCCCTGCGCCTGGTCGTCCTGGCCGACCGCATGTACGACCGCGAGCTCCCCATCACCGCCTCCGGTCTCCCCTTCGACCAGGTCTTCCCCGAGGACATGCTCCGCGGCGGCTACCGCAAGAAGTACCTGCGCGCCATCTCCCGCCTCGTCGCCCTCGCCCGGGACAGCGCCAAGTAGGCCCGGCTTGTCGGTGGTGGGTCGTACGGTGGAGTCGTGCGTCCCATCACGAGTATTGAGCGGTCCGTGGCGCCCTTCGAGGTCGTCAGCCCCTTCCAGCCGAACGGTGACCAGCCGGCGGCGATCGCCGAGCTGGAGCGGCGGATCAGGGGAGGGGAGAAGGACGTCGTGCTGCTCGGTGCCACCGGCACCGGCAAGTCGGCCACCACGGCCTGGATGATCGAGAAGCTGCAGCGGCCCACCCTGGTGATGGCGCCGAACAAGACGCTGGCCGCGCAGCTGGCGAACGAGTTCCGCGAGCTGCTGCCGAACAACGCGGTCGAGTACTTCGTCTCGTACTACGACTATTACCAGCCGGAGGCGTACGTCCCGCAGACGGACACCTACATCGAGAAGGACTCCTCGATCAACGAGGAGGTCGAGCGGCTGCGGCACTCGGCGACCAACTCGCTGCTCACCCGGCGGGACGTGGTCGTGGTCGCGTCCGTGTCCTGCATCTACGGCCTGGGCACGCCGCAGGAGTACGTGGACCGGATGGTGCCGCTCAAGGTCGGCCAGGAGATCGACCGGGACGTCCTGCTGCGCCGCTTCGTGGACATCCAGTACGCCCGCAACGACGTGGCCTTCAGCCGTGGCACCTTCCGGGTGCGCGGCGACACCATCGAGATCTTCCCGGTGTACGAGGAGCTCGCCGTCCGGATCGAGATGTTCGGCGACGAGATCGAGGCGCTGTACACCCTGCACCCGCTCACCGGCGAGATCATCAGCCAGGACGAGTCCGTCTACGTCTTCCCCGCCTCGCACTACGTGGCCGGCCCCGAGCGCATGGAGCGCGCGATCACCGGCATCGAGCGGGAGCTGGAGGGCACGCTGGCGAAGCTGGAGAAGCAGGGCAAGCTGCTGGAGGCCCAGCGGCTGCGGATGCGCACCACCTACGACATCGAGATGCTGCGCCAGATCGGCACCTGCTCGGGCGTCGAGAACTACTCGATGCACTTCGACGGCCGCGAGCCCGGCTCCCCGCCGAACACGCTGCTGGACTACTTCCCGGAGGACTTCCTCCTGGTCATCGACGAGTCGCACGTGACCGTCCCGCAGATCGGCGCGATGTACGAGGGCGACGCCTCGCGCAAGCGCACGCTGGTCGAGCACGGCTTCCGGCTGCCGTCCGCGATGGACAACCGCCCGCTGAAGTGGGAGGAGTTCCTGGAGCGGATCGGTCAGACGGTCTACCTGTCGGCGACGCCCGGCCCGTACGAGCTGTCGCGCGGCGACGGCCAGGTCGAGCAGATCATCCGCCCGACGGGTCTGATCGACCCCGAGGTGATCGTCAAGCCGACCGAGGGCCAGATCGACGACCTGGTGCACGAGGTCCGCAAGCGGGTGGAGCGGGACGAGCGCGTCCTGGTCACCACGCTGACCAAGAAGATGGCCGAGGACCTCACCGACTACATGCTCGGCCTCGACATCCGGGTCCGGTACCTGCACAGCGACGTGGACACCCTGCGCCGGGTGGAGCTGCTGCGCGAGCTGCGGGCCGGCCGGTACGACGTGCTGGTCGGCATCAACCTGCTGCGCGAGGGCCTGGACCTGCCGGAGGTGTCGCTGGTGGCGATCCTGGACGCGGACAAGGAGGGCTTCCTGCGCTCCGGCACCTCGCTGATCCAGACGATCGGCCGCGCGGCCCGCAACGTCTCCGGCCAGGTCCACATGTACGCGGACAAGATCACCCCGGCGATGGAGAAGGCCATCGACGAGACCAACCGCCGCCGGGCCGTGCAGCAGGCGTACAACAAGGAGCACGGGATCGACCCGCAGCCGCTGCGGAAGAAGATCGGCGACATCCTGGACACCCTCGCCCGGGAGGACGTGGACACCGACGAGCTGCTGTCCACCGGCTACCGCGGCCAGGGCAAGGGCAAGGCCCCGGTGCCCTCGCTGGGAGCCGAGCGCAAGCCCGCCAAGTCCCTGCCGGCCGCCGAGCTGGCGGACCTCATCCAGGAGATGACCGACCGGATGCACACGGCCGCCGCCGACCTGCAGTTCGAGGTCGCGGCCCGGCTGCGCGACGAGGTCAAGGAGCTGAAGAAGGAGCTGCGGCAGATGCGCGAGGCGGGCGTGGCGTAACCGGGACGCCGCCCGGGCTTGGCCGGAATGGCACCGGTCAAGCCCGGCGGTGTCTCAGCCTTGCCACAAACGGGGAAACCCTGGGGAGGTCGGGGTGCCGCAGGGCCTAGGCTGGCCTGCGGCATCGCGCCCACGGGAAGGGCGCGGGCCGTATGCAGAGGGGGCCTCAGCCGGGGGACGGCGACGGGGTGTTCCACCGGGTAGCCGGGCGGCGGGCAGCGCCGCGTGGCCGGCAGAGAGGACAACGTCGTGTCGGTGAACCTTGCCAAGGGGCAGCGGGTCAGTCTCCAGAAGGGGCCGGGCAGCGCCCTGACCGTGGTCCGGATGGGCCTCGGCTGGCAGGCCGCCCCCAAGCGGGGCCTGTTCGGCAGTCGCACCAGGACGATCGACCTGGACGCCTCGGCGCTGCTGTACGCCGAGAAGACCCCGTCCGACGTGGTGTTCTTCCAGCACCTGGAGAGCAACGACGGCTCCGTCCGGCACACCGGGGACAACCTGGAGGGCGGCTCGGGGCACGAGGACGACGAGGCGATCCTGGTCGACCTGCTGCACGTGCCGGCGCACATCACCCAGGTGGTGTTCACGGTCAGCTCGTACACCGGGCAGACCTTCGCCGAGGTGCAGCGGGCGCACTGCCGGCTGGTGGACGAGACCACCGGGCTGGAGCTGGCCCGCTACGAGCTGGCGGGCGGCGGCTCGCACACCGGCCAGATCATGGCCAAGGTGGTCCGGGACGGCAACGGCGGCTGGGAGATGCAGGCGATCGGCGCCCCGGCGAAGGGGCGGACCTTCCAGGACCTGCTGCCGGCGATCGAGCCCTACCTCTGATGCCGGCCTCCTGACGGCTCTTTACCTTCTTTACCTTTCTTTGCCTCTCCTGTTACTCTCGATGGCAGCGGAGGGGAGTATTCCTCGACAGCCGACCCCGTCATCACGGGTGCCGTCGCGGCACCCCGGGGCGCTGGCCCGATGGGCGGAAGAGACCTCCGGCAGTGACGACCTGTCTCGCCTAGCTGCCGGAGGAGCAGTAATGGACGTTTCCGTGACCATGTGGGGCGCGACGATCGGTGTGCTGATCGCACTGATCGTGGCGGACTTCTTCATCGGCGGGCGCAAGCCGCACGAGGTCTCGATCAAGGAGGCCGGGATCTGGACGGCCGTCTGGGTCGTCCTGGCGCTGCTCTTCGGCGGTTTCCTGTGGTGGCACTCCGGCGGACAGCCGGCCGGTGAGTTCTTCGCCGGCTACATCACCGAGAAGTCGCTCAGCGTCGACAACCTCTTCGTCTTCATCCTGATCATGGGCAAGTTCGCGGTGCCCAGGATCTACCAGCAGCGCGTGCTGATGTTCGGCGTGATCATCGCGCTGGTGCTCCGGGCGGTCTTCATCGCCGGCGGCGCGGCGCTGGTCACCCAGTTCTCCTGGGTGTTCTTCCTCTTCGGCGCCTTCCTGATCTGGACCGCCTGGAAGCTGATCAAGGAGGCCCGGGAGGACGGGGAGGACGAGGAGTTCGAGGAGAACCGCGTGCTCAAGTCGATCACCCGGCGCTTCCCGGCCACCGAGGACTACCGCGGCACCAAGCTCCTGGTCCGGGAGCACGGCCGCCGGCTGATCACCCCGATGCTGATCGTCATGCTGGCCATCGGTACCACCGACGTGCTGTTCGCCCTGGACTCGATCCCGGCCATCTTCGGCCTCACCCAGGACCCGTACGTCGTCTTCACCGCCAACGCCTTCGCCCTGATGGGCCTGCGCCAGCTGTACTTCCTGATCGGCGGCCTGCTGAAGAAGCTCGTCCACCTGTCGTACGGCCTGTCGGTGATCCTCGGCTTCATCGGCGTGAAGCTGGTGCTGCACGCCGCGCACGAGGCGGGCGCGACCTGGGCCCCGGAGATCGGCATCCCGTTCTCGCTGGGCTTCATCGTGGCGGTGCTGGCCGTCACCACGTTCACCAGCCTGCGGGCCTCGAAGAAGGCCGCCGAGGCCGAGCGCGAGACCGAGATGCTCGACGCCTGACCGAGGAAGTGAACGGGTTGAGCCCCGCCGCCGGATGCATCATCCGGCGGCGGGGCTCAGTTCTGTGGGCGTCGGCCGTACTCGGCGACCCAGCGGGAGCCGAGCAGCACGATGTCGGCGGTCTCGACCGGACGGCCGGTGGCCTGGTCGTAGTAGGTGCGCTCGATCGCCATCACGGGGACGGCGGGTGCCGCGCCGAGGGCTTGGGCCTCGGCGCGGCTGGCCTGGCGGGCGGTGACGCGTTCGACCGGCGTGCCGACCTCGATGCCGAGGAGGGCCATCCGGTCGGCGACACCGATGCCCGCGTGCGGGCCGGCCTCCGGTAGAACGATCAGGCTGCCGCCGGTGATCGCCATGGGTTCCCAGCTCTCGGCGAGCTGGGCCGGGTCGCCGTCTGCCAGATACACATAGCTGGTGTGCATCACCGGATCGCCTGGCTGGATGCCCAGCCGGGCCGCGATCCGGGTGTCGGCGGCACGAGGCTGCGACTCGTGCCGCCAGGTGCCGACCACGCCTTGCCGGGCGAGGGCGGCCTCGGTCGGCGATCCGTCACCCGGCGCCGCGCGCTGGCGCCGGACGAGAACGGCCGGCGGCTCTTGGGATTTCACGTAGTAGCCCGCCCCGGGGCGGGCGAGCACGAGCCCTTCGTCGATCAGCAGGGCGTAGGCCCGCTGGATCACGCCCGTCGAGACATCGTGCTCGCGCTGGAGCGCACTGATGGACGGCATTCGATCGCCTGGCTGAAGCCGCCGGGAGGTCAATTGACAGCGCAGGGCATCCGCGACCTGCAGGTAGGAGGGCGTGTCGCTCATGCCTCGGACCTCCTCGCTCGAATCGTTCGCTGCGGCTGACACCGTAACGCCGACAGCGCTACTCTATCGATACGATTCCACTGTATCGATATGGGGAACGTCGATGGAGATCAGCATGCGCACAAGCTTGCTCAAGGCGTCTCTCTGCCAGGCGGCAGGGGCTCCCGTGAGAGTCACCAGGGGGAGAGCGGGCCGCGTTCGGCTCTCGACGACTGCGCCCGCTGACACCTCGTCCACGCAGTGGACCGAGGTGCTCGACATCCTCCGGTCGGGCTGCGAGTGGGGTTCCACCGATGCCACCGGCCGGGTGGTCGTCTGGGTGGAACTGGAGGACTTCAACATGACGGACCTGAGGGCCTGGTCGTGACCGCCGCCGCCCGTCGGTCGGCGGCGTCGACCGGCATCGTGATCCGCTTCGAGGTGAGCAGGGCCGGGCGCTACGTCAGCGCCGAATGTCAGCTGGACGCGCACTGGGCTTGCCCTGGCGGCATTCGCGAGGTGTCCGGTGCCCTCACGTTGGTGTGCCTCTGCATGGAGTCGGCATGTGCCTGCGCCCGGCATCTCTCTGGAGGCGGGCAATGATTCGGGCTGGTCGGCTCCGTCTGGAGCCGACCAGCCCGGAAAGCGTCACCAGCCGCGCTCGCGCCACTCGTCGAGGTGGGGGCGCTCGGCGCCGAGGGTGGTGTCGTTGCCGTGGCCGGGGTAGATCCAGGCCTCGTCGGGGAGGACGTCGAAGATCTTCTCGTTGACGTCCCGGAAGAGGGTCTTGAAGGCCTCCGGGTCCCCCCAGGTGTTGCCGACGCCGCCGGGGAAGAGGCAGTCGCCGGTGAAGACGTGCGGGTGGCCCTGCGGGTCGTCGTAGACCAGCACGATCGCGCCGGGGGTGTGCCCGACCAGGTGGCGGACGGTGAGCTCGACGTCGCCGACCCGGAGCTTGTCGCCGTCGGCGAGCCGCAGCTCGGTGGGGACGTCGATGCCCTCGGCGTCGTGCTCGCCGGCGGCGGTGCGGGCGCCGGTGGTGGCGACCACCTCGGCCAGCGCGCCCCAGTGGTCGTGGTGCCGGTGGGTGGTGACCACGGTCTCCAGGTCGTCGCCGACGGTCTCCAGCAGTACCGGGGCGTCCGCGGCCGCGTCGATCAGCAGCTGCTCGTCGGTGGCCCGGCAGCGCAGCAGGTAGGCGTTGTTGTCGTACGGGCCGACCGCCACCTTGGTGATGATCAGGTGTGCGAGTTCCCGCACGTCCGGCGGTCCACCGACCTTGACCGCTCCGTGGTACGTCATGCGTCCGCTCCTCGTCCGGCTACAGGGTTCAGGATCATCCTCGCGCCGTCAGCCCATCGGGGGAAGCTGGGGGAGGGCGGTGTCGGGGGTGCGGCGCAGGCCGGTGCCGGCGGAGCGGCCGGAGAGCCAGGCGGTCAGCGCGCGGACGGGGCCCTCGACGGTCAGGGCGGGCTCGCCGGTGCCGATCGCGGCGCGGTCCCCGGTGTCCTCGGCGGCCAGCCGGACGGCGGGCAGGTCGGTGTCGGCCAGGCCCCTGGCCAGCTTGTGGAACTGGGCGACGGCGAAGGACTCCGGCCACTGCGCGGGGGTGTGCCCGGCGTCCAGGTCGACGTGGTGGTACTCCAGCTCCAGCAGGCGCTTGTGCGGGATGTCGAAGGCCGGGAAGAGGTAGCCGGTGCGGTGCCGGATCTCGGCCGTCCAGGCCTCGTCGGGCAGCTTGGCGGCGGCCGCGGCGAAGCGCTCGTGCGACTCGCGCAGGTCGGCGAGGTGGACGTCCAGCGGGCGCGGCGCGTCGCGCTCGATGTCGGCGTCGCGGGCCTCGTTGCTGGCGTACTGCGGGATGTCGGTGCCGGTGCGGGCCCCGTCGAGCAGGTTGACCAGGGAGTCGGCGTTGCGGGCGAGGTGGGCCAGCACGTGGCCGCGGGTCCAGCCGGGGAGCGCGGAGGGCTCGGCGACGGCCTCGGGCTTCAGCTCGGCGGCGGTCTGCAGCAGGCGCTGGGTGCTCTCCTCGACCTGAACCAGCCAGGAGGCGGCGGAGGCGGCGGCGGACTGCGGGTCGGTCATCGAAACTGCCTTCTGTCGGGAGACGGCGCGTTGCCCGCGGGGGGCTCCGCTCGTTGACCAGTCGACGCTACCGCCGGATCCGGGCCCTGAGCAGGCGGTTTTTCGGTACGCGCACGGTACGGGCACGGACCGTCCCGACCCCGTCCTCACTCGTTCGGGTGGTCTCGGCTGGACAGAGTCGAGATTCGAACGTCTGAGCTATAGGCTGGCTGCCGCATCCTGGAAGAAGTACCGAATCTCACCGCAAGCCATCTCGCCCCGGAGAAAGGCGCCAGAAGCAGTGGCCGACCGCCTCATCGTCCGCGGTGCTCGCGAGCACAACCTCAAGAACGTCTCGCTCGACCTGCCCCGCGACTCCCTCATCGTCTTCACGGGCCTCTCCGGCTCCGGCAAGTCCTCGCTCGCCTTCGACACGATCTTCGCCGAGGGCCAGCGCCGCTACGTCGAGTCGCTGTCCTCCTACGCCCGTCAGTTCCTCGGGCAGATGGACAAGCCCGACGTGGACTTCATCGAGGGCCTCTCCCCGGCCGTCTCGATCGACCAGAAGTCCACCAACCGCAACCCCCGTTCGACCGTCGGCACGATCACCGAGGTCTACGACTACCTGCGCCTGCTGTTCGCCCGGATCGGCAAGCCGCACTGCCCGCACTGCGGCCGCCCGATCGCCAAGCAGTCGCCGCAGGCGATCGTGGACAAGGTGCTGGAGCTCGCCGAGGGCACCCGCTTCCAGGTGCTCAGCCCGGTGGTGCGCGAGCGCAAGGGCGAGTTCGTCGACCTCTTCGCCGACCTCCAGTCCAAGGGCTACTCCCGTGCCCGGGTGGACGGCGCGACGATCCAGCTCGCCGAGCCGCCGAAGCTCAAGAAGCAGGAGAAGCACACCGTCGAGGTGGTCATCGACCGCCTGACCGTCAAGGAGAGCGCCAAGCGGCGGCTCACCGACTCGGTGGAGACGGCCCTGCGGCTGTCCGGCGGCATGGTCGTGCTCGACTTCGTCGACCTCCCCGAGGACGACCCGGAGCGCGAGCGGATGTACTCCGAGCACCTCTACTGCCCGTACGACGACGTCTCCTTCGAGGAGCTGGAGCCGCGCTCCTTCTCCTTCAACTCGCCGTTCGGCGCCTGCCCGGACTGCTCGGGCCTCGGCAACCGGATGGAGGTCGACCCGGAGCTGGTCGTGCCGGACCCGGAGCGCTCGCTGGACGAGGGCGCGATCCACCCGTGGTCGGCCGGGCACGCCAAGGAGTACTTCCAGCGCCTGATCGACGCGCTCGCCGAGGAGCTCGGCTTCCGCACCGACATCCCCTGGGCCGGGCTGCCGGCCCGCGCCAAGAAGGCGCTGCTGTACGGGCACAAGCACCAGGTGCAGGTCCGCTACCGCAACCGCTTCGGCCGCGAGCGCTCGTACAGCACCGGCTTCGAGGGCGCCGTCCCGTTCATCCAGCGCCGGCACACCGAGGCGGAGAGCGACAGCAGCCGCGAGCGCTTCGAGGGCTATATGCGCGAGGTGCCCTGCCCGACGTGCCAGGGCACCCGGCTCAAGCCGGTGGTGCTCGCGGTCACCGTCGAGGGCAGGTCGATCGCCGAGGTCTCCTCGATGTCGATCAGCGACTGCTCCGAGTTCCTGGGCGCGATGAAGCTCAACGCCCGGGACAAGCAGATCGCCGAGCGGGTCCTCAAGGAGGTCAACGAGCGGCTGCGCTTCCTGGTCGACGTCGGCCTGGACTACCTCTCGCTCGACCGCGCGGCCGGCACCCTGTCCGGCGGCGAGGCCCAGCGCATCCGGCTGGCCACCCAGATCGGCTCCGGCCTGGTCGGCGTGCTGTACGTGCTGGACGAGCCGTCCATCGGCCTGCACCAGCGGGACAACCACCGGCTGATCGAGACGCTGGTGCGGCTGCGCGACATCGGCAACACCCTGATCGTGGTCGAGCACGACGAGGACACCATCAAGACCGCGGACTGGGTGGTCGACATCGGCCCGGGCGCCGGCGAGCACGGCGGCAAGGTGGTGCACTCCGGTTCGCTGAAGCAGCTGCTCGGCAACAAGGAGTCGCTGACCGGCCAGTACCTCTCCGGCAAGCGGTCCATCCCGATCCCGACCTCCCGCCGCGAGCGGGACAAGAAGCGCCAGCTGACCGTCCACGGCGCCCGCGAGCACAACCTCAAGGACGTCACGGTCGGCTTCCCGCTCGGCACCTTCACCGCGATCACCGGGGTCTCCGGCTCCGGCAAGTCGACGCTGGTCAACGACATCCTCTACACCCACCTCGCCCGGGAGCTGAACGGCGCCCGCAGCGTGCCCGGCCGGCACACCCGGATCACCGGCACCGACCAGGTGGACAAGGTGGTGCACGTCGACCAGTCGCCGATCGGCCGCACGCCGCGCTCCAACCCGGCCACCTACACCGGGGTGTTCGACCACGTCCGCCGGCTCTTCGCGGAGACGCAGGAGGCCAAGGTCCGCGGCTACCTGCCCGGCCGGTTCTCGTTCAACGTCAAGGGCGGCCGCTGCGAGAACTGCTCGGGCGACGGCACCATCAAGATCGAGATGAACTTCCTGCCGGACGTCTACGTGCCGTGCGAGGTCTGCCACGGCGCCCGGTACAACCGGGAGACGCTGGAGGTGCACTACAAGGGCAAGTCCATCGCCGAGGTGCTGGACATGCCGATCGAGGAGGCGCTGGCCTTCTTCGAGGCCGTCCCGGCGATCGCCCGGCACCTGAAGACGCTCAACGACGTCGGCCTCGGCTACGTCCGGCTCGGCCAGTCCGCGCCGACGCTCTCCGGCGGCGAGGCGCAGCGCGTCAAGCTCGCCTCGGAGCTGCAGAAGCGCTCCACCGGGCGGACGGTCTACGTGCTGGACGAGCCGACCACCGGTCTGCACTTCGAGGACATCAGCAAGCTGATCAAGGTGCTCAGCGGGCTGGTGGACAAGGGCAACACGGTGATCGTCATCGAGCACAACCTCGATGTGATCAAGACCGCCGACTGGATCGTCGACATGGGCCCCGAGGGCGGCTCCGGCGGCGGCACGGTGGTCGCCGAGGGCACCCCCGAGCAGATCGCCGCCGTCCCGGAGAGCCACACCGGCAAGTTCCTGCGGGACATCCTGCCGAGCGACTTCGCGGACGCCCCGGCCGCCGCCCCGGCGAAGAAGGCGGCACCGCGCAAGCGCGCCGCCGCGGCGAAGAAGTAGGCGAAGAAGCGCCCCCGCCCGCCCCGCCACTCCCGGGACCGCCGAACAGCGGGACTCCCGGGAGCGGCGGGGCGCGTGCGGCATAGACTTCCGTGGTCCCTCGCAGCAGCAGCACACCGTAGGAGCGCACCGATGTCCGAGGCCCCCGAGACCAGCCCCGCCGCCTCCCGCCGCACCCTGCTCTGCGGGGCCGCGGCCGTCCTGGCGGCCGGCGGTGCCGTGGCCGTCACCGGCTGCAGCAGCGCCTCCTCCTCGGGCTCCTCCGGCAGCAGCGCCAAGGGCCCGGTGGACCTCGGCCCGGCCTCGGCCGTGCCGGAGGGTGGCGGCACGGTGTTCCGCGACCAGAAGATCGTGGTCACCCAGCCGACCGCCGGCCAGTACAAGGCCTTCAGCGCCAAGTGCACCCACGCCGGCTGCATCGTGGACCAGGTGAAGAACCAGCAGATCCAGTGCCCCTGCCACGGCAGCCGGTTCGGCATCGCCGACGGCGCCGTGCAGGACGGCCCGGCCCCCTCCCCGCTGCCCGCCTACACCGTCACGGTCGACGGCGGAAACCTCAAGGTGACCCCGAGCTGAAGCCGTTGACCAACGCCGAGTCGATCTCCCGTCCGCACCCCCGCCCCCTGTCGGTACGGTGGACCCATGGCTGACCCGAGCACCTACCGCCCGGCGCCCGGCGCGATCCCGATCTCCCCGGGCGTCTACAAGTTCCGTGACGCCCACGGCCGGGTCATCTACGTCGGCAAGGCCAAGAGCCTGCGGCCGCGCCTGTCCTCCTACTTCCAGGACCTCGCCGGGCTGCACCCGCGTACCGCGACCATGGTCACCACCGCCGCCTCGGTGGAGTGGACCGTGGTCGGCACCGAGGTCGAGGCGCTCCAGCTGGAGTACTCCTGGATCAAGGAGTTCGACCCGCGGTTCAACGTCAAGTACCGGGACGACAAGAGCTATCCGGAACTCGCCGTCACCCTCAACGAGGAGTACCCGCGGGTCCAGGTGATGCGCGGGGCGCACAAGAAGGGCGTGCGCTACTTCGGCCCGTACGGGCACGCCTGGGCGATCCGCGAGACGGTCGACCTGCTGCTGCGCGTCTTCCCCGTCCGCACCTGCTCCAACGGCGTCTTCAAGCGCGCCCGGCAGGTCGGCCGGCCGTGCCTGCTCGGCTACATCGGCAAGTGCGCCGCGCCCTGCGTCGGCAAGGTCTCGGCGGACGAACACCGGGCGCTGGCCGAGGACTTCTGCGACTTCATGGCCGGACGCACCGGCAACTACCTGCGCCGGCTCGAAGAGCAGATGCAGGAGGCCGCGGCCGAGCTGGAGTACGAGAAGGCGGCCCGGCTGCGCGACGACATCGGCGCCCTCAAGCGCGCGATGGAGAAGAACGCCATCGTGCTCGCGGACGCCACCGACGCCGACCTGCTGGCCG
Organism: Kitasatospora sp. NPDC093550; assembly: GCF_044764985.1. Taxonomy (NCBI): domain Bacteria; kingdom Bacillati; phylum Actinomycetota; class Actinomycetes; order Kitasatosporales; family Streptomycetaceae; genus Kitasatospora; species Kitasatospora sp. NPDC093550. Next base: position 135,862 of record NZ_JBIWJF010000012.1, read on the forward strand.
TCGCCGAGGACGAACTCGAAGCCGCCGTGCAGATCTTCCACGTCCGCGGCGGCCGGGTGCGCGGCCAGCGCGGCTGGGTCACCGACAAGGTCGAGGACGTCGACACCGCCGGCCTGGTCGAGCACGCCCTCCAACAGCTCTACGGCGGCGGCGAGTCCGTCCCGCGCGAGGTGCTCGTCCCCGCCCTGCCCGACCCGGTCGAACCGGTGCGGGAGTGGCTGGGCGGCCTGCGCGGCAGCCAGGTCGACCTGCGCGTGCCGCAGCGCGGTGACAAGAAGGACCTGATGGCCACCGTGCAGCGCAACGCCCTGCAGGCGCTCGCGCTGCACAAGACCAAGCGCGCCTCCGACCTCACCACCCGCAGCCGCGCCCTGCAGGAGATCGCCGACGCGCTGGAGCTGGACTCCGTCCCGCTGCGCATCGAGTGCTACGACATCTCCCACCTCCAGGGCGAGGACGTGGTCGCGTCCATGGTCGTCTTCGAGGACGGCCTGGCCCGCAAGAGCGAGTACCGGCGCTTCCAGATCAAGGGCTTCGAGGGCCAGGACGACGTCCGCTCGATGCACGAGGTGATCAGCCGGCGCTTCCGCCGCTACCTCCAGGAGCGCGAGCAGACCGGCGAGTGGGCCGTCCCCGAGTCCGATGACGACCAGCCCGAGGACGGCGCGCGCCCGGACGACGGCCCGCGCACCGAGGACGGCCGCCCCAAGCGCTTCGCCTACCCGCCCCAGCTGCTGGTGGTCGACGGCGGCCAGCCGCAGGTCGCCGCCGCCAAGCGCGCCCTGGACGAGCTCGGCATCGACGACGTCGCGCTGTGCGGCCTGGCCAAGCGGCTGGAGGAGGTCTGGCTGCCCGGCGAGGACGACCCGGTGGTGCTGCCCCGCTCCAGCGAGGGGCTCTACCTGCTCCAGCGCGTGCGCGACGAGGCGCACCGCTTCGCGATCGGCTACCAGCGCGCCAAGCGTTCCAAGCGACTCACCGCCGGAGAGCTGGACTCCATCCCGGGGCTCGGCGAGACTCGCCGCCAGGCGCTGCTCAAGCACTTCGGCTCGCTGAAGAAGCTCCGGGCCGCCACCGTGGACGAGCTCTGCGCGGTACCCGGCATCGGACGCCGCACCGCGGAGACTGTTGCGGCGGCGTTGTCGTCCCGTACACCCGCCGGACCCGCGGTCAACACCGCGACCGGCGAGATCATCGAGGACGGGGCCGAGCCGGTGGCAGCAGCACCCCAGACCGCACCATCCCAGGAGACGCCATGACGGCCGACGGCGCCCGTCAGCCGGTGTGCCCCGACCCCGCCCGCCTGCCCGGGCCGGGGAAGGGCGGCCGCGCCGTGCGCGTTCTCCCCAGTAGAAAGACCGAGAGCGGGGAACCGAAGTGACCGTGTCAGACGTGGCCGAGAACGCGCCGGAGCTGGTGATCATCTCCGGCATGTCCGGAGCCGGCCGCTCCACCGCCGCCAAGTGCCTGGAGGACCTGGGCTGGTTCGTGGTGGACAACCTGCCGCCGGCCCTCATCCCGACCATGGTCGACCTGGGCGCCCGCTCCCAGGGCAACGTCGCCCGGATCGGCGTGGTCGTGGACGTCCGCGGCCGCCAGTTCTTCGACGACCTGCTCACCTCGCTCGACGAGCTGGAGAAGCGCGGCGTCCGCCTCCGGGTGGTCTTCCTGGACTCCTCCGACGAGGCGCTGGTGCGCCGCTTCGAGAACGTGCGCCGCCCGCACCCGCTGCAGGGCGACGGCCGGATCGTCGACGGCATCGCCCAGGAGCGCGACCTGCTGCGCGACCTGCGCGGCGAGGCCGACCTGGTGATCGACACCTCCAACCTCAACGTGCACCAGCTGCGCGCCAAGCTGGACGCCCAGTTCGCCGACCACGACGAACCCGAGCTGCGCGCCACCGTGATGTCCTTCGGCTTCAAGTACGGCCTGCCGGTCGACGCCGACCTCGTGGTGGACTGCCGCTTCCTGCCCAACCCGCACTGGGTGCCCGAGCTGCGGGCCCGCACCGGCACCGACGCTGACGTCGCCGACTACGTGTTCCAGCAGCCCGGCGCCAACGAGTTCCTGGACGGCTACACCGAGCTGCTCCGGATCGTGACCGAGGGCTACCGGCGCGAGGGGAAGCGTTACATGACGCTTGCCGTAGGCTGCACCGGTGGCAAGCACCGTAGCGTCGCCATGTCCGAGCGTCTGACCAAGCGTCTCATCGCCAACGGAGTCGAGACGGTGCTCGTCCACCGTGACATGGGACGGGAGTAACCGCCGCCTGCGCAGCCGGGCCGCCGGCGGAGCCGGTGGCGGGGCCGAAGAACGCGAGGTGATGTGTGGCGGGATACGTGCCCGGGCGGCAACCGCAGAGCAGGACCGGTGACCGGGCCGGAAGCCCGGCCCGGCCCCCGGCGCCGAGCCGTCCGCGCAGCAGCCCCGCCCGGGCCAACCCGGCCCCCCGGATCACCGCGCTCGGCGGCGGCCAGGGTCTGTCCGCCTCGCTGTCCGCGCTGCGCCGGCTCACCAGCGACCTCACCGCCGTGGTCACCGTCGCCGACGACGGCGGCTCCAGCGGACGGCTGCGCAGCGAGCTCGGTGTGCTGCCGCCGGGCGACCTGCGCAAGGCGCTGGCCGCGCTGTGCGGGGACGACGACTGGGGCCGCACCTGGTCCGAGGTGATCCAGCAGCGCTTCACCGGCAACGGCGAGCTCGGCGGCCACGCCGTCGGCAACCTGCTGATCGTCGCGCTCTGGGAGAAGCTGGGCGACCCGGTGGAGGCCCTGGACTGGGTCGGCCGGCTGCTCAACGTCCAGGGCCGGGTGCTGCCGATGTCGGCGGTGCCGCTGGACATCGAGGCGACCGTCCGCGGCCACGACCCGGCCCGCCCCGGCGAGGTGTCGGCGGTCCGCGGCCAGGCGAACGTCGCGGCGACCCCCGGCACCGTGCAGTCGATCCGGCTGGTGCCGGACGAGCCGCCGGCCGTCCCGGAGGCGGTCACCGCCGTCCGGGAGGCGGACTGGGTGGTGCTCGGCCCCGGCTCCTGGTTCACCAGCGTGCTGCCGCACCTGCTGGTGCCCGAGCTGACCAAGGCGCTCACCGAGACCCGCGCCCGCCGGCTGCTCACCCTGAACCTGGCCCCCCAGCCCGGCGAGACCGAGGGCTTCACCCCGCAGCGTCACCTGGAAGTCATCGCCGACCACGCTCCGGAGCTCGCGGTGGATGCGATCCTGGTGGACGAGCGCGCCGTCACCGGCGGCGCCTTCGGCCAGGCCGACCTCGCCGGTCTGGAGAAGGCCGCCGAGCGGATGGGCGCCGCACTGGTGCTCGGTTCGGTGGCCCGCACCGACGGCACGCCGCGACACGACCCCGAGCTGTTGGCGGCAGCGTACGACCGGATTTTCCGGACACATGGAAGGATCGGGCCATGGCGATGACTCCAGCGGTGAAGGACGAGATCAGCCGGCTCCCGGTCACCCGGGCCTGCTGCCGCAAGGCGGAGGTGTCGGCGATCCTGCGGTTCGCGGGCGGACTGCACATCGTGAGCGGCCGCATCGTGATCGAGGCGGAGCTGGACACCGGAGCGGCGGCACGGCGGCTGCGCAAGGACCTGCTGGAGATCTTCGGGCACTCCTCCGACCTCGTCGTGATGGCGCCCGGCGGCCTGCGCCGCGGCAGCCGCTTCGTCGTCCGGGTGGTCAAGGACGGCGAGCTGCTCGCGCGCCAGACCGGCCTGGTCGACGGCCGGGGCCGCCCGATCCGGGGCCTGCCCCCGGCGGTCGTCTCCGGTGCCACCTGCGACGCCGAGGCGGCCTGGCGCGGTGCCTTCCTGGCGCACGGCTCGCTCACCGAGCCGGGCCGCTCCTCCTCGCTGGAGATCACCTGCCCCGGCTCCGAGGCGGCGCTGGCCCTGGTCGGCGCGGCCCGCCGGCTCGGCATCCCGGCCAAGGCCCGGGAGGTCCGCGGGGTGGACCGGGTGGTCATCCGTGACGGCGACGCGATCGGCGCGCTGTTGACCCGCCTCGGCGCGCACGAGTCGGTGCTCGCCTGGGAGGAGCGCCGGATGCGCCGCGAGGTACGGGCCACCGCCAACCGGCTCGCCAACTTCGACGACGCCAACCTGCGCCGCTCGGCCCGCGCCGCGGTGGCGGCCGGCGCCCGGGTCGCCCGCGCGCTGGAGATCCTCGGCGAGGAGGTCCCCGAGCACCTGGCCGCGGCCGGCCAGCTGCGGATGCAGCACAAGCAGGCCTCGCTGGAGGAGCTGGGCGCGCTCGCCGACCCGCCGCTGACCAAGGACGCGGTGGCCGGCCGGATCCGCCGGCTGCTGGCGATGGCCGACAAGCGCGCCTCCGAGCTCGGCCTGCCGAGCACCGAGGCCAGCCTGACCGACGAGATGGCGATGAACTGACGCCACCGCCCGTGATCGCGACACGGCCGGCGCCCGGCTCCCCGGGCGCCGGCCGTCGGCGTTCGCGGACCACGTCCGGAGGTGCCGGCAGAGCCGAATTGGTAGAGACCATTGGTCTCGGGACCAACTGCCCGCCGAACCAAGGGCGGACGGCCCGAAACCGGGTTTCGGGCACGCCACGCCACGTCTCACGAGGTGGCGCGATGTGCCCCAAAAGGCCCCGGAGGGGTAGGGTCATAGGCGGTCGGGGACTTCCCAAATCTCACCCCCGTCGGGCTCCGGCCCGGCGTACCTAACGAGGAGATCGGTTCGTGACGATCCGGGTAGGCATCAACGGCTTCGGCCGCATCGGCCGCAACTTCTTCCGCGCGGTCAAGGCCCAGGGCGCGGACATCGAGATCGTCGGTGTCAACGACCTCACCGACACGAAGACCCTGGCTCACCTGCTCAAGTACGACACCACCCTGGGCACCTTCCCGGGCGAGGTCTCGCACACCGAGGACAGCATCACCGTCGACGGCCACACCTTCAAGGTGACCGCCGAGCGTGACCCGGCCAACCTCCCGTGGGCCGCCCTGGGCGCCGACATCGTCGTCGAGTCCACCGGCATCTTCACCAAGGCCGAGGCTGCGAAGAAGCACCTCACCGCCGGTGCGAAGAAGGTCATCATCTCGGCGCCCGCCACCGACGAGGACGTCACCATCGTCCTGGGTGTCAACGACGAGAAGTACGACGCCGCCAAGCACGACATCATCTCCAACGCCTCCTGCACCACCAACTGCGTGGCGCCGATGGCGAAGGTGCTGAACGAGGCCTTCGGCATCGTCAAGGGTCTGATGACCACCGTCCACGCGTTCACCAACGACCAGGTCACCCTGGACTTCCCGCACAAGGACCTGCGCCGTGCTCGTGCGGCGAGCCAGAACATCATCCCGACCTCGACGGGTGCCGCCAAGGCGACCGCGCTGGTCCTGCCGGAGCTGAAGGGCAAGCTGGACGGCACCTCGCTGCGCGTCCCGGTCCCGACCGGCTCCATCACGGACCTGGTCGTCACCCTGGAGCGCGAGGTCACCAAGGACGAGGTCAACGCGGCCTTCCAGAAGGCCGCGCAGGAGGGCCCGCTCAAGGGCATCCTGGCCTACACCGAGGACCCGATCGTCTCCTCGGACATCGTCAACGACCCGGCCTCGTGCATCTTCGACAGCCAGCTCACCATGGTCCAGGGCAACCAGGTCAAGGTGCTCGGCTGGTACGACAACGAGTGGGGCTACTCGAACCGCGTCGTCGACCTGGTCACCCTCGTCGGTGGACAGCTCTGACCTTGCGGGAGCTGACGTGATGTAGGGGCGAGGGCCCGGACGGCGCACCTGCCGACCGGGCCCTCGCTCCGCGCTCAAGGACTTCTCAGGCGGCCCCTGCGCCGTGCCGCCTCTGCGCATCGACCATCTCCCCAGGAGTAACCGAATCCCCGTGAAGACCATCGAAGAGCTCATCGAAACCGGTGTCGAGGGCAAGCGCGTGTTCGTGCGCGCCGACCTGAACGTGCCGCTGGACGGCGAGACGATCACCGACGACGGCCGGATCCGCGCCGTCGCCCCGACCATCGCCAAGCTGGCCGCGGCCGGCGCGAAGGTCGTCGTCGCCTCCCACCTCGGCCGCCCCAAGGGCGAGCCGGACCCGAAGTTCTCGCTCGCCCCGGCGGCCAAGCGGCTCGGGGAGATCCTCGGCAAGGACGTCGCCTTCGCCACCGACACCGTCGGTGACAGCGCCCGGGCCACCGTCGCCGCGCTGGCGGACGGCGAGGTCGCGCTGCTGGAGAACCTGCGCTTCAACGCGGGCGAGACCAGCAAGGACGACGCCGAGCGCCAGGCCTTCGCCGAGCAGCTCGCCGAGCTGGCCGACCTGTACGTCGGTGACGGCTTCGGTGCCGTGCACCGCAAGCACGCCTCGGTCTACGACCTGCCCGGCCTGCTGCCGCACGCCGCCGGCGACCTGATCGCCACCGAGGTCGGTGTGCTGAAGAAGCTCACCGACGAGGTCCAGCGCCCGTACGTGGTGGTGCTCGGCGGCGCCAAGGTCTCCGACAAGCTCGGTGTGATCGACAACCTGCTGAAGAAGGCCGACCGGATCCTGATCGGCGGCGGCATGGCGTACACCTTCCTCAAGGCCAAGGGCCACGAGGTCGGCATCTCGCTGCTGCAGGAGGACCAGATCCCGGTCTGCCTGGAGTACCTGGCCGAGGCCGAGAAGCGGGGCGTCGAGTTCGTCCTGCCGGTCGACGTCCTGGTCTCCGCCGAGTTCCCGGACCTCAAGGGCAAGACCCCGGCGAACCCCGAGCTCGTCGCCTCCGACGCCATCCCGGCGGACAAGGAGGGCCTGGACATCGGCCCGAAGACCCGCGAGCTGTACGCGGCCAAGCTGGCCGACGCCGGCACGGTGTTCTGGAACGGCCCGATGGGCGTCTTCGAGCACCCGGACTACGCGAACGGCACCAAGGCCGTCGCGCAGGGCCTGCTGGACAGCGACGCGTTCACCGTGGTCGGCGGCGGCGACTCCGCCGCGGCCGTCCGTATCCTGGGCTTCGACGAGAACGCCTTTGGACACATCTCGACCGGCGGTGGCGCGAGCCTCGAGTACCTGGAGGGCAAGACCCTTCCCGGTCTCGCCGCCCTGGAAGGCTGACAGCATGACCGACCGTCTCCCGCTCATGGCGGGCAACTGGAAGATGAACCTCAACCACCTTGAGGCCATCCAGCACACCCAGAAGCTGGCCTTCGCGCTGGCCGACAAGGACTACGAGGCCGTCGAGGTCGCCGTCCTGGTGCCGTTCACCGACCTGCGCTCGGTGCAGACCCTGGTCTTCGGCGACAAGCTGAAGATCAAGTACGGCGCGCAGGACATCTCGCAGCACGACGGCGGTGCCTACACCGGCGAGGTCTCCGGGCCGATGCTGGCCAAGCTCCAGTGCACCTACGCGGTGATCGGCCACTCGGAGCGCCGGCAGTACCACGGCGAGAACGAGGAGATCGTCAACGCCAAGGTGAAGGCCGCCTACCGTGCCGGGATCACCCCGATCCTGTGCATCGGCGAGCCGCTGGAGATCCGCAAGGCCGGCACCCACGTCGAGTACACCCTGGCCCAGCTGGACGGCGCCCTGGCGGACGTCCCGGCCGACCAGGCCGAGACCATCGTGGTCGCCTACGAGCCGGTCTGGGCGATCGGCACCGGCGAGGTGGCGACCCCGGAGGACGCGCAGGAGGTCTGCGCCGCGATCCGCGCCCGTCTCGCCGAGCTGTACAGCGCCGAGCTGGCCGACAAGGTCCGCGTGCTGTACGGCGGTTCGGTCAAGTCGTCGAGCGCGGCCGGCCTGATGGCCAAGCCCGACATCGACGGCGGCCTGATCGGCGGTGCCTCGCTGGACGCCGAGGAGTTCGTCAAGATCGTGCGCTACCGTGAGCAGGCAGTAGGCTAACGCCGCTGCAGCAACGTAGGCTTTGGGGCCGGACCGCCGTACGCGGCCCGGCCCCTTCGCCGAAGATACGAGAGAGTTGGTCCCGTCGTGGTTCTCGGGTTCTCGATTGCCCTGATCATCTTCAGTCTGCTGATGATCCTGCTGGTGCTGCTGCACAAGGGGAAGGGCGGCGGCCTGTCCGACATGTTCGGCGGTGGCGCGATGTCCACCGGCGGTGGTTCGGCGGTGGCCGAGCGCAACCTGGACCGCATCACCATCGTGGTCGGCCTGGGCTGGTTCGCGTCCATCATCGTGCTCAGCCTGCTGCTGAAGTACCAGAGCTGACACAAGCCTGACGCCCCGTCGCCCGAGCGCCTATCCTGGGACGGTCGGGGCGGAGGCGGTGGTGGCGGATGCTTAACTCCTGCTTACACTAGGACGACTTTCGCCACCGACGCGCACCGCGGCGGGTCGGCGCACCAGTACGCAGGGAGTCAGACCGTGGCAAGTGGCAATGCCATCCGTGGCAGCAGGGTTGGGGCCGGCCCGATGGGCGAGGCGGAGCGCGGCGAGTCCGCCCCCCGCAACCGGATCTCCTTCTGGTGCGCCAACAAGCACGAGACCCGGCCCAGCTTCGCCGCCGACGCGGCGATCCCGGACACCTGGGACTGCCCGCGCTGCGGCTTCCCGGCCGGCCAGGACCAGCACAACCCGCCGGCCCCCTCGCGCAACGAGCCGTACAAGACCCACCTCGCCTACGTCCGCGAGCGGCGCACCGACGCCGACGGCGAGGCGATCCTCGCCGAGGCACTGGCGAAGCTCCGCGGGGAGATCTGAGGGATTCCGAGCGCCGGAGCAGCGACGAGACACGAGAAGGGGCGCCACCGTCACGACGGTGGCGCCCCTTCTGCGCGGGCCCGTTACGCCGAGGCCGGCGGGTAGAGCTGCGGGGGGATCCGCTCCGCGGCGGCGCGGTCCAGCAGCCACAGGGTGCGGCTGCGGCCGTACGCGCCGGAGGCGGGCGCCTGGAGCTCGCCGGGGCCGGACAGGGCCAGCGCGACCGCGCCCGCCTTGTCCTCGCCGGCGGCCAGCAGCCAGACCTCGCGGGCGGCCCGGATGGCCGGGAGGGTGAGCGAGACCCGGGTCGGCGGGGGCTTGGGGGCCCCGCGCACGCCGACCACGGTCCGCTCGGTCTCCCGCACGCCCGGGTGCTCGGGGAAGAGCGAGGCGACGTGGGTGTCCGGGCCGACGCCGAGCAGCAGCACGTCGAAGGCGGGGACGCCGAGCCGGTCGCCCGGCCCGGCCGCCTTCGCCAGCTCCTCGGCGTAGCGGGCCGCGGCGGCCTCCACGTCCGAGCCGTCCACCCCGTCCGAGGCGGGCATCTCGTGCACCCGCGCCGGGTCGAGCGGGACGGCGTCCAGCAGCTCCGCGCGGGCCTGGACGGCGTTGCGGTCCGGGTCGGCGGCCGGCACGAAGCGCTCGTCGCCCCACCAGAGGTCGAGCCGGCCCCAGTCGACCGCGTCGCGCGCCGGGGAGGCGGCGATCGCGGCCAGCAGGGCGTTGCCGTTGCGGCCGCCGGTGAGCACCACCGAGGCGGTGCCGCGGGCGGCCTGGGCGTCCACGATCCGGGTGATCAGCCGGGCCGCGGCCGCCTGGGCCATCAGCTCCTTGTCCCGGTGGACGACCAGCTGCGGGGTCGCGTTGGTCATGCGCCGTCCTTCGAGGTGCGCTTGCCGGCCGACTTCTTCGCGGGCTTCTTCTCCGCGGCGTCGGCGGTGATCCGCTCGGGGTTGGCCACGGCCGCCTCGGCGACCGCCGTGGCGACCTGCTCGGCGACCCGTTCGGCCTCCGCCGTCTCGGCGTTGCTCGGCTCGTGCAGGCGCTCGACGGGCGTGCGCACGGCCGTCGCGTAGATGTCGTCCGGGTCCAGGCGGCGCAGCTCCTCGGCGATCAGCTCCGAGGTCTCGCGCCGCTTGAGCGCCACCTGGCGGTCCGGCGAGCCGGGCATGGAGAGCGTGCCCATCAGGCCGTCCGGGCGGTCCAGGGTGACGCTCCCGTCCTTGGTGCGCAGGTGCACCGCGGTGATGCCCGGGCCGCCGGTGACGACCCGCTCGACCGGCACGTGCAGCCGGTTGTGCAGCCAGAGGCCGAGCAGCTCGACGCTGGGGTTGTAGGACTCGCCCTCGACCGCCGCGGAGACGATGGTGGACGGCCGCTGGTCCAGCGCGGCGGCCAGCATCGAGCGCCAGCCGGTGATCCGCGTCCAGGCCAGGTCGGTGTCGCCCGGGGTGTAGCTCTGCGCCCGCTGGGCGAGCTGGCCGACCGGGGACTCGGCGGTCACGGCGTCGGTGATCCGGCGCTGGGCGAGCGAGCCCAGCGGGTCCTGCGCCGGGTGCAGCGGCGCGTTCTCCGGCCACCAGACCACGACCGGGGCGTCCGGCAGCAGCAGCGGCAGGACGACCGACTGGGCGTGCGCGACGAGCTCGCCGTGCATGCGCAGGATGACCGTTTCTCCGGAGCCGGCGTCGGAGCCGACCAGGATCTCGGCGTCCAGCCGGGTCTCGGCGCGGGCCCGCGGCGAGCGCCCGGCGCGCTTGATCACCGCGAGGGTGCGCATCGGGTGCTCGCGGGAGGCGTCGTTGGCGGCCTTGAGGGCGTCGTAGGCGCTGCCCTCGTCGGTCACGATCACCAGGGTGAGCACCATGCCGGCGGCGGTGGAGCCGCTGGCCCGGCGCGCCTCCATCAGCGCGGCGTTGATCTTGCTGGACGTCGTGTTGGTGAGGTCGATCTTCATGGCCGGCGCCAGCTCCTGCCGTCTCGTGCGAGCATCTCGTCCGCCTCGACGGGGCCCCAGGTCCCCGCCGCGTACTGGGCGGGCTTGCCGTGGGTGTCCCAGTACTTCTCGATCGGGTCGAGGATCTGCCAGGAGAGCTCGACCTCCTGGTGGCGCGGGAACAGGTTGGCGTCGCCGAGCAGCACGTCGAGGATGAGCCGCTCGTACGCCTCCGGGCTGGACTCGGTGAAGGACTCGCCGTAGGCGAAGTCCATCGTGACGTCCCGGACCTCGAAGGAGGTGCCCGGCACCTTGGAGCCGAACCGCACCGTCACGCCCTCGTCCGGCTGGACCCGGATGACCAGGGCGTTCTGCCCCAGCTCCTCGGTCGCGTAGGAGTCGAACGGCAGGTACGGGGCGCGCTGGAAGACGACCGCGATCTCGGTGACCCGGCGGCCCAGGCGCTTGCCGGTGCGCAGGTAGAACGGGACGCCCGCCCAGCGGCGGTTGTTGATCTCCAGCTTGATGGCGGCGTAGGTGTCGGTCTTGGAGTCCGGGTTGATCCCGTCCTCGTCCAGGTAGCCGACGACCTCCTCGCCGCCCTGCCAGCCGGAGGCGTACTGGCCGCGCACGGTGTGCCGGCCGAGGTCGGCCGGGAGCTTGACGGCGCTGAGCACCTTGAGCTTCTCGGCGACCAGCGCCTTCGGGTGGAAGGACGCCGGCTCCTCGATGGCGGTGAGCGCCATCAGCTGGAGCAGGTGGTTCTGGATCACGTCACGGGCGGAGCCGATGCCGTCGTAGTAGCCGGCCCGGCCGCCGATGCCGATGTCCTCGGCCATGGTGATCTGCACGTGGTCGACGTACGACCGGTTCCAGATCGGCTCGAACATCTGGTTGGCGAAGCGCAGCGCCAGGATGTTCTGGACCGTCTCCTTGCCCAGGTAGTGGTCGATCCGGAAGACCTCGTCCCGGGGGAAGACGTCGTGGACGACCTTGTTGAGCTCCTGCGCGCTCTCCAGGTCGTGGCCGAAGGGCTTCTCGATGACCGCGCGGCGCCAGGAGCCCTGCGGCGGGTCGGCCAGGCCGTGCTTCTTGAGCTGCTGGACGACCGTCGGGAAGAACTTCGGCGGCACGGACAGGTAGAAGGCGAAGTTGCCGCCGGTGCCCTGGGCCTTGTCCAGCTCCTCGATGGTCGCGCGCAGCTTGTCGAAGGCCTCGTCGTCGTCGAAGGTCCCGTGGATGAAGCGCATGCCCTTGGCGAGCTGCTGCCAGACCTCCTCCCGGAACGGGGTGCGGGCGTGGTCGCGGACGGCGTCGTGGACCTCCTTGGCGAAGTCCTCGTCGTCCCACTCGCGGCGGGCGAAGCCGACGAGGGAGAAGCCCGGCGGGAGCAGACCGCGGTTGGCCAGGTCGTAGATGGCCGGCATCAGCTTCTTGCGGGACAGGTCGCCGGTGACCCCGAAGATGACCAGACCGGACGGCCCCGCGATGCGCGGGAGCCGCCGGTCCGAGGGGTCACGAAGCGGGTTGACAGGGGTGGGCGGGAGGTCGTCCGCGTCCGATTCCGACGTCAACTCAGGGAAATCAGTGCTCACTTGATGGGCTCCGCTTTCGTGCGCTGGCTGTGAGCAGGGGTCACTTCTCGTCGGCGAAGGAGGCGAGCGAGGCGGTGACGGTGTCGAGCAGCTCGTTCCAGGACTGCTCGAACTTCTCGACGCCCTCGTCCTCCAGGACCTGGACGACGTCGTCGTAGTCCACGCCGGCGGCGGCGATGGCGTCCAGGACGGCCTTGGCGTCGGCGTAGTTGGGGACGATGGTGTTGCCGGTGACCACGCCGTGGTCGCCGGTGGCGTCCAGGGTGGCCTCGGGCATGGTGTTGACGGTGCCGGGGGCGACCAGCTCGGTGACGTACAGGGTGTCCGGCAGGGCCGGGTCCTTGACGCCGGTGGAGGCCCACAGCGGGCGCTGCGGCTTGGCGCCGGCGGCCTCCAGGGCCTTCCAGCGGGCGTTGCCGGCGGTCTTGCCGTCGACGCTGCCGAAGACCTCCTCGTACGCCTGGTAGGCGAGGCGGGCGTTGGCCAGGGCGGCCTTGGAGCGCAGGTTCTTGGCGTCGCCGCCGATCTTGTCCAGACGCTTGTCGATCTCGGTGTCCACGCGGGAGACGAAGAAGGAGGCGACGGACTCGATCTGGGAGAGGTCCAGGCCCTTGGCCTTGGCGGCCTCCAGGCCGGTCAGGTAGGCGTCGATGACGGCCTTGTAGCGCTCCAGCGAGAAGATCAGCGTGACGTTGACGCTGATGCCCTTGCCGATGACCTCGCTGATCGCGGGCAGGCCGGCCTTGGTGGCGGGGATCTTGATGAAGACGTTCGGGCGGTCGACCAGCCACCACAGCTGCTTGGCCTCGGCCACGGTGGGGGCGGTCTCGTGCGCCAGGCGCGGGTCGACCTCGATGGAGACCCGGCCGTCGCGGCCGTTGGAGGCGTCGTAGACCGGGCGCAGCACGTCGGCGGCGTCGCGCACGTCGGAGGTGGTGATCATGCGGATCGCCTCGTCGGTGGTGACCTTGCGGACGGCGAGGTCGCGCAGCTGGCCGTCGTAGGAGTCGTCGCCGCTGCCGGCGATCGCCTTCTGGAAGATGGTCGGGTTGGTGGTGACGCCCACCACGTGCTTGTTCTGCACCAGTTCGGCCAGGTTGCCGGAGTTCAGCCGCTTGCGGCTGAGGTCGTCCAGCCAGATCGCCACGCCTTCGTCGCTGAGGCGCTTCAGTGCGTCAGTCATGCTGCTCAGTCCCTTGTTCTTCTGCATGTGTGGGGTAGTCAGAGGGGCCGCGTGCCCGCGTGCGGGCGGGCACGCGGCCCGGAGCGCGTCAGCGGTTGACGGCCTCGAGGGAGCGCAGGGCGTTGTGGGCCTCGGCGACCACACGCTCGGCGGTGATGCCGAACTCCTCGAACAGCACCTTGTAGTCGGCGGAGGCGCCGAAGTGCTCCAGCGAGACGATCCGGCCGTGGTCGCCGACCAGCTCGCGCCAGCCCTGGGCGATGCCGGCCTCGACCGAGACGCGGGCCTTCACCGACGGCGGCAGCACGCTGTCGCGGTAGGCCTGGTCCTGCTCCTGGAACCACTCGAAGGACGGCAGCGAGACCACGCGGGTCGGGATGCCCTCGCCCTCCAGCACCTCGCGGGCCTTGACGGCCAGCTGCACCTCGGAGCCGGTGCCGAGCAGGATCACCTGCGGGTCGCCGGTCGAGGCCTCGGCCAGGACGTATCCGCCCTTCGCGGTGCCCTCGGCGGAGCCGAAGACCTCGCGGTCGAAGGTCGGGACGCCCTGGCGGGTGAGGGCCAGGCCGACCGGGCCGGGGTGGCTGGTGTGGCGCTCGACGATGGTGCGCCAGGCGACGGCGGTCTCGTTGGCGTCGGCCGGGCGGACCATGGCCAGGCCCGGGATGGCGCGCAGCGAGGCCAGGTGCTCGACCGGCTGGTGGGTCGGGCCGTCCTCGCCGAGGCCGATCGAGTCGTGCGTCCAGACGTAGGTGACCGGCAGCTTCATCAGCGCGGCCAGGCGGACGGCCGGGCGCATGTAGTCGGCGAAGACCAGGAAGGTGCCGCCGTACACGCGGGTCCTGCCGTGCAGGGCGATGCCGTTCATGGTCGAGCCCATGGCGTGCTCGCGGATGCCGAAGTGGATCGTCCGGCCGTACGGGCTCGCCGACTTCAGCGGGTTGCCCTCGGGGAGGAAGGAGCTGTCCTCGTCGATGGTGGTGAGGTTGGACTCGGCGAGGTCGGCCGAGCCGCCCCACAGCTCCGGGATCACCGCGCCGATCGCCTTGAGGGTGTCGCCGGAGGCCTTGCGGGTGGCGACGTCCTTCCCGGCCGGGAAGGAGGGGACGGCCTTCTTCCAGCCCTCGGGCAGCTCGCCGGCCTGGATCCGGTCGAACTCGGCGGCGCGGTGCGGGTTGGCGGCGCGCCAGGCGTCGAAGGACTGCTGCCACTGGTCGCGGGCGGCCTTGCCGCGCTTGATGACCAGGCGGGCGTGCTCGATGACCTGGTCGCTGACCTCGAAGGTCTTCTCCGGGTCGAAGCCCAGGACCTTCTTGGTGGCGGCGATCTCGGCGGCGCCGAGCGCGGAGCCGTGCGCCTTGGCGGTGTTCTGGGCGTCCGGGGCCGGCCAGGCGATGATCGTCCGCATCGCGATCATCGACGGGCGGGAGGTCTCGGCCTTGGCCGCGGCCAGCGCCTCGGCGAGGGCGGCCACGTCGATGTCGCCGTTGGACTTCGGGGTGACCCGCTGGACGTGCCAGCCGTACGCCTCGTAGCGCTTGAGGACGTCCTCGGAGAAGGCGGTCTCGGTGTCGCCCTCGATCGAGATGTGGTTGTCGTCGTACAGGGCGACCAGGTTGCCCAGCTGCTGGTGGCCGGCCAGGGAGGAGGCCTCGGCGGAGATGCCCTCCTCCAGGTCGCCGTCGGAGACGATGGCCCAGACGGTGTGGTCGAAGGGGGACTCGCCGGCCGGGGCCTCCGGGTCGAACAGGCCGCGCTCGTAGCGGGCGGCCATCGCCATGCCGACCGCGTTGGCGATGCCCTGGCCGAGCGGGCCGGTGGTGGTCTCCACGCCGGCGGTGTGGCCGTGCTCGGGGTGACCGGGGGTGCGGCTGCCGGCGACGCGGAAGGCCTTGAGGTCGTCCAGCTCCAGGCCGTAGCCCGAGAGGTACAGCTGGGTGTAGAGGGTCAGGCTGGTGTGCCCGGGGGAGAGGACGAAGCGGTCGCGGCCGACCCAGGCCGGGTCGGTCGGGTCGTGGCGCAGGAACCGCTGGAAGATCAGGTACGCGGCCGGGGCCAGCGACATGGCCGTCCCGGGGTGTCCGTTGCCGACCTTCTGGACGGCGTCCATGGCGAGGACTCGCGCGGTGTCAACCGTGCGCTCGTCCAGATCGGTCCACTCGAATGCGTTCGTCGGCGCAGTGCTCACCCTGTCTCAGGGCTCCTTCCGTATTGAAGAGTGACCCCGTGAATGGGGACCGGGTCGGCCACGGCGCTGTGGTCCCGACGCTGGGTGGTGCCGGTCACGGAGGGTAGATCCCGCTTCTGCGTGCGAGCCTACCGTCCGGGCCGGGGCTCACCCTCCGTGCTGAGACAACCGGGATTTCCGCATGGTGATTCCCACTAGGCCGGTCTGAGGGCATTTGTCCCAGGCTCTCCCGTTTCGCGCTCGCCCGCCGCCGGGGTGGTCAGGACGGGGTAGCGGAGCCCGCCGGAGACGGTTCGTGGCTTCGCCCAGTCGGTTCACCCGGGGGTGTGCGGTTCGGCCTCGCCGGGGACCCCGGAGCCGGATGGGATATATGGAGCGTCTATGGTGTCGTGGTACGCGCAGAGCGGACGATTCGGGACCCTTCGTTCCTGTGGACGCCTGCGAGGATTCATCTTCAGTTGGGGTGTTAGTGACCGCCGTCGAAACCCGTCCCGCCGGGGTCACCGGGGCGACTCCTGCGCACCGGCCGATCGGGGCCCGTGTCGGCGCGTTCGTCGCACTGACCAAGCCGCGGATCATCGAGCTGCTGCTGATGAGCACGGTGCCGGTGATGTTCCTGGCGCAGCAGGGCGTGCCGAACATGCTGCTGGTGCTGAAGGTCGTGGTCGGCGGCTACCTCTCGGCGGGCGGCGCCAACGCCCTCAACATGTACATCGACCGCGACATCGACGCGATGATGTCCCGCACCGAGCGGCGGCCGATCGTCACCGGGATGGTGTCGCCGCGCGAGGCGCTGGTGTTCGGCGTCGTGCTCGCGGTCGTGTCGACTCTGGTGCTGGGCATCGGCGTCAACTGGCTGTCCGCCGGGCTGGCGCTGGGCGCGCTGCTGTTCTACGTGTTCGTCTACACGCTGGGGCTGAAGCGGCGCACCTCGCAGAACATCGTCTGGGGCGGCATCGCCGGCTGCATGCCGGTGCTGGTCGGCTGGTCCTCGGTGACGAACTCGGTGTCCTGGGCGGCGGTCGCGCTGTTCCTGGTGGTGTTCTTCTGGACCCCGCCGCACACCTGGGTGCTGTCGATGAAGGTGCGCGACGACTACGAGCGGGCCGGCGTGCCGATGCTGCCGGTGATCAAGGGCAACGTGGCCGTCGGCAAGCAGGTCGTCGCGTACTCCTGGGTGATGGTGGCGGTCTCGCTGGCGGTCTGGCCGCTGGGGCACATGAGCTGGCTGTACCCGCTCGCCGCGGTGCTGCTGGGCGGCTTCTGGCTGCGCGAGGCGCACGCGCTGTACGCGCGGGCCAAGGCCGGGATCGTGGGCGCCAAGCTCAAGGAGATGCGGCTGTTCCACTGGTCGATCACCTACCTGTCGCTGCTGATGGTGGTGTGCGCGGTCGACCCGTTCGTGAAGTAGGACTTCTGCAGGAAGAGCCCCGGTCCGTTCGGACCGGGGCTCTTCCGCGTTCGGGGCACCTTCGCGTTCGGGGGCGCGTTCGGGGCTCTTTCGCGAGCAGGGCTCGTCGCGTTCAGCGCGCCGGGAGCTCGGAGGGGCCGACGTGGCCGTCCAGCCAGTCGCGCAGCGGGCGGGAGGCGTGCAGGAAGGCGGCGATCCGGGTGTAGGCGGTGCGGGTGCCCAGCCACTTCGCCGGCTCCCACTCCTGCCAGGCCACCAGACCCTTGTGGCGCAGCAGCTCGATCCTGGGGTGGTCCTTGGGATAGCCGCGCGGGGCCGACTTGAGGGAGTCCCGGCCGAACACCTGCGGGCCGTCCTTCTCCACCCGGGCGATCACCCGCTCCAGCTCGGCGCCGGTGACGTCCTCGGCGACGGCGGCGCGGTAGCGGTCCAGCTGGTCCGGGGCGAGCTGGTACATGCCGTTGCCGCAGGCCAGGCCGTCGGCGGAGAGCTGGATGTAACCGCCGCTCTCCAGGTGGGCGCCGATGTGCGTCTTGTACGGGGACTTGTCGGCGCTGAACCGGACGTCGCGGTTGGGGCGGAAGATCTTCCCCGGCCCGAACTCCGGCTCCAGCTCCGCGAGCAGTTCCTCCATGGGGGCGCGCACGGCGTCCTCGTACTGCTCCTTGTGGGCCTGCCAGAAGGTCTTCGAGTTGTCGGCCTCCAGGTGCTCGTAGAAGTCGAGCGCCTCGGTCGGCCAGCCTTTGAAGGTCACCCCCTCAGTATGTGGCCCGGTGCACAGGGTGCTCCCGTCGCCAGCCGCACTACCGGTGGGTAGCATGCGGGCATGAGCAGCGCAGAGACCGCCACCGCCGCCGCGCCGGACGCCCGCACCGAGCGCCGCGCCAAGCGCATCGCCAAGAACCTCACCAGCTTCGCCCAGCAGCACGGGGGCAGCGCCGACGCGGTCGTCGAGTACGTCGGCGCCGTGGCCACCCGGATCGTCGTGGTCGGCGCGGACGGCGCCTGGGGCGACCAAGTCGCCCCCAGCTACGCCGTCGGCCGACGGGCCGCCGAGCTGGCCGGGCTGACCCTGCACGACTCCTTCGAGGGCGAGCTGGGCCTCAAGGTCAAGACCGGGCCGTACGAGTGGAAGCGGATGGCCGGCATCCAGCTCGGCGGCTGAGGCTCTCGTACGTCGGCGGCCCGGCTCCCCAGGTGGGGGAGCCGGGCCGTTGCCTTCAGACGGGCAGCTTCCAGCCCGGCCCGTCCTCCGATCCGCTCCGCGTGGCACACGCCGAGCGTTCCGCAACCGTTGCCTCCGGCAGATGCCATCGCGGTTGCTCCCGCGACGTTCAACACCGTCAACAAGTGGGCCGCCGGTATTTCCGACACGCTGGCGCTCGGCATCCTCTGCGAGGCGTACGGGCTTGGCATCCCCGTGGCCGTCCAGCCGTACCTGAACTCCGCCCAAGCCGCCCACCCGGCGTATTCGGAGAGCTTGGCCCGGCTGCGCTCGATGGACGTCATGATCGGCGACTACGTGCCCCACAAGCCCAAGTCCGGCGGAGGGCGCGACACGTACAGCTGGACCCACGTCCTCGACCTGCTCCGGCCCGCTCGCAGCAGCCGTCCGGAGTCGGCCGCATGACGAGCCTCGCGGCGGCCGACAGCTGCTGCGGGAACGCGCGAAGGCCCCCATCACGGGTGATGGGGGCCTTCGGCGATCTCGCTCAGACCTTCGCGGTTTCGGGGGTGCGGGGGGCCGGGGTGTCGACCGTGGTCTCCTCGGCCGCCCTCGTGCGCAGGGCGAGGGGGATTCTCAGGGCGGCGATCCAGGTCAGGGAGGCCAGCAGCATGTGGAGGCCGACCATCAGCTCGGGGGCGTCGGTGAAGTACTGGATGAAGCCGAGGACGCCCTGGACGAGCAGGACCGCGAGAAGCTCCTTGGCGCGGGACTTGGCCGCCTGCGGGGCCTTGACCGCGGCGAAGACGAAGATCATCGCGATGGTCAGGCCGACCGAGATGAACGCGAAGTCGGCGTGGAACTGGGCCAACCTGTCGTAGTCGATCGGGATGCGCGGGACGATCTTGTTGTCCTTGGGCGTGCCCGGGTGGTGTCCGGCGCCGGTGACCAGGGTGCCGGCGGCGACCAGCAGGCCGACGACCGTGACCAGGACGTAGGAGAGCTGGTGGATGGGGCGGGCCACGGCGAGCTTCGGCGGAGCGTCGCCCTCCTTGCTGCGCTCCCACATCAGCAGGGCGACCCAGACCAGGGCCATCGCGGCGATCATGTGCAGCGCGACGGTGTACGGGTTGAGGCCCGTGAGGACCGTGATGCCGCCGAGTACGGCGTTGCTCATCACCAGCCAGAACTGGGCCCAGCCGAGCTTGGTCAGGCTGCGCCGCCACGGTCGGTGGCAGCGGGCGGCCAGGATCGCCCAGCCGACCGCCGCGCTCAGCACGTAGGTGAGCATCCGGTTGGTGAACTCGACGACGCCGTGGAAGCCCATCTCGGCGGTGGGCGTCAGGCTCTCGTCGGTGCAGCGGGGCCAGGTCGTACAGCCGAGGCCGGAGGCGGTGAGCCGGACGGCGCCGCCGGTGACGACGATCACCACGCTCATCACCAGCGCGGCGAACGCGGCGCGCCGGACCATCGCGGCGGAGGGCTGCCAGCGCTCGGCGAGCAGGGAGAAGGGGGTACGCACGGGGTCAATCGTAGGCGGCCTTACAGGCGATCTTGGGGCGGGGCGCGGGCAGGGCGGCCGGGACGTAAAACGGATTGTTCGGACACGGCGGTCAATGGTCTTGACCAATTACCGCTCTGGCCGAAAGAGTGCGGATTGGTCCATACCTGTTCTGGGACCGCTTCCACTCCTCCCGCAAGCGGAGATCCTGCACATGCGCATATCCACCACCGCCGCCGCGCTCGCGGTCGGCGGCTCGCTCGCCCTGGCCGGCCTCGTCGCGCCCCTCGCCCAGGCCGTCGGCACCGACCAGGAGTGCCGCGGCCTCGGGGTCGCCAACCTCTACGGCGAGTTCATCGAGGGCGACGACACCCACACCCCCGACGCCGAGGGCGCGGTCGCGGTCGGCGGCAACGCGGACTTCACCGGCGGCTTCTCGGTCGGCCAGGAGCTCACCGCCGCCGAGGTCGACGCGCTGCCCGGCAAGAACGCGCTGGTCGTGGCCGGCCGCATCACCGGCCACAACACCCAGGTGATGAAGGGCAACGGCGTCTACGGCTCGAAGGCCGACGGCGCGGTCGTCCAGGCGCACGCCGGCACCGTCGGCCAGGGCGCCTCGCCGATCGACTTCACGGCGGAGTTCGCCAAGCTGCGCGCCGCCTCCACCGCGCTGGCCGCCGTGCCGCAGACCGGCGGGGCCACCGTCCAGGCCGAGGGCGCGAAGCTGACGTTCACCGGCGGGGACGCGAAGTACAACGGCTTCACCGTCGACGCGGCGAAGCTGCAGGGCGCCAAGGAGGTGTACGTCAAGGTGCCGGCCGGCGCGGTGACGGTGGTCACCGTGACCGGTGGCTCGTACGACATGGCGGCGGCCGGGACCAGCGGGTTCTTCCTGTGGGACGCGGGCAGGTCCGCCTTCGTCCTGGACGACAAGCTGCAGAGCGCGGCGGGCGGGGCGGTCCGGGCGAAGCTGCTCTGGAACTTCCCGACCGCGACCAAGGTGGTCAAGAACAGTCAGGCCGCCTGGGCCGGCACGGTGCTCGCACCGAACGCCGCCTTCGACCTCGGCAGCGGCGGCCCGGTCAACGGCTCGGTGATCGCGGCCTCGCTGACCGGCAAGGGCGGCGCGGAGACGCACCACTACCCGTTCACCGGCTGCCTGCCGGGGACGCCGGTGCCGACCCCGACCGGTACGCCGACCGTGCCGCCGGTGGTGCCGAGCGGCTCGCCGTCGGTGACGCCGAGCGGTTCGGCCTCGCCGGGCGGGTCGGCGAGTCCGTCGGTGACGCCGAGCGGCAAGCCCAGTGCGAGTGGTTCGGCGAGCCCGTCCGCCTCGGCCTCCGCCTCGACGGCCACTCCGGTGGCCTCCGGCTCGGCGAGCCCGTCCGCCACGGCGACCGGCGGTGGCAACCTGGCGCACACCGGTTCCGGCCCGGTGGTGCCGCTGGCGATCGGCGGTGCGGTGGTGATCGCCGCCGGTGGCGCGATCGTGGTGGCCGCCCGGCGCAAGGCGGCCAAGAAGGCCTGAAGGATCGAGAAGCGCTGCTGATCGAAGCGGCGCCCCTGGTGATTGAACCCGATCTCCAGGGGCGCCGTTCTGTCTGAAAGGTGACGAAGTTCATTCAAGTTTGCCGAATTCGCGTTCTGCGAGGTGGCGGCTGTGATGGGCTGGTCATGCACATCGGAGCACGGACGGACAGACGAAATCCGGTCGTACGGCGGGGTGTAGCGGGATGCGCGAGTGCCGGTAGAGTCCCCCGGACAGTCGTAGCGGGCCTCCGCGAACCACTCAACACGCCTGCTGCACAGGATCGTTCGGAGGGGAACAGCGTAATGGCGCGACAGCAGCGGCACATCGGGATCGGCGCGGCGGCACTGGCCGGAACGGCGGCGGCCGGTTTTCTCCTGCCTCTGGCACTGGCCACCAACGCCTCGGCGCACGTGCCGAGTTGGTCGGTGACCTGCGACAAGGTCGTGATCGACCTGATCAACTACAGCCCCAAGCCTGACGTGAAGAACACCGTCAGCCTCACCATCGACGGCGAGAAGGTCCTGGACGCCAAGGCCTTCCCCGCCGAGTTCCACGGCACCTTCCCGGTGAAGGACCACACCGCCCCGATCAAGGCGAACCTGGTCGTCACCACCTCGGAGAACCCGAACGAGAAGGGGTGGAACATCAACGAGACCAAGACCATCGAGCCGTGCCACACGCCGACTCCGACCCCCACCCCCACCAAGACCCCGACCCCCACGCCCACCCCCACGCCGACGCCGACCGTGACGCCGACGAAGACCCCCACCCCCACCCCCACCCCCACCCCCACGCCCACCGCGACGCCGACCGTGACCCCGTCGGCCACGCCCACCCCGAGCAGGACCCCCGTCCCGGCGCCGACCAGTAGCGGGCCGGTGCTCGCCCAGACCGGTAGCAGCGACGCCACCCCGATGATCGCGGCCGTCGGTGGCGGCGTGCTGCTCGTCGGTGGCGCGCTGGTGCTGCTCGCCCGCAAGCGTCGCGGCGGCAGCCAGGGCTGACGCCCCGCGAGCGGAGAACGAGCCGAACAGCGCGACGCCCCCCGGCCACCTGAGGCCGGGGGGCGTCGCGCTGTTCGAGAGGGGTCACTCCCAGCGGAAGAAGCGGGCGGCCGCGGCCAGGCCGAGCACCGACCAGCCGGCCAGGATCCCGAGGTCGGCCCAGGGCACGCCGGCGCCGGTCTGCAGCACCGACCGCAGGCCGTCCGAGAGCGCCGAGATCGGCAGCAGCTCCAGCACCGAGCGCACGGCGTCGGGGAACTTGCTCAGCGGCACGATCACCCCGCCCGCGAGCAGCAGCAGGATGAACACCAGGTTGGCGGCGGCCAGGGTGGCCTCGGCCTTCAGGGTGCCGGCCATCAGCAGGCCGAGTCCGGAGAAGGCGGCGGTGCCGAGCACCAGCAGCGCGACCACGGACAGCGGATCGCCCTGCGGGGACCAGCCGAGCGCCAGCGCGATCACCGACAGCAGTGCGACCTGCAGCGCCTCCGTCACCAGGACGCAGCCGGTCTTGGCGGTCAGCAGCGTCCAGCGCGGGAGCGGGCTGGCGCCGAGCCGCTTGAGCACGCCGTAGCGGCGCTCGAAGCCGGTGGCGATGGCCTGCCCGGTGAACGCGGTGGACATCACGGCCAGCGCGAGCAGGCCGGGGGCCAGGAAGTCGACCCGCTTCCCGGGGCCCTCGACCGCGACGATGTCCACGGCGGAGAACAGCACCAGCAGCACGGTCGGGATGACCACGGTGAGCAGCAGCTGCTCACCGTTGCGCAGCAGCATCCGGGTCTCGAACGCGGTCTGGGCGAGCAGCATCCGGCCGACCGGTGCGGCCCCCGGCGCGGGGGAGTAGTCGGTCGAGGTCACGAGCGGAGCTCCCGTCCGGTCAGGTCGAGGAAGACGTCTTCGAGGCTGCGGCGCTGCACGGACAGCCGTTCGGGCAGGACACCGGCGGCCGCGCACCAGCCGGTGACGGTGGCCAGCAGCTGCGGGTCCACCGGGGCCTCGATCCGGTAGCTCCCGGGGGTGGTCTCGACGGCGGTGGCGCCCTCGGGCAGCTCCTTGAGCAGCGGGCCGAGGTCGAGCCCGGGCGGGCCGTCGAAGCGCAGGGCGCTCTCGGCGCCGTCGCGGCAGAGCTCCTCGGTGGTGCCCTCGGCGATCACCCGGCCGCGGTCCACGACGGCGACGCGGTCGGCGAGCTGCTCGGCCTCGTCCATGTGGTGGGTGGTGACGACGACGGTGACGCCGTCCCGGCGCAGGTCGCGGACCAGCTCCCAGGTGGCGCGGCGGGCCTGCGGGTCGAGGCCCGCGGTGGGCTCGTCCAGGAAGACCAGCTCGGGGCGGCCGACCACGGCCATGGCCAGGGCGAGCCGCTGCTGCTGGCCGCCGGACAGCCGCCGGTAGGTGGTCCGGCCGCAGGAGCCGAGGCCGAGGCGCTCGACCAGCGCGTCCACGTCCAGCGGGTGGGCGTGCAGCTTGGCGGTGTGCCGCAGCATCTCGACGGCGCGGGCGCCCGCGTACACGCCGCCGGACTGCAGCATGACGCCGATCCGGGGGCGCAGCGCGGCGCTCTGGGTGACCGGGTCGAGGCCGAGGACGCGGACGGTGCCGGCGTCGGGGCGGCGGTAGCCCTCGCAGGTCTCGATGGTGGTGGTCTTGCCGGCGCCGTTGGGGCCGAGGACGGCGGTGATCGCGCCGGTCGCGATGGTGAGGTCGAGACCGTCCACGGCCGACTTGTCGCCGTAGCGCTTGACCAGCCCGGCGATCTGGACCGCGGGTTCGGAGTGCATACCGGCGAGTCTAAGAGGCGCTCACGCGCGGGCCCCACGGTGGCCTCGGTGATCGTTTCCCCAGGTCAGGTAAGGCTTACCTGCGTGATCGATCACACCGGTGAGGCCTGGATCACGGCTTGTCCCGACGGAAGTAATTACGCAACACTGGTGTTGTGAAAAACATGCGCGAGCACGCCCAGCAGCAGGAGGCCGAGTCGGCCTCCCACTGCGACGTGCCCGTGACGGCGGCCGAGGTGCTGCTGGAGGGCCACCGCGCCACCCGGGACCGGGTCGCCCGGTCGATCCTGGACCACGGCCCCTCCTCCGCCGCCGACCTGGCGAGCCGGCTCGGCCTCACCGCCGCCGCCGTCCGCCGCCACCTCGACGGACTGGCCGCCGCCGGCCTGGTCGAGTCCCGCGAACAGCGGGTCTACGGCAGCCGCGGCCGGGGCCGTCCGGCCAAGGTCTTCGCCCTCACCGACGCCGGCCGGGACGCCTTCTACCAGGCGTACGACCAGCTCGCCGCCGACGCGCTGCGCTGGATCTCGGACTCGGTGGGCGGCGGCAAGGCGGGCGAGCAGGCGGTCGCCGCCTTCGCCCGGGCCCGCTTCGGCAAGCAGGGCGAGCGGTACCTGGAGGCGCTGCGCCACGCCGGGGCCGAGGACCGCACCGAGGCGCTCGCCCAGGCGCTGAGCGCGGACGGGTACGCTGCCACGGTGCGGCGTGTCCCGTCGGCCGCGGCCAAGGCCCCGGCGGGCGCCCAGCTCTGCCAGCACCACTGCCCGGTCGCGCACATCGCCGAGCAGTTCCCGCAGCTCTGCGAGGCGGAGACCGAGGTCTTCTCCCAGCTCCTGGGCACCCATGTGCAACGGCTGGCCACCATCGCCCACGGCGACGGGGTCTGCACCACCTATGTGCCGGCACCCGGTGCCGCATCGTCGTCCGCCCGTGGTTCCGCGGGCCGCGGCTCCGATGCGGTGCCGATTGCCGGTACGTCCACCGAAGATTCTGCGTCCGCGCGTTAGGAAGCTCGCATGACTGACACCGTTTCGCACCCGGAGCTCGAGGGCCTGGGCAACTACGAGTACGGCTGGGCCGACCCGGACGCCGCCGGCGCCGTGGCCAAGCGCGGGCTCAGCGAGGAGGTCGTGCGCGACATCTCCGCGAAGAAGAACGAGTCCGAGTGGATGCTGAACCTGCGCCTCAAGGGCCTGAAGCTGTTCGGCAAGAAGCCCATGCCGACCTGGGGCTCCGACCTCACCGGCATCGACTTCGACAACATCAAGTACTTCGTCCGCTCGACCGAGAAGCAGGCCGAGTCCTGGGAGGACCTGCCGGCGGACATCAAGGCCACCTACGACAAGCTGGGCATCCCGGAGGCGGAGAAGCAGCGCCTGGTCGCCGGTGTCGCCGCCCAGTACGAGTCCGAGGTCGTCTACCACCAGATCCGCGAGGACCTGGAGGAGCAGGGCGTCATCTTCCTGGACACCGACACCGCGCTGCGCGAGCACCCGGAGCTGTTCAAGGAGTACTTCGGCACCGTCATCCCGGCCGGTGACAACAAGTTCGCCGCGCTGAACACCGCGGTGTGGTCCGGCGGCTCGTTCATCTACGTGCCGAAGGGCGTGCACGTCGACATCCCGCTGCAGGCCTACTTCCGGATCAACACCGAGAACATGGGCCAGTTCGAGCGGACGCTGATCATCGTCGACGAGGACGCCTACGTCCACTACGTCGAGGGCTGCACCGCGCCGATCTACTCCTCCGACTCGCTGCACTCCGCGGTCGTGGAGATCATCGTCAAGAAGGGCGGCCGCTGCCGCTACACGACCATCCAGAACTGGTCGAACAACGTCTACAACCTGGTCACCAAGCGCGCCGTGGCGTACGAGGGCGCGACCATGGAGTGGATCGACGGCAACATCGGCTCCAAGGTCACCATGAAGTACCCGGCCGTCTACCTGATGGGCGAGCACGCCAAGGGCGAGACCCTGTCGATCGCCTTCGCGGGCGAGGGCCAGCACCAGGACGCCGGCGCCAAGATGGTGCACATGGCGCCGAACACCTCCTCGCACATCGTCTCCAAGTCGGTGGCGCGCGGCGGCGGCCGGACCTCCTACCGCGGTCTGATCGAGATCGGCGAGGGCTCGCACGGCGCCAAGTCCAACGTGCTGTGCGACGCGCTGCTGGTCGACACGATCTCCCGCTCGGACACCTACCCCTACGTGGACGTCCGCGAGGACGACGTGTCCATGGGCCACGAGGCGACCGTCTCCAAGGTCAGCGAGGACCAGCTGTTCTACCTGATGAGCCGCGGCCTGACCGAGACCGAGGCCATGGCGATGATCGTGCGCGGCTTCGTCGAGCCGATCGCGCGCGAGCTGCCGATGGAGTACGCGCTGGAGCTCAACCGGCTGATCGAGCTGCAGATGGAGGGCGCGGTCGGCTGACGTCCGGCCGAGCACCCGCCATCCACTGAATCCGAGGAAGAGAGCACTACGAACAGCCATGGCTGAGCAGAACACCACCGGCTCCACCACCGCCGGGTCGATCGAGGTCGGCACCGCCGGCGCGGGCGCGCAGCTCGCCGGCCCCGGCACCGGCCGTGACACGGTCAAGCAGCCGATCGACGCGCGCGTCGCGGTCAAGCCCTCCTTCGACGTGAACGACTTCCCGGTGCCGACCGGCCGCGAGGAGGACTGGCGGTTCACCCCGCTGCACCGCCTCGGCGGCCTGCACGACGGCACCGCCGCCGCGGGCGAGCGCGGCGAGGACAAGGTCGAGTTCACGCTGCCGGACGGCGTCACCGCCGAGACCGTCGGCCGCGACGACGCCCGCCTGGGCAAGGCCGGCACGCCGGTCGACCGGGTCGCCGCGCAGGCCTTCAGCGCCTTCGAGCAGGCCCTCGTGGTGACCGTCCCCAAGGACGCGGTGCTGACCGAGCCGGTCAAGATCGACGTCCGCGGGGAGGGCGGCGTCCGCTTCGCCCACGTGGTGATCGACGTCAAGCCGTTCGCCGAGGCCGTCGTGGTGCTCAACCACGCGGGCAGCGGCACCCGGGCCGCCAACGTCGAGCTGCTGGTCGGCGACGGTGCCAAGCTCACCTTCGTCTCCGTCCAGGACTGGGAGCGCGACGCCGTCCACGTCGCCCAGCACAACGCGCTGGTCGGCCGGGACGCCACGTACAAGTCCGTGGTGGTGACCTTCGGCGGCGACCTGGTCCGCCTGCACCCGCGGGTCAACTACGCGGGCCCCGGCGGCGAGGCCGAGCTGTTCGGCCTCTACTTCGCCGACGCCGGCCAGCACCTGGAGCACCGCCTGGTGATCGACCACGACACGCCGCACTGCCGGTCGAACGTGGCGTACAAGGGCGCGCTGCAGGGCCAGGACGCGCACGCGGTCTGGGTCGGCGACGTGCTGATCCGCGCCGCCGCGCTCGGCACCGACACCTACGAGCTCAACCGGAACCTGGTGCTCACCGACGGCGCCCGGGTCGACTCGATCCCGAACCTGGAGATCGAGACCGGCGAGATCGTCGGCGCCGGCCACGCCTCGGCGACCGGCCGCTTCGACGACGAGCAGCTGTTCTACCTGCAGGCCCGCGGCATCCCCGCGGACGAGGCGCGCCGCCTGGTGGTGCGCGGCTTCTTCGCCGAGCTGCTGCAGCAGATCGGCGTGGCCGAGGTCCAGGAGCAGCTCATGGAGAAGATCGACGCCGAGCTGGAAGCGGCGGTCTGAACGCGATGACCTTCCTCCGTGCCTGCGCGCTGAGCGACCTCCAGGAGGACGTGCCCAAGCGCGTGGACCTCAACGGCGTGCCGGTCTCCGTCGTCCGCACCGACGAGGGGGTGTTCGCGATCAACGACATCTGCTCGCACGCGAACGTCGCGCTCTCCGAGGGCGAGGTCGAGGACTGCATGATCGAGTGCTGGCTGCACGGCTCCAGCTTCGACCTGCGCACCGGCAAGCCCTCCGGCCTGCCCGCCACCAAGCCGGTCGCTGTCTACCCCGTAAAGATCGAAGGGGACGATGTGCTCGTCTCCGTCAACCAGGAGTCCTGAGTACACATGGCAACCCTTGAAATCCGCGACCTGCACGTCTCCGTCGAGGCCGAGAACGGCCCGCGCGAGATCCTGAAGGGCGTCGACCTGACCGTGAAGCAGGGCGAGACCCACGCCATCATGGGTCCGAACGGCTCCGGCAAGTCCACCCTGGCCTACTCGCTGGCCGGCCACCCCAAGTACACCGTGACCGGCGGCTCGGTGCTGCTGGACGGCGAGGACGTCCTGGAGATGTCCGTCGACGAGCGCGCCAAGGCGGGCGTCTTCCTGGCCATGCAGTACCCGGTCGAGGTCCCGGGCGTCTCGGTCAGCAACTTCCTGCGCACCGCCGCCACCGCCGTCCGCGGCGAGGCCCCGAAGCTGCGGCTGTGGGTGAAGGAGGTCAAGGAGGCGATGGCCGCCCTCCAGATGGACCCGGCCTTCGCCGAGCGCAACGTCAACGAGGGCTTCTCCGGCGGTGAGAAGAAGCGCCACGAGATCCTCCAGCTCGAACTGCTCAAGCCGAAGATCGCGATCCTCGACGAGACCGACTCCGGCCTGGACGTCGACGCGCTGCGGATCGTCTCCGAGGGCATCAACCGGGTCCGTTCGACCGGCGAGGTCGGCACCCTGCTGGTCACCCACTACACCCGCATCCTGCGGTACATCCAGCCCGACTACGTCCACGTCTTCGCGGGCGGCCGCATCGTCGAGTCCGGCGGTGCCGAGCTGGCCGACAAGCTGGAGGAAGAGGGCTACGAGTCCTACGTGAAGGGCGGCGCGTCCGAGTGACCCATACCTTTACCGGCCTGCTCGACACCGACGCGATCCGCAAGGACTTCCCGGTCCTGCAGCGGCTGCTCCACGACGACAAGCCGCTGGTCTACCTGGACAACGCGGCGACCTCGCAGAAGCCGCGCCAGGTGCTCGAAGCGCTGACCGCCTACTACGAGCGGCACAACGCCAACGTCCACCGCGGCGTGCACGTGCTCGCCGAGGAGGCCACGGCGCTGTACGAGGGCGCCCGGGACAAGGTCGCGGCCTTCGTCAACGCGCCCAGCCGCAACGAGGTGATCTTCACCAAGAACGCCTCGGAATCGCTCAACCTCGTGGCCAACATGCTCGGTTGGGCCGACGAGCCGTACCGCGTGGACGCCGACTCCGAGATCGTCATCACGGAGATGGAGCACCACTCCAACATCGTCCCGTGGCAGCTGCTGTCGCAGCGCACCGGCGCGAAGCTGAAGTGGTTCGGGCTGACCGACGAGGGCCGGCTCGACCTGTCGAACATCGACGAGCTGATCACCGAGAAGACCAAGGTGGTCTCCTTCACCCTGGTCTCCAACCTGCTCGGGACGGTCAACCCGGTCGAGACGATCGTCCGCAAGGCCCAGTCGGTCGGCGCGCTGGTCGTCGTCGACGCCTCGCAGGCCGCGCCGCACATGGTGCTGGACGTCCAGGCGCTGGAGGCCGACTTCGTCGCCTTCACCGGCCACAAGATGCTGGCCCCGACCGGCATCGGCGTGCTCTGGGGCCGCCAGGAACTGCTGGAGGACCTCCCGCCGTTCCTCGGCGGCGGCGAGATGATCGAGACCGTCACCATGGGCTCGTCCACCTACGCCCCGGCGCCGCACAAGTTCGAGGCCGGCACCCCGCCGATCGCCCAGGCGGTCGGCCTCGGCGCGGCCATCGACTACCTGACCGGTGTCGGGATGGAGAAGATCGCGGCGCACGAGCACGCGATCACCGAGTACGCGGTCGAGCGGCTGCTGGAGGTCCCCGACCTGCGGATCATCGGCCCGCGCACGGCCGTGGACCGCGGTGCCGCGATCTCGTTCACGCTGGGCGACATCCACCCGCACGACGTGGGCCAGGTGCTGGACGAGCAGGGCATCGCCGTGCGCGTCGGCCACCACTGCGCGCGGCCGGTGTGCCTGCGGTACGGAATTCCGGCGACCACGCGGGCGTCGTTCTACCTGTACTCGACGCCGGGCGAGGTCGACACGCTGATCGACGGCCTGCACCACGTCCGGAACTTCTTCGGCTGACGGGACGGGGCAGGACGACCATGAAGCTCGACTCGATGTACCAGGACATCATCCTGGACCACTACCGCAACCCCCACGGCAAGGGGCTGCGGGACGGCGACGCCGAGGTGCACCACGTCAACCCGACGTGCGGCGACGAGATCACCCTGCGGGTGAAGCTCGACGGCGCGACGGTCGCCGACGTCTCGTACGAGTCGCAGGGCTGTTCGATCAGCCAGGCGAGCGCCTCGGTGCTCAACGACCTGGTGGTCGGCAAGTCCGTCGGCGAGGCGCAGGCGGTCCAGGAGGCCTTCCTCGAGCTGATGCAGAGCAAGGGCCAGGGCGAGGGCGACGAGGAGGTGCTGGAGGACGCGGTCGCGTTCGCCGGCGTCTCCAAGTACCCGGCCCGGGTCAAGTGCGCCCTGCTCAGCTGGATGGCCTGGAAGGACGCCACCGCGCAGGCGCTCGCCCAGCACCCCGCCGTGAACGACTGATCCCGCGAAGGAGGACAAGACCATGAGTGACGAGAGCACCACCGCCGCCGACGCGACGGCAGCCGACGCCACGGCCTCCGCTGCGGAGGAGCAGCCGACCGGCCTGATCGTCGGCACCACCGCCGGCACCGTCTCGGTGGAGGACCTGACCGAGGCCCTGATGGACGTCGTCGACCCCGAACTGGGCATCGACGTCGTCAACCTGGGCCTGATCTACGGCATCCACATCGACGAGTCCGACGTGGCCACCATCGACATGACGCTCACCTCGGCGGCCTGCCCGCTGACCGACGTCATCGAGGACCAGGCCAAGACCGCCACCGACGGCCTGGTGCAGGACCTGCGCATCAACTGGGTCTGGATGCCGCCGTGGGGCCCGGACAAGATCACCGACGACGGGCGCGAGCAGCTCCGGGCGCTGGGCTTCAACGTCTGAGGCTGACGGTCGATCGTTGTTCCGCTGCCGCGCGAACCCTCGGGGTCGCGCGGCAGCGGTGTTTCCGGCTGTTCCGGCCGTTCCCAGCGGCAGGGTGTCCGACGTTCCCGAGTGTCACGCCGCGGTGACGGGGTGCGTTGGAGGGTGGGCGCAGGCTTCTACGAGGAGGTGGGGAGATGACCACCCGGCGGATCCTGCGTACTGGTGCGAACACGATGATGGCGGCGGTTCTGGGGCTCGGAGCGGCCTTGCTGGGGGCGTCCTCGGCACAGGCCCAGGACTTCGGGCCGGACACCTGCCGCCAGGGCTACGTCTGGAGGGACGCCAGGCCCGGAGACCATGTCTGCGTCACCCCGGACATCCGGTCCCAGGCGGCGTTCGACAACAGCCAGGTGCCGGTCCGGACGCTGCCGAACGGGTTCTGCGTCCAGGGCTTCGTCTGGCGCGAGGCCTGGGTGGGCGACACCGTCTGCGTGACTCCGCAGACCCGGTCGCAGACCAAGTTCGACAACAGCCAGGCCGACGACCGGCGCCTCGCGGTGCGGCTCTGGGCCGCCAACACCGCGGGCCAACTGGAGTTCGGCGGTGACCACTTCAACATCGGCGGCACGGTGCGGGTCCAGATCATCCTGAACTCGACCGGCGCCGTGGTGTGGCACGGGGACGTGACCGCCGTCCGGAACGCGGGGTTCGCGGGCGGCAGCTTCGGCCTCTTCACCGGCCATCCGTACACCTGCGCGTCGAAGAACGCGACCGCGCGGGCCATCGACCTGACCTCGGGCCGGGTCACGGCCTCGATCGCGGTCGGGTACTGCGTGAGGATCGACTGAGGTCGACGGTGTGAGGACCGACTGAGGCCGACGGTGTGGGTCGACTGCGGTCGACAGCGCCGAGCGGGCGGCGCAGCATGGAGAAGGGGCTGATCCGTGCACGAAGAGACGGTGGTTGGATGGCCTGCGGCGACCTGCGCTCCCCGGCACCCGGCACCCGCGTGCGACTCGCTCTGCTCGGCGGCTTCGACCTCTCGGTCGGTGACGCGTCGGTGGCCGTGTCCGCGGGGGCGGAGCGATTACTCGCATTCGTGGCGCTGTGCTGCAACGGGAACGTGCCTCGCCCGTTGGTCGCCGGCACGCTCTGGCCGGACGCCGCCGAGCGCTGCGCCTCCGCGAGTCTGCGCTCGGCGCTGACCCGCCTCCCGGCCGCGGGCCGGGAGGCGCTGGAGGTCGGCCCGACCGAGCTCAGGCTGGCCGACGGCGTCGGCGTGGACCTGCGCGAGGCGCGGACACTGGCCCACCGCGTCCTGGCCACCGAGGCGGCCCCCGCCCGGGCCGGCCTCGGGCTGGCGGCCGTCGACCGCCTCTCGGCCGACCTGCTGCCGGGCTGGTACGAGGACTGGACGCTGCTGCGGGCCGACAACTGGCGGCGCCTGCGCGTCCACGCCCTGGAGGCCCTGGCCGGCGCCTTCGTCGAGGCCCGCCGCTTCCCCGAGGCGGTGGCCGCCGCCGGCGCCGCCGTCCACGCCGATCCCCTGCGCGAGAGCAGCCAGGCCTGGCTGGTCAGGGCCCACCTCGCGGAGGGCAACCCGGGCGAAGCCCTGGAAGACGTCGAACGCTACGAGCGGCGGCTGCGCACCGAACTGGGCCTCCCCGCCCCGTCCCGCCTATGGCGCCTGGTCGCCCAGTCCCGCTAGAGGGGCGGCGGCGGGGTCCGCCCGTCGTCGGTGGACGCCCGCGCGTGATCTGCTGCGTCGGGTGGGTTCACCGCCGTTCCCCGTGGCCCTTCCCCCCACCCGGCGGAAGCGATCGGGCCTGGGCCCTGTCCCATCGGTGTGCCTTCGGGCTGGTGGAGAGCGTGTCTCAGACTGCGATGTGTGCGGGTCGACTGCCGGTCATCGCGGAGCGCAGGGCGGTCCGGACTCGGGCGGCACCTGCGGTGGCCACGTCCGCGCTCTTGTGGGCCGTGGGGGTTCGGGTGGCCAGGCCGGCGCACGGGCGGCAGATGCCCGGTCGGGGCACGGGGTCGTGGCAGGTGGCGCACTCGGCGTACCGGGTCGGTGGCCGTGCGGCAGGCCGGGCGGGCGGCATCTTGTGCTCCAGCCGGTAGCGGAGCACGGCGGTCGCCGAGTGCATCGGGGTGGGCAGGCCCGGCAGCAGGGCGTGGGCGAGGTCGGCGTGAGTCGCGCCGCGCTGCAGCCACTGTGCGACGAGGGGCGCGAGTTCGGCGGCTTCGGCCTCGCCCAAGCGCAGCCGGGGCTCGGGGCGGATCACCCGGAACAGGGTGGCCACGGCCTCGCGGATCTCGGGTGGTTCCTCCCCTCCTTCCTGGTCGCTTTCGCCTGGCGGGCGCGTGGGGAGGGAGGGTTCTTGCTGCCGGTTCTTTACAACAGGGCTGCCAGCAGGGCCGGTTGCCGCTGCACCGGGCGCCGGGCGGGTGGCACCCGGTGGCGCCGTGAGGTGTGGGGTGTC
This sequence comes from Kitasatospora sp. NPDC093550, assembly GCF_044764985.1. Taxonomy (NCBI): domain Bacteria; kingdom Bacillati; phylum Actinomycetota; class Actinomycetes; order Kitasatosporales; family Streptomycetaceae; genus Kitasatospora; species Kitasatospora sp. NPDC093550. Next base: position 169,282 of record NZ_JBIWJF010000012.1, read on the forward strand.
GTAGACGTGGGTCTCGGTGATGATCGTGCCGTCGGGCATGCGGATCTTCTCGACCCGGTAGTACCCGGCCTCGGCCAGTTCCTTCAACGCCTTGCGGACCGCGCCGCGTCCCTGCGGGCTGCTGTCGGCCATGTGCCGTCCGTCCTCGCGCCAGCCGTCGGGTCGGGAGAGGAGGTCCGCGAGAAGGCCTCGGGCGGTGTAACTCAGCCGCCGGTACTGGAGAACGGCGTTGGGCAGCACGGTGAAGTTGCGCACGTGGGCGCTACGATGGATGCGCATCGGGAGTTGTGGCTCCTGTTGCCGGACCCCGGAGCGTTGGCGCGCTGCCGGGGTCACCTGTTTTTGATTGGATTACGGAACGTACCACGGCATTTGACACGGTGTGAGAATTTCGTGACATTCAGTGCGTGACCAGCGTGCTGACGCAGCGACCGGATTGCGGCTACCTGGCGGCGAGAAGGTCCCCGCGTTCGACGGCCTTGTGGAGGACCCCGGCGATCTCCTGGGGCAGGAGGTTGATCGCGTCGAGGGCTTGGGTGGTGAGGGGGATCTCCTCCAGGAGGTACTCGCCCCGGCCTTCCTGGCTGAACTCGGGGCCGGTGCGATCCTCGAAGCTCCATTTGTCGACGGTGGCGAGGTAGAAGTCCTGGCGCTCGTCGTCCGTCTCGATGCTGTGGAGGAGACTGACGATCTCGGCCTCGCCCGCGATCTCCTCGCGGACCTCGCGCAGCAGGGCCTCTTCGGGGCTGGCGTCGGTGGGCTCGATCTTTCCGCCGACGATCACCCAGTACGGGTCGATGCCGGGGCGGATGCGCTTGATCAGCAGCATGGTGTCGTTCGGGGTGAGGAGGACGGCGCGGACGCGGTGCTGCATGGTGGCCTGCTTCCTGTTCGGCGGGACGGGCGGTTCAGTGGAGGATCCAGCCACCGTCGACGTGCAACGACTGGCCGGTGATGAAGGACGCGCTGGGGCCGGCGAGAAAGGCGACCGCCGCGGCGACGTCCTCGGGGCGACCTCGGCGCTGGACGCATTGGCGGCGGATCTGGTCCTCAGGTCGGGCTCGGTGGTGGGCGGGCAGGTCGTTCTCCGCCTCGACCTGGATGGCTCCGGGTACGACAGTGTTCACGCAGATCCCGGCCGGGCCAAGTTCCCTGGCCAGCGACCTGGTGAGGCCGAGGAGTCCGGCCTTGGCGGTGCTGTACCCGATGGGGTGGTTCCGTCTTGGTACGGGTCGATGCTCAAGCCACCCCGGCGAGCTCGGTGGCTTGAGCATCGAGCGCTTCCACCAGGCGCTGATCGCCGAGAGCGCCACCGAGTTCGACCGGCCCGGCTCCACCTGCCCGGTGAACCAGCTGCCGCCGTACCGGCACCAGACGGCGCTGCTCCCCAGCCATCGGCACTCCCACCGCCGGTACGAGCCGGGCGACTTCCCGGTCGCCGAGCAGGCCCACGCTCACATGATCAAGCTTCCGGTCTGGCATCGTGGGCGGGATCTGCAGCTGGCCGAGCAGTACGTCCGCGCGGCCATGAAGATCAGCGACCATCACGAGGAGCTGCTGTGACCGTCACCTCCCCCGAGTTCGTGGCCGGCTTGGCGGCCGACGCCGAAGCCGCCGGCATCACCCGCTTCGTCGCCGCAGCCCTGATCAACCATGACGGGCGGGTCCTGCTCCTGCGCCGCAACCCCGACGACTACCTGGGCGGCCTCCGGGTGTTCCTGTAGAGGGGCCCCTCTCCGGCAGCTACGTGGTCCTGCTCCGCCCCCGCCCCCGCCGCGCGCCGCCCGGCTGGGCGGCGGGGGCGGGCACCCGCCGGGAGGCGGGGTGGGGGGTGGATGGTGGGGAACGGCGGGGGACGCTGCTCAGCGGAGCGGATGACGCGCGGGTGTTCATCCGGTGGCGGAAACGCCGCTGCCCGGGACTTCCCCTTCGGAAGTCCCGGGCAGCGGCGTTTGCGGGTGGGTGCGCGGTCAGGCGGCCTTCGGCTTGCGGGCCACGGCGACGGCCAGGGCCGCGCAGAGGACGGCGGCGAGGGCGGCGAAGCCGCTGACGGCGGGGAGGAGGCCGTAGCTCCTGACCAGGGCGCCGACGGCGACGATGGGGAGGGAGCTGCCGAGGTAGACGATGACCCAGAGGGCGGAGAGCTCGGAGCCCCGGCGTTCGGGGTTCAGTGCGGCGACGGCGGTGGTGAAGAGGGAGCGGAAGGCCACGCCCTGGCAGATGCCGCCGAGGACGCTGCCGATGAAGAGCAGTGCCGGGGTGCCGGTGTAGCCGGCGGCGACGACGAGGCCCAGGCCGGCGGCCAGTCCGGTCATGCCGAGGGCGATGACCTTGCGGTCGGCGGTCGGCGGGACGACGAGCTGGGCGGCGGCCGAGGAGCCGAGCAGCAGGGCCGCGACCACAGCGCCGGTCAGGTGCGAGGGGCTGTTCAGCAGCTTGGCGGCGAAGGCCGGGGCCAGGCTGAGGTAGACGCCGAAGACCGCGTAGGAGATGAAGCCGGCCGAGGCGGCGAGCAGGAACTCGCGGCGGCCGGTGCGGGGCAGCCGCAGGCGCTGCGGGCGCAGGTGGGCCGGGGTGGTGATCCGGGGCGGGGAGGCCGGCGGGCGGTTGCGGCCGGGCATCCGGGGGTGGACCAGGGCGAGCGGCACGCAGAGCGCGAGGAGCGCGATGGCGTGCAGCAGGAAGGGCGTCAGCAGTGGGTCGGAGCCGCCGGACAGCAGGGCGCCGACGATCGGGCCGAGGGCGACGCCGCCCGCCGAGCAGGCCAGGGTGAGCTTGGCGGCCAGGGTCGGGTGGTCGGGCAGCAGGTCGCCGAGGGCGGCCCCGGCGGCGCCGGTGGACAGGCCGACGGCTATGCCCTGGATCGCCCGGCCGGCGGCGAGCTGCCAGAAGCTGCCGGAGGTGGCGAAGACGACGTCGCCGGCGGCGGCCAGGGCGACGGCGGGCAGGATCAGGGCGCGGCGGCCGAGGTGGTCGGACCAGTGGCCGACGATGGCCAGCACCGGGACCAGCGCGAAGACGTAGACCGTGAAGAGGATCGTGGTGTCGAGCGGGCCGAGCCCGAGGCGCTGCTGGAGGAGCGGGTAGATCGGCGTCGCCAGGTTGGCACCGATCAGCATCAGCAGCAGGGCGGCGGCCACCAGGCCGACGCGGACTCCGCGCAGGGCGTTCCAGCGGCTGATCGCGGAGAGCTGGAGCTGGGCGCGCGGCGCGAGCTCCAGGGGGAGCAGGGCCTCCGACAGTCGGCGTCCGTCGAGCTGCGCGGTGCGCAGGCCGGAGCCGGCGGGGGAGAGGTCCGCCATGTGAGGGGTCTCCTGTGGCAGGGCGCCACCGGGGTCGGCGGGGTGTGCCGGCGCGCCCGTCCTGAGGCGCTGTGGTGGTGGCCGCGGTGCGGGGCTCCCTGGTGGAGCGGATGAGCTGTGAGAGGTGGGCTTCGTTGCCCGGTGGCCCGCGCGGGGTGTGCGCGGGTGCCAGAGCGAAGGATAAACGGTGGGCGCACGGATACGGCGCGCGCCCCTGTGAGCGCCCCCGGAGGCCGGGCATCGCGGGTGCCCGACCTATACGCTGAGGTGGTAGATCGGTACGCGGAGCTGTTTGGGCTGACCGCTGGCTGAGGGAGAGCGCAAACGATGGCCGGACGACGTCGGAAGAACGCCGGGGCTTCGGGGGGAGAGGGTGCGGCCGAGGCGGTGCTGCCCGCCGACCTGGAGCTGCAGGACCTCTACGGGGCGTTCGCCGCGCACGGTCTGGACGACGAGGACCTGGACGACGCGGCCGTGCTCGTCCCGCCGGTCAAGCTGCCCTCCGAGGAGGAGCTGGCCGAGCAGGCGAAGGCCGTCCCGATGTTCGGGTACGCGCTGACGCTGGCCCGCTGGGCCGCCCCGCACCGGGCGGTGGACGAGTTCGGCGACCTGGTGGAGGAGGACCGGGCCCCCGCGGCGCGCCTGCTGGGCCTGGCCCCGGCCGAGGGCGAGGTGCCCGAGGAGACCGAGGTGGAGGCGCTGCGGGCCTGGTCGCTGGCCTGCGACCTCGACCTGGTGGAGCTCGGCACGACCGCGGAGGGCGAGCACGTCGCCGTCCCGGGCCCGGACCTGGAGCCCGCCGAGCAGGGCGACCCGGAGACCGTCCTGGAGCTGTGGCTGACCGCCGCCGGGATCGTCCGGGAGCTGGCCGTGGAGGCCGACTCGCTGCCCGAGGAGGACGGCGAGGCGGCGGCCGGAGCGGACGAGGAGGACGAGGACGGCCTGAACGAGGTCGAGGAGGCCCGGGACGAGGCCGCCGAGCTGCTGGACGAGGCGCTGCAGGTGCTCTACGAGACCACCGCCTTCGCCGAGCCGGGCAACGAGACCGTCCCGCTGGGCGTGCTGGCCGCGCTGCTGGTGGTGCCGGAGGGCGAGGAGCCGAGCGAGGAGCTGCTCGGCGACATCACCGACGTGATGGTCGCGCTGGACCCGATGCTGGGCGACCTCGCCGAGCTGGGCCTGCTGGACTACCGCCCGATCGACCCGGAGCTGTTCGACGAGGAGGAGGGCGACGAGCCCGCCGTCGTCGGCGAGGAGCCGCTGGACGAGGAGGAGTCGGCCCGCTTCGGCCTGGTCCGGCTCACCCCGCTCGGCCAGTACGGCATCCGGCAGTGGCTGCTGGAGGACGGCTACGACGCGCCGCTGGTCGGCGAGCTGGCCCAGGGCGACGCGGTCGAGCTGCTGCGCGGGCTGTGCGAGTCGGCCAACGTCCTGCCGGACGAGGAACTGCGCGTGTGGACGACCGGCCGGGAGCCGGTGGCGGCGGCGCGCGAGCTGCTCGCGGCGGCGCACGGCGACGACGCGTACGGCCCGCTGCGGCGGATGCTCTGCGTCTCGGGGCTCGACATGCTGGGGCCGGACGCCGAGCCGGCCGTCCGGGAGGTGCTGGACGACCCGGAGCTGGGCGGCGCGGCGCGGGCCTGGCTGACCGCCCGGGGTGCGACGGACGTGCCGGTGCCGGGGCGGGCGATGACGCTGTGGACGGTGGTCGACACCTTCGCCGCCCAGCTGCTGGACAACGGAGGGGACGCCGAGCTGCTGCGCGACCTGGTCACCGACCTGCCGGTGAAGGGCGACCCGGCGACCTGGTTCGGCGAGCTGTGGCGGGTCGACCACCCGTACACGGCGGACGTCCTGGAGGCGATCGGGGAACTGCACCTGGACCGGGCGGTGGCCAAGGAGGCGCGCAAGGCGGCCTTCAAGGCGCGGTCGAAGAACTAGGCCGAGCACCCGGGCGGCCGGTCGGCCGGGGTGGGTCGGCCGGGGTGGGTCGGGTCGGCCGGGGCGGGGTGGACCGGGTCGGGTCAGGGGAGGTCCAGGGAGCCGTCCTCGGTGAAGGGGACGAAGGGGTTGTGGGCCAGCTCCCAGAGGTGGCCGTCCGGGTCCTCGAAGTAGCCGGAGTAGCCGCCCCAGCTCGTCGCGGCCGGCGGCTTGACCAGCACGGCGCCGGCCCCGACGGCCGTCGTCATCGCGGCGTCCACCAGCGCGGGGGACTCCAGGTTCACCGCGAGGGTGACGCCGCGGAACGACGGCTCGCCGGTGGCCGGCACGCCCGCGTCGGCGGCCAGCTCGTCGCTGGGGAAGAGTCCGAGCACCGAGTCGGCGGTGCGGAACCAGACGATCTCCGGGCTGGAGGCGGAGGAGCGCCGCCAGCCGAGGCCCTCGTAGAACCGGGCGCTGCGGTCGAGGTCGGTGACGCCGAGGGTGACGATGCTGATCCTGGCGGGGAAGCCGTTCGGGGCCGCCGTGCCGTCCGTGGTGGTGGTGCTGCTCTGTGCTGTCATGCCGCCAGGTTAGGGAGGGCGGCTGACAACCGGGGGTCCTGACACGGCCACCGCCCCCGGCCGGCAGTCGAGCTGATGACCCGGCAGCGGCGGGCACGTAAGGTGGCGTCAGCGGTGCGGGCGCGAGGACTCGGGGGTGCGGCACAGGATGATGCGGGAGAGCGGCGGCAGGCACCAGGAGTGGAACACCGGGCCCGGGGGCCCCGCCCCGGTGCCCGACCGGCCGGGCCAGGAGGATCGTTTCGCCGGTCATCTTCCGGACCAGGTCGCGGACCAGGTCACCGGCCAGGCCGCGGGCCTGGTCTCGGACACGGTCGGCGACCAGTTCGCCGACCAGTTCGCCGACCAGGAGGACTTCTCCCGCCGGACCCTGGCCGCGGTCGACTTCCCGGTGTACGGCGTGGTCGACGGGCCGGCCCGCACCGGTGAGGCGCTGGCCGCCTTCGAGACCGCCGGCGGCGCGCTGCGCTGGGTCGAGGTGCAGTGCGGCGACTGGCGCTCCGCCGCGGGCCCGTACGTGACCGTGCGCACCTACCGGCCGGGGGCCGAGCAGTGCGAGCCGCTGCCCGAGCTGGAGGACGTGGTCGAGGACGAACGGGACCGGGTCTACGAGCAGTTGGGCCTGGACGAGGGCGACGGCCCGGGCCGGGTACGGGCGCTGCGCGAGTGGATCACGGTGGACGGCGAGCCGTGCGCGGTGGAGGTGCACGAGGACCGGCCGGAGCTGCCGCCCGGGGCGGCGACGGACGGGCCCGAGCCGGTGTGGGCCGGGCGGCTGCGGGTCGGCGGGCTGACCGTGACGGTCTGCGGCCGGGGGGTGGCCCCCGGCGGGGTGGAGCTCGGCGGGATCGGCGACTTCGAGCGGTACCTGCGCGGGCGCACCGACCTGCTGCGCGACCTCGCCTCCCGGCAGGCCCGGTACGTCCCGGTGGAGGAGCGCGAACTGCCGCCCGTCGTCGGGCTGGAGGCGCACCGGTCGCTGATCGCGCAGAGCATCGCCGAGACCGCCGCGATCGAGGCGCAGGTCCGGGCCGGGCGCACGCCGCGGCTGCCGCGCGGGCTGCGCGGCGACGCCTGCGCGGTGCGCTGGGAGGCGGCGGTGCGCCAGCAGATGCGGCTGGCCACCGAGACCCGGGAGGAGGCCGCGGCGGCGGTGACCGCGATGGTCAACCATCTCAACCGGCTGTCCCAGCAGACGCATTGGCTGGTCGGCACGGCGGAGGGCGAGGCGGCCGTCGAGGAGGTCGTCCGGTACACGGTGTTCGCCAGTGAGGTGGCGAGCCTGCCGGCCCAGCGGGCCTGGGCGCAGCTGTGGCGGGAGCGGCCGGGCGGCGGCGGGGCCGGGGTGTGGGAGGAGCACCGGCTGGCCGAGCAGCTGTGGCTGGCGGCCTGGGAGCAGTGGCGGTCGGCGCGGCGCTGACGGGCCGGCGGGCCGCCCGCGCGGTGCGGGAACCGCGGCGGGGCTGACGGTGTGACGCGGCAAAGCTGACGCTGACTTGGCAAAGCGGAGGTCATGTGTCGGTCATCGGTCGGCAAATGGCCGCCCGGATGTGAGGTGCGCGTCATCCCGGGTTCACCCGTCCGGCGGAGCCTGCTGGGCGTCGGCATCCCACCCCGACGCCCGCGCCCATCCCTTCAGGAGTTGCTGCCATGTCGCTGTCCCGCCGGGACTTCGTCAACCGTTCCACCGTCGTCGGGGCCGGTGTGCTGATCGCCGGCAGCGCCGGGGCCCTGGCCAGCGCCCCCGGTGCGATCGCCGCCCCGGCCGGCGGCGAGGCCCCGGCCGCTCCGGCCGCCGGGACCAACGCGGCCGGTGGCACCGCCGTCGGCTACGGCGCGCTGGTGCAGGACCCGGCCGGGCTGCTGTCCCTGCCCAAGGGCTTCTCGTACAAGGTCCTGAACCGGGCCGGCGTCACCAGGCTGCGCACCGGCGAGTTCACCCCGAGCAACCACGACGGCACCTCCGCCTTCGAGGACGAGCACGGCGGCAACTACATGGTCGTCAACCACGAGCTGTCCGGCGCGCGCGACAAGTGGCCGCACCCGGTGCCGCTGACCGAGGGCCACGTCTACGACCCGGGCGCGGCCGGCGGCTGCACCATCGTGCACGCCAAGCGGGACGGCTCGGTCGAGCAGTGGGTCGGCATCGCCGGCACCGCCACCAACTGCGCCGGCGGCATCACCCCGTGGGGCACCTGGCTGTCCGGCGAGGAGACCGAGGACAAGGCCGGCAAGAACGGCTTCACCAAGGACCACGGGTACGTCTTCGAGGTCGACCCGTTCGACGACGACTACAACCGCGACCCGCAGCCGGTGAAGGCCTTCGGCCGCTACGCGCACGAGGCCGTGGTCGTCGACCCCAAGCGCGGCCAGGTCTACCTGACCGAGGACGCCTCGAACCCCAACGGCCTGCTGTTCCGCTGGACCCCGCCGGCCGGCTTCCGGCACGGCCGTTACCAGCTGCGCAAGCTGGCCGCCGACGCCGGTGTGCTGGAGGCCTTCAAGGTCTTCGACGCGCAGGGCAAGTTCGTCGACGACCTCTCCCGCGCCACCAAGGTCGGCACCACCTACGGGGTGGACTGGGTCAAGGTCCAGGACCGCGACGCCAGGACCGTGTCCGTGCGCAAGCAGTTCAAGGACGGCGAGGTCAGCCGCGCCCGCAAGCTGGAGGGCATGTGGTGGGGTGACGGCGGCTTCTACTTCGTCTCCAGCTACGCCCGCTCGGAGAGCCCGCTGCAGCACGACGGCCAGGTGTGGTTCTACAACCCGGCCCGCCGCACCATCACCCTGAAGGTCCTGCTGGGCGTCAACACCGACGTCTGGGGCGACCACGACAACTACGACGGCCCGGACAACATCACCGTCTCGCCGTACGGCGGCATCGTGATCTGCGAGGACGGCGAGGGCGTCTCGCACCTGTTCGGCGCCACCGAGGACGGGCTGGTGTACCCGATCGCCCGCAACGAGCTGAACATCGGCACCGCCGAGAAGCCCGAGTTCAGCGAGTTCACCGGGGTGACCTTCTCGGACGACGGCAGGACCCTGTTCGCCAACATCCAGACCCCGGGCATCCAGCTGGCCGTCACCGGCCCGTGGCACCGGCTGAACGAGCACAAGCGCGGCCAGGGCTACGGCGAGTGACCCCCGGAGCGCGGCCAGGGCTACGGCGAGTGACCCCCGGAGCCCTCGGAGCGTGACCGGCTGCCCGCGGACCAGTCGTCCGCGGGCAGCCGCAGTTGCAGCATCGCCAGCAGCCGCTGCTGCGGCTGGGCGAGGTCGATGCCGGTCAACTGCTCGGCGCGGCGCACCCGGTAGCGCAGGGTGTTGGGGTGGATGTGCAGGGCGTCCGCGGCCACCCGGACCTCGCCGAGCGCGTCCAGCCAGGCGAGCACCGACTCGGCGAGCCGGGTGCCGTGCCGGCGGTCGTACGCGGTGAGCGCGGTGAGTCGCGGGTCGCGCAGGCCGGTGCGCTCCTGCAGCAGCGCGACCACCTCGCTGACCAGCACCTCCGCCTGGACGTCGATCAGCGCCGCGACGTCGAGGTCCACTCCGCCGCGGCCCATCGCGTCCAGGATGCGGTCCGCCTGCGCGCGGGAGTCGGGCACCTGGGCCAGGCCGTCGACGGTCGAGCCGATCGCGGCGCGCAGCGGGACGCCGAGGTGCTCCCGGGCGGCCGTCACCACCTCGGAGGCCCAGCCGCGCACGGTGGCCATCGGCAGGCCGGGCGGCAGCTCGGGCAGCAGCACGTACACCCGGGACTCGATCGGGGCGAGCAGCGCGGCGCGGTGCCGGGCGGCGGTGTGCACCGAGATCAGGCCGGTGACGTCGGAGCGGTGCAGCACCTCGGTGGTGTGCGCGCCGTAGGCCAGCACGGTGGCCGGGCGGCGCAGGTCCAGGCCGATGTGGGTGGCGAGCGACTGGGGGCCGGTGGAGCCCTCCAGCAGTCCGGTGAGCAGTGTCCGGGTGAGCCGGACGTCGGCGGACAGCTCTCGGCGGCGGCGCACCAGTTGGGCGGCCGCGACCCGGGCGGCGCCGACCAGGGCCTGCTCGGCCAGCGGGGCCAGCGGCTGCGCGCCCTCCTGCACCCAGATGGTGCCGAGCGGCTGCGCCCCGGCCCGGATGCCGACGGCCAGACGGCGGCGCAGGCCGAGCTCGGGGTGCGGCTCGACCGCGATCGGGGCGTCCGAACTGCGCAGGTGCTGGAAGATGCCCCACTCGCGGAGCTTGGACAGGTACGGCTCCGGGCCCTGCCAGCCGAGGATGGAGAGCCGGCGCAGGTCGTCGACCTCGTCGGAGTCGGAGGAGCGGGAGTAGGCCAGCACCCGGCTGGAGGTGTCCTCGATCGAGACGATGCCGTTGGTGAGCACGGCGACGGTCTGGGCGAGGGAGAAGAGGTCGCCCGCGTTGGGCTCGGGGGCGCCGGGCGCGTCCGGGGCGTCCGGTCCGGCGATGATCGCCCGGGCCAGCGAGTCGAGGTGCTCCCAGCGGGTCTCCCGGCGCACCGAGAGCAGCGCGACGCCCGCGTCGGTGGCGGCCTCGCGCAGCGCGTCGGCCTGGCCGGGGCCGTCCAGCTTGACCGCCACGGCGGCCGCGCCGGCCCGGCCGGCCGCGCGCAGGGCGGGGAGCGCGGCCCGGCCGCGGGCGCCGATCGCGAGCACCAGCTCGCCGGGGGCGGCGGTCGGCGGGTCCTCCGGGTCGAGGATCGCGACGTCGCGGACCGGGACGTCCAGGCCCTGCGGGGCGGCCTGCAGTTCGACCAGGGGCTCGCCGAGGGACATCAGCAGGTGACGGAGCGGCAGGCCGGGGGTGGTCATCCGGACCTCCTTCCTCCGTCCCTCATCCGTTCGGACAACGGCGTGTGGTTGATTTTAGCCGGGCGGACAGAGTTCCAGTTCGTCGATCCTGAATAGTTGACCCTGACTATCCGAGAATGGATAGTCAGTACTGACCAAGAGATGAGGACGTCTCGTGGCGAAGCGACGCAAGGTGTCGAACCCGCTGGCGTTGGCGGTCCTGGCCGAACTCCTGGCCGAGCCGATGCACCCCTACGAAATGGGGCGGCGGCTCAAGGAGCACGCCAAGGACCGCAACATCAAGTACAACCGCAGCTCGCTGTACATGGTGGTGGAGCAGCTGCGGAAGGCCGGTTTCGTCGCCGAGCAGGAGACCGTCCGCGACACCCAGCGGCCGGAGCGCACCGTCTACGCCCTCACGCCCGAGGGCCGGACGGAGCTCCACGACTGGATGCGCGAACTCGTCGCCGAACCGCAGCACGAGTACCCCGCGTTCGGGGTCTCGCTGTCGCTGCTCATGGTGCTCCCGCCGGCCGAGGCCGCGGAGCTGCTGGAGCGGCGGCGGACCGCCCTGGTCGCCGAGGTGGCGGCCATCCGGGAGGAGATGCGCACGGCCACGGCTGACGGCGTCGGCTGGATCTTCCTGATCGAGGAGGAGTACCGGGTCGGCGGGCTGGAGGCCGAGGTCGCCTTCGTCGAGCGCCTCATCGCGCAACTCCGGGAGCCGGACTTCGTCCGGACCTGGCAGGAACAGTTCGGGAGTCTGCAATGAGTGCACCTGGTACACCTGGTACGTCCAAGAAGGCCCTGGTCATCGGCGGCGGCATCGCCGGGCCGGTGACGGCGCTGGCGCTGCGCAAGGCCGGCCTCGAACCGGTCGTGTTCGAGGCCTACCGGGACTCCGCCGAGGGCGTCGGCGGGACCTTCATGATCGCCCCCAACGGGCTGGGCGCCCTGGCCGTCGTCGGGCTGGAGGCCGAGGTCGGCCGGATCGGGCAACCGGTCGGGCCGATGGTGATCGAGGACGGCAAGGGCGGCGTGCTCGCCGAGTTCAGCGGCCTCGCCGACCTGCCGCGCGGTCGGCTGATGCGCCGCGCCGAGCTGTACGAGGTGCTCCAGCGGCGGCTGCGGGAGACCGGCGTCGAGGTGCACTGGGGCAAGCGGCTGGTCGGCGTCGAGGAGGGCGCCGACGGGATCACCGCCCGGTTCGCCGACGGCAGCAGCGCCACCGGGGACCTGCTGATCGGAGCCGACGGCACCGGATCCACCGTCCGCACCCTGATCGACCCGGCCGCGCCCGCCGCCCAGTACACCGGACTGCTCGGCGTCGGCGGCTACAGCTCCTACCGGCTGCCCGGCCGGGCCGGCCGCGGCGAGTCCGTGCACTTCGCCAACGGCGCCCGCGCCTTCTTCGGCTACTGGGGCCTGCCCGGCGGCAGCGGCACCGCCTGGTTCAGCAACATCCCGCAGCCCGAGCCGATGGCCCCGGAGGAGGTCCGCGCGGTCGGCGCGGCGGAGTGGCTGCGCCGCTGCCGCGAGCTGCACTCCGCCGACCTGCCGGCCCGGGAGGTGCTGCGGATGGCGGACGTCGAGACCATGGAGGTGTTCCCGCGACTGGAGATCATGCCGTCCGTGCCGCGTTGGTACCGCGGCCGGATGGTGCTGGTCGGCGACTCGGTGCACGCCCCGTCCAACAGCTCCGGCCAGGGCGCGTCGCTGGCCGTCGAGAGCGCCGTCGAACTCGCCCGCTGCCTGCGCGACCTGCCCGACCACACCGCCGCCTTCGCCGCGTACGAGGCGCTGCGCCGGCCCCGGGTCGAGAAGATCGCCGCCGACGCGGCGCGCACCAACAGCCAGAAGTCCTCCGGGCCGGTCGGGCGGATGGTGTTCCGGCTGGTCGCGCCGATCGCGATGCGGACCTTCCTGAGCCCCGAGCGGATGCTGCGGCCGGTGCACGGCTACCGGATCGACTGGGACCGCCGGGTGGCCCCGGTCGGCCCGGGCGCGACCGGGACGACGGGCCGTCCCGGGCGGGCGGCCTGACGCTCCGGCGGGCCGGGAGGCGGCCGGGAGGGGAGTCGTGCGGGGAAGGTCCTGTGGGGAGGCCGTGATCGCGGCGTGACCCCCTTCGTCGGGGCGGACAACGCCGTACGGGGGAATTTAGCCGCCCGGCCAATCAAGTGGCCCGGTGCCCAGGAATAGCGTTCGTGCTGTGGCCGGCGTGCGACCCGCGCCGGCAATCCCCCCGCATGGAACGAAGGAGAGCGTGCGCTCTATGGACGCTGTGACCCAGGTCCCCGCGCCGGTGAACGAGCCGGTCCACAGCTACGCCCCCGGGAGCCCGGAACGGGCCCGTCTGGAGGCCAAGCTGAAGGAGCTGGGCGGCCAGGAGCCGGTCCAGCTGACCATGACGATCAACGGTGAGCGCCGGATGGGCGGCGGCACCGAGATCCACGTCGTCCAGCCGCACAACCACGCGGCTCGGCTCGGCACCCTGCGCAACGCCACCCAGGCCGACGCGCAGGACGCCATCGACGCTGCCCTGGCCGCTGCTCCGGCCTGGCAGGCGCTCTCCTTCGACTCCCGCGCCGCGATCTTCCTCAAGGCCGCCGACCTGCTGGCCGGCCCCTGGCGCGAGACCCTGGCCGCCGCCACCATGCTCGGCCAGTCCAAGACCGCCCAGCAGGCCGAGATCGACACCCCCTGCGAGCTGGTCGACTTCCTGCGCTTCAACGTGCACTTCGCCCGCCAGATCATGGCCGAGCAGCCGATCTCCTCGGACGGCGTGTGGAACCGCAGCGACCACCGCCCGCTGGAGGGCTTCGTCTACGCGATCACCCCGTTCAACTTCACCGCGATCGCCGGCAACCTGCCGACCGCGCCCGCGCTGATGGGCAACGTGGTGCTGTGGAAGCCGTCCCCGACCCAGCAGTTCTCCGCGCACCTGCTGATGCAGCTGCTGGAGGAGGCCGGCCTCCCCAAGGGCGTCATCAACATGGTGACCGGTGACGGCCTGGCCGTCTCCGACGTCGCGCTGAAGCACCCGGCGCTGGCCGGCATCCACTTCACCGGCTCCACCGCCACCTTCCAGCACCTGTGGCGCGAGGTCGGCAACAACATCTCGCAGTACCGCACCTACCCGCGGATCGTCGGCGAGACCGGCGGCAAGGACTTCCTGGTCGCCCACCCGTCCGCCGACCCGAAGGTCCTGAAGACCGCGATGACCCGCGGTGCCTTCGAGTTCCAGGGCCAGAAGTGCTCGGCGCTCTCCCGCGCCTACGTCCCCGCCTCGCTGTGGGCCGGCCTCAAGGACGAGTTCGCCGCCGAGGTCGACGGCCTCAGCATGGGCGACGTCAGCGACCTGTCCAACTTCATGTCGGCCGTCATCGACGAGCGCTCGTTCGCCAAGAACAAGGCCGCCATCGACCGCGCCCAGGCGGACCCGCAGGTCGAGGTCCTCGCCGGCGGCACCTACGACGACTCGGTCGGCTACTTCGTCCGCCCGACCGTGCTGGTCTGCCAGGACCCGGCCGCGGAGTACTTCCGTGACGAGTACTTCGGCCCGATCCTCGCCGTGTACGTCTACGAGGACGAGAAGTACGACGAGATGCTGGCGCAGATGGAGTCGGTGTCGGCGTACGGCCTGACCGGCTCGATCATCTCCCAGGACCGCGCGGCCGTCGAGCACGCGATGGAGAAGCTGCGCTTCGCGGCCGGCAACTTCTACATCAACGACAAGCCGACCGGCGCCGTCGTCGGCCAGCAGCCCTTCGGCGGCGGCCGGGCCTCCGGCACCAACGACAAGGCCGGCGCCAAGCAGAACCTGGCGCGCTGGACCTCGACCCGCTCGGTCAAGGAGACCTTCGTCCCGCCGACGGACTACCGCTACCCGCACATGGGCTGACCAGCGCCTCCGACCGAAGCGCTCCCGTAGCCACCGGTCACCCGCGACGCCCGGCCCCGCAGCCGGGCGCCGCCCCGCCGGGGCGGCGGCCCCACCCCCGTGCCCGCCGCCCCGGTCCCCCTTTCTGCCACCCTTAGAAGCACCAGCTCCAGGAGTCACGATGCTCCGTTCCGCCCTTCTCGCGGCATCCCGGTCCCCGCAGGTCCGCACCGTGGTCGAGAAGTTCCCCCCGACCCACGCGATAGTCGAGCGCTTCGTCGCGGGCGAGGCCCTCGACGACGCCGTCACCGCCTGCGACGACCTGGTCGCCACCGGCCGCAAGGTCACCCTGGACCACCTCGGCGAGGACACCCAGGACGCGTCCCAGGCCGCCGACACCGCCGAGGCCTACGAGCACCTGCTCAAGGCCCTCAAGGAGACCGGCCTGGCGGCCGGCGCCGAGGTGTCGGTCAAGCTGTCGGCCGTCGGCCAGTTCCTCCCGGTGGACGGCGAGAAGATCGCGCTGGAGAACGCCCGCCGCATCTGCGAGGCCGCCGCGGACGCGGGCACCACGGTGACCCTCGACATGGAGGACCACACCACCACCGACTCCACCCTCGCCATCGCGCGCGAGCTGCGGGCGGACTTCCCCTGGCTCGGCGTCGTGCTGCAGGCCTACCTGCGCCGCACCGAGGCCGACTGCCGCGAGTTCTCCGGCGCCGGCTCCCGCGTGCGCCTGTGCAAGGGCGCCTACAAGGAGCCCGAGTCGGTCGCCTTCCAGGGCAAGCACGAGGTCGACCTCGCGTACGTCCGCGCGCTGAAGATCCTGATGGCGGGCGAGGGCTACCCGATGATCGCCTCGCACGACCCCAACATGATCAAGATCGCCGGCCAGCTGGCCCAGTGGAACGGCCGCAAGCGGGACTCCTTCGAGTACCAGATGCTGTTCGGCATCCGCCCCGAGGAGCAGCTGCGCCTCGCCGGCGAGGGCAACACGATGCGCGTGTACCTCCCGTACGGTCAGGAGTGGTACGGCTACTTCATGCGCCGCCTCGCCGAGCGCCCGGCCAACCTGACCTTCTTCCTGCGCGCCATGGCCACCCGTAGCTGACGCGCTCCGCACGCCGAACGGCTCGTACCCCCTGTGTGGGAGGGGGTACGAGCCGTTCCGCTTTTCCTAGAGGAAGGGCTTGGTGTCGAGTTCGAAGTCGAACGGCGCGGGGAGGGCGAGGGGTTCACCGAAGGCGGCCAGGTGGACCTCGGTGTACTCCTCGCGGTGCGGCTTGCCGAACAGGCTGACCTGTGACCTCTCGCGGTCGATCAGAAGGTAGAGCGGGATGCCGGCCCGGGCGTAGCAGTGCCGCTTGGCGATGCGGTCCTGATCGGGCTTGGCGGAGGTCACCCCAGCGACCATGGCGACGCCGTCCGGCTCCATCCAGGAGGGCGCTCCCCGGAAGAGGCGGAGTTCCTCGGGGGCGAACGTGGCGTCGGGGATGACGTGGTTCTTCGGGCAGAGCCCACCGCTCACGAGGCGCAGGCCCTTGCCGCCGGAAACGCTCATGTCGGTCTTGGAACGCCGGATCACCTGCTTGAGCAGGTGGTTGATGTGGTCCTCGTGATCGCCGTCCGGCGGTGGTGCCACGATGATCTCTCCCCCGATGAGCTCGGCTCGGAAGCCTTCGGGGGAGTGCAGGCTCAGGAAGCTCTCCAGCAGGATGTCGGCCTGCGATGGGGAGTCCGTGATCGGTTGCTCATGCGCCACAGCACTCATGATGCCCCTCCTTCAGATGGGCGTCCGCTATTCACCGCGAGGCAGGGTTCTGCAGTACACGGCGGAGTTTCACTCGATGGTGTGAGTTTGGGGCCGGGCGTAGGATTCCGGGCTGGTGAACTGGGCTTTCGGTGGGAGGAGTTGGGGATGCTGAAGGAGTTCGCGGGGCTGTCGACGCCGTTGGTGGCGGATGCGTGCGTGCGGGTCGGGGTGGGGGTGCGGGTGGCGCCGGCGGGGGTTTCCGGGGTGGTGCCGGGGAGCCGGGTGGCGGGGCGGGTGCTGCCGGTGCGGCACTACGGGAGCGTGGACGTGTTCCTGGAGGCGTACGGGGGCGCCCGGGACGGGGACGTGCTGGTGATCGACAACGGCGGGCGGACGGACGAGGCCTGCATCGGGGACCTCGCGGTGCTGGAGGCGCGGGCCGCCGGGGTGGCCGGGATCGTGGTGTGGGGGCTGCACCGGGACACCCCCGAGCTGCTGGAGATCGGGCTGCCGGTGTTCAGCTACGGCGCGCTGCCGCTCGGGCCCCTGCGGCTGGACGACCGGGAGCCGGAGGCCGTGCTGTCCGCGCGGGTCGGGCCGCACCTGGTGACCGCCGAGGACGTGGTGTTCGCCGACGCGGACGGGGTGCTGTTCGTCCCCGCCGACCGGGTCGGGGAGGTGCTGGCGGCGGCCGGGGCGATCGCCCGGACCGAGCGGGCGCAGGCCGGGCGGATCGCCGCCGGGGACACGCTGCGGAAGCAGACCGGGTTCGAGGAGTTCCTGGAGCGCCGCGCCGCCGACCCGTCGTACAGCTTCCGGCAGCACCTGCGGCGGGTCGGCGGGGCGATCGAGGAGTGACCGCCTGCGGCCCTACAGCGGCCGGTGCATGACGTGCAGGCCGACGTAGCCGTCCACCGGGTGGTGGAAGGCCTCGGGGACGGTGCCGACGATCTCGAAGCCGAGCGACCGGTAGAGCTTCACGGCGTGGTGGTTGTTGGCGACCACCGCGTTGAACTGCATGGCGCGGAATCCCGCCCGGCGGGCCCAGTCGAGGCTGTACTCGACCAGGGCCCGCCCGGTGCCCCTGCCGTGGTGGGCCGGGTCGACCATGTAGCTGGCGCTGGCGACGTGCGAGCCGTTGCCCGGGCGGTTGCTGTTCATGGTGGCGGTGCCGGTGATCCGTCCGTCGTCGTCCACGGCCACGACCGTGCGGTCGGGGGCGGTCTTCATCCACCACTCCCGGCCCAACTCGGGGGCCATGTCGAGGGGGTAGGGGAAGGTCTCGCCGGCGGCGACGATGGTCTGGAAGAACGGCCAGATGGCCGGCCAGTCCTCGGGGGTGGCTTCGCGGATGATCATCCGGTCAGGATGCCCCGGGCACGGGCGGCACGACCACCGGTTTTCCGCTCAGCCGCCGAGGACGACGTCCTCGATCCGGGCGGCGGCGAAGGCCTGGCCCAGGGCGTTCGGGTGCACCAGGGCGTAGGTGAGCGGGACGACGCTGGTCAGCACCCCGTCGACCCAGTGCTCGGGGTCGCAGGCGCTGTGCCCGGCGGAGGCGGGGTAGAGGTCCACGAAGGTGTCCTGCTGGGCCCCGGACTCCTGCGCGATGACCGCGTTGAGCGGTTCCAGGACGCTGGTGCGCGCCCAGGCGAGGTCACCGGTGGTGAAGGTGGCGAACTGCAGAAGGTCGCCGTACTGGCAGCGGCCGGCGTCCTCGGGGATCAGGTGCGGGTAGCCGACGGTGATGACCTTGGCGGACGGGGCCCTCCGGTGGAGCGCGAGCAGCATGGTGCCGTAGTCGGTGCGCAGTCGGTCGAGCCGGCCGGGCAGTTGCGCGGCGTACTTGTCCTTGCACGGGGTGCCCTGGCCGAGGTGGGTGGCGCCGAGCTCGATGCAGTCCTTGAGGATCCGGCCGAAGCCGAGGTCGTTGCCGCCGACGCCGACGGTGATCACGCGGGTGTCCGGGTCGACGGCGTCGGTCTGCGGCGGGACGGGCGGGTAGGGGGCGTCGGGGTCGGTGCCGAGCGGCGGGAGCGGGCGGCCGAGCGGGCTCTGCTTGTTCGCGTGGACGTCCAGGCTGGTGGCGCCGCTGCAGCTGACGTTGCTCAGCTCGACCAGGGAGCCGAGGTCGCGGCGGATGATCTCGGGGTAGGACCGGACGGTCCGGGCGCAGCCGTCGCGGGGCTCGGTCTCGGGGCCGGTGGCCTCGATGACGCCGGCGGTGAAGGAGTCGCCCATGGCCACCCAGGTCAGCGCGGGGGTGCGCTCGGCCGGCTTGGCGGCGGCCCGGGCGGTGGTGGGGGTGGTCAGCCCGGCGGCGAGGACGACGGCGGTGCCGGCGACGGCGAGGCGGGACAGGAAGCGTGGCACGGTCTCTCCTCAGCGAGTGCGAGGGAGAGCGCGATTCACCCCCCTGAGAGTCAATCGAGCCGGTCCGTGGACGACTTGATGCCTCAGGGGGGTGAATTCGCGGGCGTCGGCGTGACGCGGGCGGGGGGTTGGAAGACGGGCCCTACAGCAGTGCGGCGGCGGGCTCGATCATCGCCCGGGCGGTCTTGCCGTCGACGTACTCGCCGAGCGCCGTCATCTCCCACTCGCCGCCCGGGCGGCGGACCAGCTTGCACATCACCACGCCGGTGCGCGGCTCGGAGTGGGTGAGGTCGAAGCGGACCAGTTCCTCGTTCGTCCCGGCGTCCAGCAGTCGGCAGTAGGCGTTCTTCACGTCCGTGAACTTCTGGCCGGAGAAGGAGTTGACGACGAAGACCAGCCCGTGGACCTCGGCCGGCAGGCCCTCCAGGTGGACGGTGATCAGCTCGTCGTCACCGTCGCCGCCGCCGGTGAGGTTGTCGCCGGAGTGGGCGATCGCGCCGTTGAAGATGTTCAGCTTCATGAACCAGGCCGTCTCCAGCCGCTTGTGGCGGGCGTCGAAGGCGAGGCAGGAGGCATCCAGGTCGACGCTGCGGCCGCGGGCGGCGGGCTCCCAGCCGAGGGCCATCGTGACGGAGGAGAGGAAGGGGCGGCCGTTCTTGACCAGGGAGACGGAGCTGCCCTTGACCAGGCTGACCTTGCCCTTGTCCAGGGTGACCTTCGCGGGTGCGGCCGGGGCCGGGGGCGCGGCGGGCGGCGCGGGCGGGACCGGGGGCAGCGGGTGGGAGCCGGTGGCGAGGGCGATCCGCGGGTCGACCGGGGCGGCCGGCGGAGGGGGCGGGGTGTCGAACGGGTTCGCGGGCGGGGTGGGGAGCTGGAGGGTCGGGTCGGCCGGGGTGGCGGCCGGGGCCGGGGGCGCGGGCGGCGCCGACGGGGCGCTCGGGGCGGGGGCCGGGGCGGCCTGGGCGGCCGGTGCCGGGCCGTCGTCGACGCTGACGCCGAAGTCGGTGGCGATGCCCGCGAGCCCGTTGGCGTAGCCCTGGCCGACCGCGCGCACCTTCCAGGCGCCGTTGCGCAGGTAGACCTCGACCACGATGAGCGCGGTCTCCAGGCCCAGCCGGGGCGGGGTGAAGGTGACCAGGACCTCGCCGGTGTCGGCGTCGCGGACGGTGGCGGTGGGCTCCGTCCCGGCGAAGGTGGAGACCTGGTCGGCGGGGCTGGCGGTGACCACGATCTTGGTGATGCCGGCCGGGACGGCCCGGGTGTCGACGGTGATCGCGTCGGGGGCTCCGGCGGCCGCCGGGCGGTGGCTGACGCCCGGGCCGTTCGGGGCGTTGAAGAAGACGAAGTCGTCGTCCGAGCGGACCTTTCCGGCGTCGGTCAGCAACAGGCCGGAGACGTCCAGCGCCTTGGGCGCGGTGACCTCGACGGTCACTCGCGCGGCGGTCAGCGGTGCGTTGCCGCCTTGGGTCAGGACGGTGGACACGGACTCCTCCTCGGGTGCGGAACGACGGCCCCGGTCAGCGGCCGTGGGGTGCGCCCGGCCGGGTGCTGCCCACAGTAACGAACGAGGGTGCGGGGATGCGCCCGTCCGAGCAGGTCAGCTGTCGGATCGTCGGACGATTGGAACCTTGTCACAGCGGGCCGTACGGAAGGGCGGCGGCGCCGGTCGCCCGGCCGGTCCGGATGGCCCGGTCGCGCGGGCCCGGTCGCGCGGGCCCCGTCGGAGCGGTCGGCCCGGACGGTCGGCCCGGAGGTCAGCGGGGCGGGGTGGCCGGTGGAGCGGCGGGCGGGGCGGTCGGGACGCCGGGGCCCCGGGGCACCAGTGGCGGCGGTGCGGCGGGCAGCAGTGGCGGGACGGGGCCGAAGGCGCCGAGCGTGGCGACCGCGCGCGGGTGGCGGAGGGCGAAGGCGGAGGCGCTCCAGCTCTCGGCCGGAGCCGCCTTGCGGGCCGCGGACGGGTCGGCGGCGGCCGGGCGGGCGCCGCGCACGCCGAAGGTGTAGTGGCCGGGCCGGACGTCGGTTCCGGGCGGCGTGGTGAAGCGGTAGACCAGGGTGCCGCGCTCCTGCAGGACCGTGACCAGGGCGCCGGGCAGATCGGTCCAGGCGCTGCCGGGGGTGGCCGCCGACTCGCCCGGGACGAGCCGGAATTCGGTCTGCAGCGCCGTCACCGGCTCGGTCACGGTGAGGGCGAGCTCGTGCCGCAGGCCGTCGCGGCCCAGCGGGGCGACCAGCGGGACGCCGGTCAGCGCGTGGTCGGTGGCCGGGTCCGGTGCGGTGGGGTCGGGTGCGGTGGGATCGGGTGCGGTGGGGCCGGGTGCCGTGGGGGCGGGCCCGACCGGGCCGGGGTGTCCCGTGGGGGCGCCGGTGTCGCCGGTGTCGCCGCCCGGGGAGGTCGCGGTGGGCGGCGGCACGGGGCAGGTGGGCGGCTTGAGGCCGGGGGAGTGCGGGGACTGGCCGGTGCCGGGCTGACCGTCGGGCTGTCCGTCGGGCCGACCGTCCGGCGGGGTCGGCGCGCTGGGCGAGGGGCCGGCCGGGGCCGGTACGCCGGGCTCGGCGCCCGCGAGCCGGGTGCCGGAGGACTGCGCGTCCTGCCCGGTGGCGGTCCGGCCGCCGGCCGGCGGGGTGGCCGCGACCGGCGCGGCGCCGGAGGGGTGGCCCGAGGGGCGCGCGGGGCGGCGGGCGGCGGACGGTCCGCCCGGGTCCGGGGTGGCGGACGGGCTCTGCGCGGAGACCGCCTCGGTGCGGTCGGTGGCGCCCGGGGTGGGCGGCGGGGTGTCGCCGACCCGGGCCACGCCGGCCCGACGGCCGATCCCCTGCTGCTCGTTGAGCAGCAGGGTGGTGGCGATGCTGATGCCGACGACGGTGGACATCGCCATCGCGGCGCCGGAGACGCGGAGGGTGGGCATTCGGAACCGGCCGCCGAACGGGCGCGGCCGACCGTGCCGGCCGTGCCGTTCGGGCTCGTGCCGTACGTCCCGCGCGGTGTCCTCGCGCACAGCCACCGGACCCCTCCCTCCCCGAAGCCGCCGTCGCGTCGCCGTATTCTCCCACGCGTCCGCGCCGGGCCCGGCTCCGGTCGCCGCGGGCCGGTCCGCCGCGGGCCCGCGCCGGGGAGGGGGAGAGCGTACCAGCGGGCGGTCGTACCGTGGACGGGTTCCATCCATTTCGTGGACATCCGTTCGAGACAACGGAATTGACGGATCGTCTGATAGCGGAGTCGAGGGGTGGCGCGTCCCGGACGGGGGCGGTTGCAACCCCCTTGCAACCCTTGCCCACCCGGCCCGGGTGGGCGCAGGCTGAGTGCATCCCCCGCCGTCCCGGAGAGACCGTCATGCCGCCCGACCCGCTGTCCGCAGCCTCCAGTGCACCCCTCGCCGCCACCCCCACGGGCGGCGATGGGGACGGCTCCACCGCCGCTCCGGCGGCGGTGGAGGAGGTGCTGGTGCTGCGGATCTCGCTGGGCGAGGAGGTGGTCGGCGAGGTGCGCACCCGGTTCCGCTTCGACGCCGCCCGCCCCTACGAGGTGCTGCTGACGTTCCACGTGGGGCGTCCGGACGAGGCCGACTGGGTGTTCTCGCGCGAGCTGCTGCGCGACGGCCTGGGCACGTTGAGCGGTCAGGGCGACGTCAAGCTGTGGCCGGCCTACTGCCCGTGCCACGGCTCGACCTTGCACCTGGCGCTCGAATCCCCGCACGGCAGCGCCCTGTTGGAGGTCTCCAAGCCCCGGGTGCGGGCCTGGCTGGACCGGACGTACGCCCTGGTCTCGGAGGAGCAGGAGCGCGACTGCGGCCCCACCGACGCCGACCTGGCCGCGCTGCTCGCCGGCTGACCGGCCCGGGTTCGGCGGAGGGGGCGGGTGCGACGGGTCCGGCGGGTCCGTCGACGCCCCGGGCCGGCGGCCTCAGCGGCGGAGCGGGGTGTCCCCGGGCGCGCGCGGCGGCGGCACGGGGGGCGGGCCGGGCAGGCGCACCGCCCCGGCCGCCAGCGCGGCCCGCAGCCGTCGGACGGCCGGGGCCGAGGAGGCCGGCAGCAGGTCGTACGGATCGTCCGGCCCGTCCACGGTGACCAGCACCGACTCGGCGATCCGGTACGGCCGGTGGGCCAGCAGCCCGCCCAGGTAGCGGCGCAGCCGGGACAGTTCGGCGCGGACCGTCACCGTCCGGCCCGCGTCGCCGAACAGCGCCTCGGCGAGCTGGGCGGCGGTGCTGCCCTCGCGTCCGGTGGCGAGCAGGAGCAGCAGTTCGGCGTGGCGGGGGCTGAGCGGGTGGGACCAGCTGCCGGCCGCGCCGCGGACGGAGAGCTCGGGGCGGTCCGCCCGGCGCAGGTCGAGCCGGAGCCGGGCGCCCTGGGTCTGTTCGGCGTCCACCGGGCCGGAGCCGTCCTCGGGCGGGCGGACCGGGCGGACCAGCCAGCCGTCGGCGAGCGGTTCCAGGGCGCACTCGCCCAGGCCGGGGACCCAGTGCACGGCGGCCGGGGCCCAGCCCTCGCTGGGCACCCGCAGCCGGTTGGGCGGCGGCAGCCCGGCCGCGGCGGCGGTCCAGCCCGCCGAGTCCACCACCAGGGCCGGGCCGCCGACCCGGGCGAGCAGCGGGGCGGCCAGGGTGCGCAGGTGGTGCAGCGCCTCCAGCCGGTGGGCGCGCAGCTCGGTCTCGGCGAGCCGGGCGGCGGTGGCGGTGAGCTGGAGCAGGTACGGGCGGACGGTGTGGGCGGGGCCGCTGAGGTTGACGGCGCCGACCAGTTGTCCGGTGCCGGGGTCGTGCACGGGGGCGGCCACGCAGGTCCAGGAGTGGTGGCTGCGCAGGTAGTGCTCGGCGGAGTGGACGTGCATCGGGCGCCGGGCGCGCAGCGCGACGGCGATGCCGTTGGTGCCGACGTTCTCCTCGACCCAGCGGGCGCCGGTGATGAAGCCGATCCGGTCGGCGCTTCGGCGCAGGCCGCGTTCACCCTCCTGCCAGAGCACGTGGCCCTCGGCGTCGGCGATGGCGAGGATCAGCGGGGCGGCGTCGGTGGGCTCCAGCAGGGTCTGGCGGAGTATTGGCATGACTGTGTCAAGTCCACTGGAGCGGCGGCGCTGTTCGATTTCGGCCGGGCCCAGCAGGGCGGCGGCGGCGCCGGCGTCGGGGTCGAGGCCGAGCCGGCGCAGCCGGGCCCAGGAATCGCCGATCTCGGGGCGGGGTTGGAGCAGGCCGGGGGCGCCGCCCTCCTCGGGGACAGCGGGGCCGGTCAGCTCCCGGGCGGCGGCCTCGGCGAGGGTGCGCTCGTGGACCTTGGCCAGCTCCGCCGCGGTCGGCGGGGTGCGGCGCTCGGGTCGTCGGGACTGCCGTCCGGTCTGCCGCACTCGGTCCGCTCCTCGCCGCCGTTCGAGGTCGCGCCGGGGTCGACGCGCTGACGAAAGCGTACGGGTGAGCCGCGCCCGTGGGGACGGGGTCTGCCAACTCGGCATACCGGACGGTACGCAACGGCGTCGCCGGGCGCGGACGGCGCGGACGGCGCGGTGCCAAGGCGGTGCTAGTGCGGTGCGCCCACGCCCTGCTGGGCCGCCTCGACGGTGTGGTGCAGGTCCGCGGTGGCCTCCAGGGTGGCGCCGGTGCTCAGCGCCAGGCAGGCGACCAGGGCCAGGGCGACGGCCCGCAGCCGGGTCCCGGGGGTGGCGGCCGGGCGGGGCTGGAGCAGGGCGGCGACCCGGCGCGGGACCGGCCCGGAGTGGGCGGCGGGGACCAGTCGGGGCCGGTCCGGCCAGGGGGAGCGGCTCGCGGCGAGGGCGGCCCGGCCGACCGCCCGGGCGGTCACGGTGCGGTCGCCGACCCGGGCCGCCGCCACCTCGTCGGCCCAGCGCTCCAGGTGGTACCCGAGGGGCGCGCGCAGCGGGCGGAGCGCCGGGTGGATGCCGGCGGCGTGCTCGGCCAGCGCCAGGAAGACGTGGTGGCGGGCGGCCAGGTGGGCGCGCTCGTGGGCGAGCAGGGCGGAGCGTTCGGGGCCACTGAGGGCGCGCAGCATGCCGGAGGTGACCACGATCCGGCCGGGCTCGCCCGGCCGGCCGGGGCGGCGCAGGCGGCCGGGCAGGGCGAAGGCGTCGGCGCGCTCGTCGTCCAGGACGGTGAGCGGGGGCTCGGCGGGGCGGAGCAGGGCGGTGAGCGCGGACCGGACGGGCCGCAGGAGGGCGGCGGACCCGGATCCCGCGAGCCGGTTCGGGGCGGTTCCGGTGGGCGTCGTTGCGGCGGACGCGGCTGTGGTGGGCGTGGTGGGCGCGGTCGTGGTGGGCGCGGTTCCGGTGGGCCGGTGCGGGGCGGTGCGGTGCCCCGGGGTGCGCTCCGGGCGCACGGTGGCGCGCCGGGGGCGCGTGTCCGGAGGCCGGCCGTCGGGCGGGACGGCGGCCCGGGCGGTGCGCAGTTCCAGTCGTCGGCGTCGGGCGGTGCGCACCGCCAGCGCGGTGAGCGCGAGGAGCGCCAGGGCGGCCGCGGCGGCGGCGAGCGGGGCGTCCGGCGCGGCCGCGGTGAGCCACGGCAGCGAGAGGTGGCCGTACGCGGCGACCGGCGGCAGCTGGAGCAGCCCGGCGGCGGCCAGCAGTCCGAGCGAGCAGAGCGTGCCGCCGGCCAGGACGGCGGTGCTGCCGGCCAGCATCCAGGCGGCGGCCCGCGGCGACAGCGCCTCGGCGAGGCGGCGGGCCAGCGGGGCGGCCAGGAACGGCAGCAGCAGCGGGGCCCAGACGGCGATCATCATCGGCCGGACGCCCCCGAGCGGCCGTCGTCGCCCTCGGCTCCGGTGCCGGGAGGGGTGGGGGCGTCGGGGCTGCCGGGGGCCTCGCCGAGCAGGTCGCGCAGCAGTTGCTCGTCCTCGGCGGAGAGGTCGGAGACGAAGCGGGCCAGCACGGTCGAGCGGTCGGCCTCGCGGCCCAGCTCGGTGTGCATTCGGCGGGCGGCCAGGCCGGCGGGGTCCTGGACGGTCGGGGTGTAGGCGTACGCGCGGCCGGCCCGGGTGCGCTCGACCGTCCCCTTGTCGTGCAGCCGGGCCAGGATCGTCGCGATCGTGGTGCGGGCGAGGTCCCCGCCGAGCGCCGCCTGGACGTCCTGCGGCGTCATCGGCTGCCGGGCCGACCAGAGGGCGGCCAGCACCTCGGCCTCCAGCTCCCCGGCGGGCCGGCGGGCGGGCGGTGCGTCGGACATGGCGGCGGTTCCTCCAAGTTTCGTCTACAGTCCTGTAGACCGTCTACGAGACTGTAGACGGTCGGGTCGGCTCCTGCCGTGAACCGCCCCCCCAACGTACGGGAGGTCCGCCAGCCTTGCTCCAGTTCCCCGGCGTTCCGGCCGATCGCCCCGCGCGGCTCCCCGAGTGCGGGGCCGGGCAGCGGGTCCGGGCCTCGACACCCGGCATCGACCGATATCGGCCGCCCACCACCGGTCTGGTAGAAGTTGTCTCCGTGTTCCCCGATGTTCTCGAACCGTTCCGCGCCCGTAAGGCGCCACGTCACGGAGGTGACGCGTGATGTCCTCACGGGCCCTGGCCGTCTACGACGGCAGCGGCATCGACGGCAGCCTCTACACCCGGGTCAACGGGTGGGCGCAGTCGGCCCCGCACTGGCTGGACGAGCTGATCAAGGCCTGGTCGGCGTTCGGCCTGGGACTGTTCGCGCTCTTCATGCTCTGGGCGTGGTGGCGGGCGCGCGGCGAGGACTCCGCGGTGATGGCGAAGGTGCTGGCCTCGCCGGTGATCGTGGTCGTCGCGTACGCCGTCAACTCGGTGTTCAAGGGGATGGTCGAGGAGATCCGGCCCTGCGCGCAGATCCCCGGCAGCCTCTCGCTGGAAGCCTGTCCGGGCACCGGGGACTGGTCCTTCCCGAGCAACCACTCGGTGATCGCCCTCGCGGCGGCGGCCTCGCTCTGGTTCGTCAACCGGCGGCTCGGCTGGGTGGCCGGCCTGTTCGCGGTGCTGATGGCGGCCTCCCGGGTCTGGGTCGGTGTGCACTACCCGCACGACGTGGCGGTGGGCGCCCTGGTCGGCCTGCTGGTCGCGGTGGTGCTGGCGCCGGTCGCCGCGCGCTGCGGGCCGCTGGTGGACCGGATGCGGGCCGGCGCGCTGCGGCCGCTGCTCGGGCCGGGGGCGCTGCCGGTGGTCAGCCGCGGGTACTCGGCGTACGAGGCGCAGCGGCACTGAGGCCCGGCGGGCACTGAGGGGCGGCGGGCCCCGGCCGGTCCGCCGATCCCACCCGTTCCGCCACCCTTGTCCGTCCGCGGCGGCGGGTAGAGCATGTGAGCCGGGCGTGGGGCCTCCGCAGGGGGCGCCCGCCCGGCTCAGTCGTGCTCGGGGCGCGAAGGCGCCGGGCGTGCCAGCGGAGGGAGTGCCGAATGCCGTACAGACTCGACATCACGCAGGGGGACTGGCCGGGCGACCTGCTGCACAAGGGCGTCGAGGGCCTGCTCGCGGAGGCCATGGTGCTCACCCTCGCCACCGCCGGCCACGAACACGGACCGCACGCCAACCTGGCCTTCTTCGCGTACGACGACGACCTGGTGCTGTCCTTCGTGAGCGAGCGCTCCACCAGACACAGCCACCACCTCGCCGAGGAGGCCCGGGCCGCCGCCACCGTCTTCCTGCCGCCGCCGGCCTTCGGCGAGCAGCTGCGCGGCCTGCAGCTGACCGGCAGCGCGAGCGAGGCCTGGGGGCGGCAGGCGGAGGCGGCGCTGGCCGCCTACCAGGGCAGGTACCCGACCTTCGCGCAGGACGAGGACGTCCGGCGGCAGTTCCTCACCGGGGGCGGGGCGGCGGCGCTGTACCGGTTCCAGGTGGAGGAGCTGACGGCGGTGGACGAGCCGAACTTCGGCCGGCGCAACTACCTGCGGGCGCGGGTGGTGCGGGAGTAGGCGAACGCCCCGCCCGGTCCCCGTGCGTGAGGGGCGTCATGCCGACGCCCGCCGCGCGGCGGAGTCAGTCGGGCGGGAGCGGGAGTTCCGCGGCGTCGAGGAAGAGGTACGCGTGGATCCTCTCCGGATAGGCGTGCGGGTCCTCGTCCGTCTCGAATCGACCCAGGTGTTCTCGCAGTACTCGCCCCGGGTCATGGTCCGCAAGAGGACCCTTGACCCGGCCTCGGGGGTGGTCGGCGGTCATCCCCGGGTTCCGCGGGGGCGGTTGCCGGAGTGGGCGACGCAGAGGAGGAGGGCGGCGATGGCGGCGTTGAGCCCGATGACGGACCACAGCGAGGCCGACGACGCTGCCTCACCCGGGAGTTTGGGAGCGACCCGGCCGTCCGGGTCCGTCCGGACGGTGACGCTGTCGCCGGGTCTGAAGCGCTCGGAGCCCTGGGTCAGCGGCCCGCCGGGCACGGTGGCGCCGTCCGCCGAGGTGAGGGTGTAGCTCCAGGTCGTCGAGCCGCGGGACGACCTGTCGGCCTTCTCGGACACCACCACGGCGTTGACCTCGCGCCCGGCGGACAGCACCAGGTTCTGCCAGGCGTCGCCGCCGGCGGCGGTGGCCATGACGACGGCCAGGGCCACCAGGGCCAGGCCGCCGCCGGTGTCCTTGTAGCCCGGGTCGCTGCCGGGCCCGCGGAGCTTGGCCAGCCCCACCCCCGCCACCACGAGGTACAGGAGCACCAGGGCGACGACGAGGGCGGTCCCGACGTAGGCGTCGGCGAGGACGATCGTGGCGAACAGGCAGGTCAGGACGGCGGCGAGGGCGGCGGCCCGGCCGAAGGGCGCCGTCACCCGAAGGCCTTCCGGACCTTGTCCCACTGCTCGGGCGGCAGGGTGTCCGAGGACGCGTCGCGCGGCGGGTGGAAGGAGATGCCGCGGAGGGCGGTGGCGAGCAGCGGGAGCCACTCGTCCCAGTGGTCGAGGTCCTCGGTGGTGAAGACGGCGGCGACCACGTGGGGGCTCCACGGGTGCGGGAGCAGCAGTTCGAGCTGGCGCACCCTGCCGACCGTGGACTCGGGCACGCCCCACACCGCGCCGGGCACCGGGACGGCCAGGTCGCGGGCGGCGAGGGCGGCGCGGCCGGCGGGGAGCTCGACCACGCCGACGTCGGCGTCCGGCCAGGCCTCGGCCAGCTCCTCGGCGGTCCGGGCGGGGTAGCCACCCGGCACGCCGAGCTCCTGCGGCCGGACGAAGACGGTGAACATCCCGTGGACGGGTTCGCCGTCCGAGGCGCGGACCAGGCAGCTGGAGACGTGGACGACGCCGTCGCGCAGCTGCGCCTGCAGGGCGGTCTCGGCGGCGATCACGGCGCTGAGCTTCTGCTCGGGGAGGGTGTCGGGGTAGAGCGCGTCGAGGTCCTCGGCCGCGCGGGCCATCCGGTCGCCGAGGTCCTCGTCCAGGTCGAGGGCGGTGAAGCCCTCGGGGAGGGTGAGCCAGAGCGGCGGGAGCGGCTCCTCGGCCGGGGCTCCGGCGGGAGCCCCGGTGGCCTCAACGGCCATAGCCGGCCGCCCATCCGCCGACGCCGAGCAGGTTGCCGACGGTGGACACGGTGCCGGCGACGGCGTTGGCCTTGCCGCCGCCCGCGGCGAGGCCGCCCGAGCCGAACAGGTTGTTGGCGCCGGTGGTGTAGTTGACCGCGCTGGTCAGGCCGTCGCTCGGGCTGTCCTGGGTGAGGGCATACGCGGTCGGCGCGTTGAGCCCGGCGGTGGTGACGGCCTGGACGCCGTCGGAGACGTTCATCGCGGCGGCCTTGGAGAGCCCGAGCTTGACGGCCGGCTTCTCGATCGCCGTGGTGAAGAGCGGGTTGGCCGGGTCGACGGCGCGGGCGGCCGAGCGGACCTCCGTCGTCCCGGCGGTGACCGTGGCGCGCACGCCCTTGCCGGCGGCGGCCGCCTCCCGGGCGGCGGTCACGCCCTTGGCGGCGACCCCCACGCCGGGGATCGCGCCGAGGACGTCGCCGCCCAGCGCCAGCCAGTTGCCGATGTTCTTCTGCGGCGGCCACAGCTGGCCCTTGGCGGCGTACTGGCCGGCGTGCGCGCCCGCGGCGGCGGCGCTCAGCAGGATGGCGGGCAGGGCGAGGGCGGGGAAGAAGATCGCCGCGACGCCGCAGACGCCGGCCGCCACCGTCAGCATGTCCGCGCCGTGGTTCTTCAGCCAGTTGCCGACCTTGCTGAGCCAGCCGGGCTCCGGCGGGGCCTTGCTGTCGGCGGCCTTGCGGACGGCGTCGGCGGTCTTGTGGGCGTCCGACTTGTGGGTCTCGGCGAGCTCGTGGGCCTGGCTCCGCAGGCCGGTGAGTTCGGTGGTGGCGCTGTCGACCAGCGCGGCGGCCGCGTCCAGGTGGGTCTTCGCCTTGGTGTAGCGCTGCTCGGCGGCGGCGAGGGAGGCGTCGTCCGGGAAGGTCCGGCCGGCCAGTGCGAGGTCGGGGGCGGCGGCCGCGGCCGTGTGGGCCTGCTCGGCCTTCTCCTTGTTCTGCTTGGCGGTGACCGCGGCGCGCGCCAACGCGGCGGCCTTGGGCTGGTGTTCGGTCAGCGCCCGGTACCAGACGTCCAGGGCCTGGTACGCGGCGGTGATGGAGTCGGCGGCGTCCTGCAGGTAGCCGGGGAGCTTGCCGAACTGGCCGGCGAAGGCCTTGGCCGCGTCGCCGGTCCACTGGCCCTGGTTGGCGGAGATCTGGGCGAGCGTGGTGTGGACGTCGGTCAGGTGCTGGCCCACCCGGCGCAGGCTCCCGCTGAGGCCGGAGACGGCGCCGGGGTCGCCGGGGGTGGGGTTGAAGCCGAGGCCGGACCAGTCCGGCGGGGCGGGGGTGGTCACGACTGCCCACCCGCGGGGGTGAGGGCCTTGGTGATGCTCTGCTCGGTGCCGTCATAGCTCTGCTGCACCTTGCTCAGGCCGTCGTCGAGGACCTTGACGCACTCGCGGACCTTCTTCAGGCCGTACTCCCACTTGCCGTGGAAGTGCTCGCAGGCGTCGTCCAGGAAGTCGAAGCCCGTTCCGGTGCGGCTCGCCTCCTGCAAGGCCTTGAGCCCCTGGTCGAGTTCGTCGCCGCAGCCTTTGAGGTCCTGGGCCAACTTGGCGAGGAATTCGGTGCTGACCGTGAAGTCGGCCACTTTTGCCCCCCGATGCGCTGATCTGTCGGACCGGGCGAGCATAACCCCGGTACGGGCGGGGGCGATCCGTTCCGTCACGGCGGGGCCGTTCCACGCGAGATCTTGACGGGCCGTCGACGCCGTCTTGACAGCGGTCCTGGCGCCGACGGCCCGCGCTCGGACGGGTGTGGCGGCGGCAACGCCACGGCGCCGAGGGCCCGGTGGCACCGGCCGGACGGCACCGGAGGGATGTCACCGGAGGGATGTCACCGGCCGGGCGGCACCGGAGGGGTGTCACCGCCGGGCGTCAACGGCGCCAGAAGCCGCGCTTCTTCGGAGTGACGAGCCGGACGACCGACGCGACGAAGAGCTCGGCGACGGGGGAGGGTCCGGGCCCGTGGTTGAGGTGGCTCTCGGCGGTCCACTCGCCGAGGACGGTGCCGGGGCTGCCGTCGAAGGGGCTGAACGCGTGTTCCAGGGTCACGTAGCGCACGCCCTTGCCGCCCTGGGGCTGGACGGCGGCGACGAAGTGGGCCTCGGTGGCGCCGACCGGGGTGGGCAGGGTGACCAGCAGCATGCGGTGGCCGTCGACCGACAGGTGGCGGCAGTCGAGGCCGTGGTCGGGCAGGCGCTCCTCCGGCGGGAGGGTCCGGCCGAGGTCGTCCCAGATCTGGGTGACGACGGGCAGCAGGCTGCCGCCGTCCGGGGTCGGGGTGGCCACCCGCGGGCCGAACTCCAGGACCTGGCGGGCGAGCTCGCGGTGGGCGAAGCGGTAGTGGTGGGGCCGGGCGTCCGTCATGGGGACACCGTAGCGAACGCCCCGGAGCGGGAAGTCGGCCCGTCCGACTTCCCGCTCCGGTAGGTGAGTTGACCAGCTGTTCCGTGAATTGACGTACCGTCAGGGATCGTGGGTCAGTGGCTGCCCTTGAGGTTGAGCACGACCACCCCGACGATGACCAGCGCGAGCCCCAGCCACTGCAGCCGCCCGAGCGACTCGCCGAAGGCGACCACGCCGATCCCGGCGACCGCCGCCGTGCCGGCCCCGGACCAGACCGCGTAGGCGACCGAGACCGGGATGTGCTTGAGCGCCTTGCCGAGCAGGAAGAAGGACAGCGCGTAGCCGATGCCGACCCCGAGGCTCGGCCAGAGGCGGGTGAACCCCTCGGTGAGTTTGAGGCAGCTGGTGGCACAGACCTCGCTCAGGATGGCGAGGGTGAGCAGGACGTAGGGCATGTCGGTGTCAAACCGCCGGGGTGGCGGCGAGCTTCCCGAGCAGCGCGAGGTCGGCCTGCTCCAGGCTGGCGAGCAGCGTGATCCGGTCGCCCTCCGGCATCGGCGTCGGAGTGGACGGCACGGCGAGCACGGCGCAGCCGGCCGCGGTGGCGGAGGCCACCCCGGTCGGGGTGTCCTCGACGGCGAGGCAGACCGCCGGGTCCAGGCCCAGCCGCTCGGCGGCGGCGAGGTACGGGTCCGGGGCGGGCTTGGTGCGCTCGGTGTCCTCGGCGGCCAGGGTGACGGCGAACCAGTCCCGTCCGATGGCGGCCAGCACCAGGTCCACCACCTCGCGCGGGGAGGCGGAGACCAGCGCGGTGGGCACCCGGGAGTCCCGCAGCGAGGCCAGCAGGGCGAGCGCGCCGGGGCGCGGCACCGTCTCGGCGGCGACCTTGGCGGCGAAGGACCCGCCCAGCCGGACGGCGAGCTCGGCCTCGCCGAGGGCGGTGCCGCTGACCCGGTGCAGGTGGGCGGCGGTGTGCTCGACGGCCTGGCCGAGCACCTCGGGGGCGTCCCGCTCGGTGAGCGGGTGGCCGAGCTCCTCGGCGATCTCGACGGCGGTCCGCCACCACAGCTGCTCGGTGTCGACCAGGGTGCCGTCCATGTCGAAGAGGACGGCGGCGGGCAGGGCGGATTCGGGCAGGGTGCCCGGCGAGGTGTCCGGCAGGGCGCCGGGGAGGGCGGATTCGGGCAGGACGGATTCAGGCATGGCGGTACCTTCGGTGCTTCATCGGGACGTGCGGGGAGGTACGAGGCTCTCAGGCCGCCGGGCGGCGGTCCACCAGGACCGGTCGCCGCGGCAGCGTGAGCTCGGCGCGTGAACCGGCCGGCAGGGCCGCGGTGGCCTCGGTGGGCAGGTCAGCCTTGACCTCGGTGCCGTCGTCGAGACGGACGGTGAGCCGGGTGACGGCGCCCAGGAAGGACGCGTTGACCACCAGCGCGGGGCCGTCCTCGGCGGGCGTGAGGGTGACGTCCTCCGGGCGGACCAGCACCTGCAGCTCGCCGTCGGCCGGGACCTCGCCGTCCACCGCGTGGCGGCGGCCGAGCACCTCGACGCCCTCCGAGGTGCGGGTGCACGGGATGCGGCTCATGGTGCCGACGAACTCGGCGACGAACGCGGTGGCCGGCCGGCCGTACAGCTCGGACGGGGTGGCGCACTGCTCCAGCCTGCCCGCGCGCAGCACCGCGACCCGGTCGGCCATGGACAGCGCCTCCTCCTGGTCGTGGGTGACGAACAGGGTGGTGATGCCCAGCTCCTGCTGCAGGCGCCGGATCTCCTCGCGCAGCTGCAGGCGGACCTTGGCGTCCAGCGCGGACAGCGGCTCGTCCAGCAGCAGCACGCGCGGCTGCAGGGCCAGCGCGCGGGCGAGCGCGATGCGCTGCTGCTGGCCGCCGGACATCTGGTGCGGGTAGTGCTCGGCGCGGTGCGGCAGGCCGACCAGCTCCAGCAGCTCCTGGGCGCGCTTGCGGCGGTCGGCCTTGCCGGTGCCGCGCATCCGCAGTCCGAAGGCGACGTTGTCCAGCGCCGTCAGGTGCGGGAAGAGGCTGTACGACTGGAACACCATGCCCGCGTCGCGCTTGTGCGCCGGGATCGCGGTGATGTCCCGGCCGTCGACCAGGACCTCGCCGGAGTCGTGCTGCTCGAAGCCGGCCAGGATGCGCAGCGCGGTGGTCTTGCCGCAGCCGGACGGGCCGAGCAGGGCGAGCAGTTCGCCGGGGTGGACGGTGAGGTCCAGGCCGTCGAGGGCGGTGGTGGCGCCGAACGAGCGGCGCAGCGAGCGGAACTCGACGGTGGCGCTGCCGGGGGCGAGCGCGACTCCCGTGACGGGGGCGGGGACCGTGGTCATGGCAGGTGACTCCTGGAAGCGGCGGGGGTGTGGTTCAGGACCGGGCGGCCTTGCGGCCGCGGCCGGCGGCGGACATCAGCAGCAGGACGAGCCAGACGATCAACAGGCTGAGCATGGAGACCGCGACGGACATCTGGCCGTCGCTCTTGCCGTTGGAGTTGATCCACACCGAGAAGGGGGCGAAGCCGAGGATGGAGGCGGTGGTGAACTCGCCGAGCACCAGGGCGACGGTGAGCACGGCCGCGTTCAGCAGCGCGCTGCGCAGGTTCGGCAGGACGACGGTGAACACCGCGCGCAGCCAGCCGGCGCCGCAGTTGCGGGCGGCCTCGACCAGGGTGGCGACGTCCACGCCGCGCAGGCCGGCGTCGATCGCCCGGTAGGCGAAGGGCAGCGCCATCAGCACGTACGCGATGACCAGGACGATCGGGAAGGCCGGGTCCTGGATCGCCACGATGGTCTGGAACAGCGGGGTGTCCTGGAGGTAGTCCGGGCCCCAGCGCAGCACGCCGATGATGCCGGTGGTGAGCGCGACCACCGGGACGACCAGCGGCATCGAGCACATCACCTCGATCACCGGGCGCAGCCTGGGCGCCCCGAGCCGGGCGGCGAGCATCGCCGGGACGAGCAGGAGCAGCAGCACCGCGACGGTGACGCCGGCCAGTTCGAGGCTGAGCACCAGGCTGTCGGTGAAGCCGGGGGCGTTCAGCAGCTCGGTGTAGGCGCGGAAGGTGGTGCCGCCCTTGTTGTCGTCGACGCTGAACCACAGCGAGGCGGCCATCGGCACGGCGAAGTAGACGCCGCAGAGCAGCAGGACCAGGCCGCGGCCGAAACGGATGCGATTGATCAGGCGAGCCACTTGGCACTCCGGCGCTGAAGGGGCAGGTACACGGCCATCACCAGGCAGGCGACCACGATCATGTCGAGGCCGAGGGCGAGGGCGAGGTTGCCCTGGCCGACCAGGACGTTGCCGGACAGCGCGTCGCCGATCTGCATCGAGATCAGCGGCACCGAACTGCCCACCATGGCCTCGGCGGTGGCGTACGCGGCGAAGGAGGCGCCGAACAGCAGCACGAAGCCGCCGAGCAGCGAGGGCAGCAGCACCGGCAGCGCGACGTGCCGCCAGTACTGCAGCGAGGTGGCGCCGTTGTTGGAGGCCGCCTCGCGCCACTGGACGCGCAGGCCCTCCAGGGCCGGGGTGATGGTGATGACCATCAGCGGGACCAGGAAGTAGAGGTAGACCACCGAGAGGCCGGAGAAGGTGTACAGGCTCCAGCCGTGCGCGGTCAGGCCGAGCTTCTCGGTGACCTCGCCGGAGTTGCCGAGGGTGGCGACGAACATGAAGGCCAGCGGCACGCCGCCGAAGTTGGCCAGCACGCCGGAGGCCGACATCACCGCCTCCCGGAACACCCGGAACCGGGAGGTCGCCACGGCCTGGGCCAGCGGCAGGCCGACCACGGTGGCGATCAGCGCGGTCAGCAGCGAGAGCTTCACGCTGCCCCACAGGGCCGTCCAGTAGGCGCCCTGGAGGGAGCCGGTGAGGTTGTCGGTGGTGAAGGTGCCACCGCCGTCCGGGGCGTCCGAGGAGGTGGTGAACGCGCCGACGGCGATCGCGACGGCCGGCAGGCCGAAGCCGATCACGAAGAACAGCAGCAGCGGGAGGGCGGCGAGCCAGGCCCGGCCGCCGCCGGCCCGGCGCCTGCCGGGACGGGGGGCCTTGGCCGTGCGGGCCGAGGCCGGGGTGGGGGAGGCGGGGCCGGGCGCGCCCCCGCCGCTCTGGGCGGCGGAGGCGGAGGCCGGCACCGGGGTGGGAGCCGTGGTCATCTCAGGTCAGCCCGCGATCGCCTTGGCCCAGTTCTCGGTCACGGTCTTCTTGGCCGCGTCCGTCTGGTCCTGGGTCGGGAAGGTGGTGAAGGGCTTCTCGACCGTCGGGAGCTTGGCCGCGGCGGCCGCGTCCAGGGTGCCGGCGGCCTTCATGGCGTCGAACAGGGCCGGGGTGGCGTAGCCGCCGAGGAAGCCGTTCTGGCCCTGGGCGCTGTAGAGGTACTCCTCCCACAGGCGCGCGGCGGCCGGGTGCGGGGCGTCCTTGTTGATGGCCTGGTTGTAGTACTGGGCGTAGGAGCCGTCCGCGGGGATGGCCACCTGCCAGTCGATGCCCTTGTCCTTGAACTTCTCGGCGTAGCCGGCGTTCAGGTACGACCAGTCGATCGAGATCGGGGTCTCGCCCTTCTCGATGGTCGCCGGGGTGACCTCGACCGGGTTGAAGTTGCCCGCCTGCTTGACCTTGCCGAAGAAGTCGATGCCGGGCTGGATGTTGTCCAGCGAGCCGCCGTTGGAGAGCGCGGCCGCGTAGACGGCGCCGAAGGCGGCACCGGCCTTGGTCGGGTTGCCGTTCAGGGCGACCATGCCCTTGTAGTCGGGCTTCAGCAGGTCGGCGAAGGTCTTCGGGCAGGCGGACACCTTCTTGGCGTCGCAGCCGATCGACATGTAGCCGCCGTAGTCGTTGTAGCGCAGGCCCGCCGGGTCCTTCATGGTGTCCGGGATCTTGTCGAAGTCGGTCACCTTGTACGGGGCCAGCAGGCCCTGCTTGGCGGCGCTGATCGCGAACGCCGAGCCGAGGTCGACGACGTCGGGGGCGCGGTCCTGGCCCTTGCGGGAGGTGACGGCGTTGATCTCGTCCTGGCTGGAACCGTCCGGGTTCTCGTCCTCGATCTCGATGCCGTACTTGGCCTTGAAGTCGTCCATCAGCTTGCCGTAGTTCGCCCAGTCGCGCGGCAGCGTGATGACGTGCAGCTTGCCCTCCTTCTTGGCGGCGGCGACCAGGCCGTCCATGCCGCCGAAGTCGGCGACCGAGGTGGCGGTCTTGGCGTTCTTGCCGCCCGCGGCGTCGCCGGACTTCGCGGAGGAGCCGGCGGAGCCGCAAGCGGTGAGGGAGAGCGCGGCGGCGGTCAGGACGGCCGCGAAGGCGGCGGTACGGGCGCGGTGCACGGACACGGGTCAGTCTCCTGAGAAGGGGGAACTGCGAGTGGACGTCTCGATCGGGGGATCTGGCGAGTGGCGGTCCGGAGCCGTCCGGGCCCGCGGGCTGTTCGGAGCCGTCCGAGTTGACTAGCCAACTTCGCTGACGGGGGTAAGTACGCCGGAGTCCGGTGACGGGAAGGTGAACGGACGGCCCAGAGCCGGGGTCGGCTGCGGGAACGGTGGAATCCGGCCATCGGAGCGTGATCCGTTCGGTGCGATGCTTCGAAGGCGCAGCGGGATAGGGTCGGGCTGTCCGCGCCCGTACCGCTGCGCAGGACACCGCCCCAGGAGGGACATTGACTGACGTGGCAACTGAGCCCCAGCGGCCCGAGGCCGAGGGCCCGGCGGCCGGAGAGCGCCCCGCCGCGACCGGGGAGCGTGCCTCCGGAGCGCTGTACCGGAAGGTCGCCGCCGATCTGCGCGAGGCCATCACCACCGGTGCGTACGGCGAGGCCGGGCGGCTGCCCGCCGAGGGCTCGCTGGCCGAGCAGTACGGGGTCTCCCGCGGCACCGTCCGCCAGGCCCTCGCCGTGCTGCGCTCCGACGGACTGGTCACCTCCCGCCGCGGAACCCGCCGGGTGGTGCTCGGCGGCGCCCGGGTCCAGAGCTTCTCCGAACTGCTCAGCTTCACGCACTGGGCGTACTCGATGGGCGAGGAGCCCGGCGGCATCCTGGACTCGCTGGTGCGCCGCCCCGCCGACGCCGCCGAACGCGAGCAACTGCGCCTGGAGCCGGGCGCCGAGGTGTACGTGACGGTCCGGCTGCGCACGCTGTCCGGCACGCCGGTCATGGTCGAGCGCACCGTCTACCCGCCGCGGGTCGGCGAGATCGTCGCCGAACTGCCGCCGGACGTCGTCTCGCACACCGAAGTGCTCCGTGAGCACGGCATCCTGTTCACCGACGCCGACCACACCATCGACATCGTCGCCGCCAACGCCGAGGACGCCCGGCTGCTCGGCTGCCGCCGCGGCGGCCCGCTGCTGCGCGAACGGCGCCGCACCACCGACCCGACCGGCACACCGGTGGAGTGGTCCCAGGACCGCTACCTGCCGGGGACGGTGGCGTTCAGCGTGCACAACTCCCTCGCCACCTCGGCGCTCTCCCGGCACGCGCGGGAGATGGAGTGAGGGGTGCCCCCGCGCGGGCCGGCGGCATGCCGCCGCGCTACCGCATGAGGGCGGCGAGCAGCGGGCGGTAGTGGTCGAAGCCGGGGGTCGGCGCGCCGCCCACCTTGGCCTGCTCGTCCCAGCGCCGGACGGCCACCGCGTCGGCCGCGCCCGGGAGTTCGGCGAACGCCTCGGCCTGCCGTTCGGACATCGGACCGCCCTGGACGGTCAGCGTGTACTCGGAGGCCGCGGAGAGCTGCTCCCGGTACCCGGGCTCGACCGCGCACAGGTAGCGCTTGGCCGCCACGTGCAGCCGCACCGGCTCGGTGACCTCCGGGCCGAACCAGCGGGCCAGCCAGTCCGCGCCGGAGTCGCTGTGCCGGTTGTCCCGGCCCTGCATCAGGTCCCGTCCGTGCAGGGCGCCCTGGAAGTGGCCCACGTCGTGCAGCAGGGCGGCGGCGACCAGGTGGTCCGGCGCTCCGGCGGCCTCGGCGGCAGCGGCGGCCTGCAGCATGTGCTCGGCCACGGTGACCTCCTCGCCGAGGTACTCCCCGGCGCCCTCGCCCGCGAACAGCCCGGCGATCGCGTCCAGGGCGGCGGTGCGGTGGTGCAGCACGGCCAGGGTGGAGGACAGCGAGTCCAGGTCGGCGTAGCAGCCCTGGAGGTGCCGGTGGCCGTCCTGCCGGAAGGCCGTACGGGCGTGCAGGAGGCGGGTGTTGTCGAAGACCAGGCAGTCGCCGGGGCCGAGCCGGAAGGTGAGCTGGAGCTCGGGGCGGAGCGTGATCGCGGCGAAGCGGCGGTACGCGGTGTAGAAGGCGTCGCGCTCGGCCGCGCTGCCGCGCAGGGTGCCGATCGAGCGGTTGTTGAACCGGACCTCGCGGATCCGGCCCCGCGGGTCCACGTCGATCAGCGGACGGTCGGCGCGCAGCTCGGTGCGGCGGTCGCGGAAGACGAACGGCACGGGTGTGCGGGCGAGGGTCTCGAAGTCCGCCGGTGACTCCTCGCGCAGCAGCGCCGCCGCCGTGAACCCGTCCACCAGTCCGGAGTCCCCGCCGGTCGCCGAGTTCTCCAGGCAGTGCAGCAGCTGCAGGGTCGGCACCGGGTCGCGGTAGGGGTTGTCGGTGTGCGGGGCGATCGCGACGCTGGTGAAGGCGAGGTTGTTCGGATCCGGCTCGACCCGGACGTCGAACAGCTCCCCGTAGTTGGTGACCCGCACGTACCCGAAGCTCTCCGCGACCCGCAGCACCTGCCGCTCCACGGCCGGCACCCCGCGCAGCGCCGCGAACCCGCTGCGCCGGACGGCGGCGAGGACCGCGGCCTGCTCGGCCGGGTCGGCCAGGTAGGCCTCCCACCGCGCTTCCGGGATGCCGCGCGCGAAGTCCGCCGCCACCCAGAGCCGCTTGCCCTGCTCCGTCCGCCCGTCGCCCTCGTCCTCCTCGGTCAGCCAGGGGAGGGGGTAACGGGAGCGGTGGCCGTCCGACCAGAGCACCTCCAGCCGCCCGTCGATCTCGGTGCTCGCCGCGATCGCCAGGTCCTGCGGCAGGTCGTCGATCTGGAACAGCTTCTGCCCGTTCCGCGGATCCCGGCACTCGGCGCAGGGGCAGTTGTCGCGCAGCCAGTACGGCGGCAGCCCGGTCGGCTCGGTCATGGGGTCTCCTCCTAGGCAGGATTCCGGGGCAAGTTGTATAGCCAACTCTGCCCTCTGCTGGAGCCTGACGGCCGGCGGTGAGATCCCGGTGCCCGGCAGGTGAACGCTGCGCGAACTGTGCGAGGGGTGGTCTCCGGAGCCGGCGGTTGCGACGGGTGGCCCAGGCCTGCTCGGATGTGCCGGTGAATGATCGACTCCCGAGAGCCGTCGCCCTGGCGGCGCTGGCCGCACTGGCCGTCTCCTGCACCGGCAACGCCGCCGCCCCGGTCGCCACCCCGGCCGTCACCTCGGCCGCCGTTCGGACCGCCGCGGACTGGCAGTACCGCCCGCCCCAGGAGTTCGACAGCCTTCCGTCCGTCCCGGACTCCGCCTTCGTGAAGCTCATCCGCAGCGGCGTCGCCAAGGGAGACCTGCCCGCCACCGCCGTGGGCACCAGCTACCTCAGCGCCGACCAGACCCGGCAGATCTCCATCCGCGCGGTGCCGCAGCACAACACCGATCCGGCCGGAGCCCTGGACGTCCTGCTGCGGAAGGAACTCCCCAACGACGACATGCGGACCCACTACGCGGACGCCGACCCCGGCGAGCGCGGCGGCGCGATGCGCTGCGGCTCGATCCGTGACGATGACGGTACGGTGAACGTCCTCTGCTTCTGGAGCGACGGCAGCATGGTGGGCATCTACGGCGAGTACGTCCGGGGCGCGGACCTGGGCATCGACCAGGCCGCCGACCACGCCCGCGCCTTCCGCGGCCTGGCCGAAGTCCCCTCCTGAGCCGTCGGCGACCGCGGCGGGAGGGGGAACCGGTCAGGGCGCCGGGGGATGCGCCGGTGGCGTCGGCGCGCAAGGGGAGCGGCCGGCATCGGCGGCCGCTTCGTCCGTCTGGCTGACGGCGCCGGGGTGCAGCGCGTTTCGGGGCGGGGGAGGCGGCGGGGCTACGGCACTGTCGGGGTGGATTTTTCCCTGACGAGAGGCGGCCGGGCATGGCTCATGCCGATACGAATTCGAGTACGGGAGCCTCGGGGCACACCGGGCTCAAGCGCGAGGTCGGGGTCATCGGGCTGCTGTGGGCCTCGGTCGGGGCGATCATCGGGTCCGGCTGGCTGTTCGGGGCGCAGAAGGCGGCGGTGGCGGCGGGGCCGGCCGCGCTGCTGTCCTGGGGGATCGGCGCGGTGGCGATCATCCTGCTGGCGCTGATCCACGCCGAACTGGGCGGTCTGTTCCCGGTGGCGGGCGGAACGGCGCGGTACCCGCACTACGCGTTCGGCGGGTTCGCGGGGATGTCCTTCGGCTGGTTCACCTGGCTGCAGGCCGCGACCATCGCGCCGATCGAGGTGCAGGCGATGATCAACTACGCCCAGCACTGGTCCTGGGCGGACGGCCTGCTGAACAAGGACCTGACGCTCACCGCCGCCGGCTTCGCGGTCGCGGCCGTGCTGATGGCCGTCTTCGTCGCGATCAACTTCCTCGGCGTCAGGCTCCTGGCGCACACCAACAGCGTGGCCACCGTCTGGAAGGTCGCCGTCCCGATCCTGGCCATCTTCGCCCTCGGGATCACCGAGTTCCACGGCTCCAACTTCACCGTCCACGGCTTCGCGCCGGACGGCGCCAAGGGCGTGCTCGCCGCGATCAGCACCAGCGGGGTGATCTTCGCGCTGCTCGGCTTCGAGCAGGCCATCCAGTGGGCGGGCGAGAGCCGCAACCCCCGGCGGGACATCCCCCGGGCGGTGCTGGGGTCGGTGGTGATCGGCACGATCGTCTACGTGATGCTCCAGGTGGTGTTCATCGGCGCCCTGCCGCCGGAGACCTTCGCCGGGGGGTGGGGCACGCTGACCTACCCCGGCATCAGCGGGCCGTTCGCGGGCCTCGCCACCCTGATCGGCCTCGGCTGGCTGGCCACCATCCTGTTCATCGACGCGATCATCTCCCCGGCCGGCACCGGGCTGGTCTACATCACCTCCAGCTCGCGGGTCACCTACGGCCTGAGCCGCAACGGCTACGCGCCCCAGGCCCTGCAGTACACCGACCGCAACTCGGTGCCCTGGCTCGGCCTGGTCATCGCCTGGGTCGCCGGCGTGATCTGCTTCCTGCCCTTCCCCAGCTGGCAGCGGCTGGTCGGGTTCATCACCTCGGCCGTGGTGCTGATGTACGCGGGCGCTCCGCTGGCCTTCGGGGTGCTGCGCAAGCGGCTGCCCGGGCTGGAGCGGTCCTACCACCTGCCCGGCGGCACGATCATCTCGCCGCTGGCCTTCGCGGTGGCGAGCCTGATCATCTACTGGTCCGGCTGGGACACCCTGTGGCGCCTGGGCCTGGCGATCGTCATCGGGTACGTGCTGCTCGGCGGCTACTCCGCGTACGCGGCGTCCAAGGGGGTGCCGAACGCGCCGCGGATGGACTTCAAGGCCGGGCAGTGGCTGCCGCCGTACCTGGTCGGGATGGGGATCATCTCCTGGCAGGGCAGCTTCGGCGAGGGCTCGCAGGGGAACCTGCCGCTGTGGTGGGACATCGGCGTGGTGGTGGTGTTCTCGCTGGCCGTCTACTACTGGGCGCTGGCGGTCGCGCTGCCGCCGGCCGAGATCGAGCGGAACATCCGCGGGGTCGAGGTGGTGGACGCGGGCGGGCACTGACGCCGGACGCGCGGAGGCGGCCCCGGTGGGCTTCCACCGGGGCCGCCTCCGTGTGCTCAGGCCACGGCGGTCGCCTCCCAGGCGGCCTCGGCGGCGGCCAGGGCCGGCCCGGCCTCGGCGCCGGTGGCCGTCGCGAGGCCGGTGAGGCAGGCCCGGACGGTGTCCAGCGCGGCGGCGGTGCCGTAGTGGTTGACCCGGAGCATCGAGGCGGCCAGCGCGCCGCCGCCCGGCTGGACGGGCAGGGCCGGGTCGAGGCGGGCGGCGAGTTCCGCCGCGTCCAGGCCGGCCGGGGTGCGCAGGGTGGTGGCGACCGGGGCCGCGTGGGCGTCCTCGGTGACGAAGGGGGAGAGGGTGCCGAGCGCGCGGACCCCGGCCCGGGTGGCGGCCGCGGCGGCGCGGTGGCGGGCGATGACGGCGGGCAGGCCGTCGGCGGCGATCCGGTCCAGGCAGGCGCCGAGCGCCAGCATCTCCAACTGGGCCGGGGCGTGCGGGAGGACGGTCCGGCCCGCGTCGGTCCAGCGCTCCTTCCAGTCCAGCAGCGACAGGTAGGAGCGGCGCGGGGCGGCCGGGTTGGCGGCGATCCGCTGCCAGGCGCGTTCGGAGACCGAGACGGCGGAGACCCCGGCCGGGCCGCCCATCGCCTTCTGGCCGCCGATCACGCACAGGTCGACGCCCCACTCGTCGGTGAGCAGCGGCTCGGCCGCGACGGAGGCGACCGCGTCGAGCATCAGCAGGGCGCCGTGCTCGCGGACCACGGCGCCGATCGCGGCGACCGGGTTGGTGTTGCCGGTGGCGGCCTCGGCGTGGACGAGCGAGACGAAGTCGATCGCGGGCTCGGCCCGGAGGGCCTCGGCGACCTGCTCCGCGCTGACCGCGCCGTCGAAGGGGACGGCGAGGTCGACGACGGTCGCACCGCAGGAGCGCAGCCAGGCGCCGAAGGTCTGCCCGTACGGACCGGTGACGATGTTGAGCGCGGTGGAGCCCGGGTGCGCGGCGCCGCGGATCGCGGCCTCCAGGGGGAGGAGCGCCTCGCCCTGGGTGACGATCACGTCGGCCTCGGTGTGCAGCAGCGCGGCCACCCGGTCCTCGATCTTCGCGAACTCGGCGGCGCTGAGCGGGGGGAGGTCGAGGAAGGGGCTCACGGGTGACCTTTCGCGGGACTGGCAGGGGTCGTGGGTGCGGGAACGAGTCTGCCGCATCCTCGCCGCTTCCACGGAACGCCCCCGTCGGTAGAGTGCGGCCATGAGCGATGCTGCGGTGCTGCACGTGCGGGGTCGGGTGCTGGTCGGCCCGGAGGACGTCCGGGACGAACTCTGGGTGGTGGACGGCCGGGTGAGCTTCACCCGCCCGCCGACCGCCGCGGACGTCCGGACGGTGACCGGCTGGGTGCTGCCCGGCCTGGTGGACGCGCACTGCCACGTGGGGCTGGACGCGCACGGCGCCGTGGACGCGGAGACCAGCGAGAAGCAGGCGCTCACCGACCGCGACGCCGGCACCCTGCTGATCCGTGACGCCGGCTCGGCCGCCGACACCCGGTGGATCGACGAGCGCGAGGACCTGCCCCGGATCATCCGGGCCGGCCGGCACATCGCCCGCACCCGCCGCTACATCCGCAACTACGCGCACGAGATCGAGCCCGGCGACCTGGCCGCCTACGTCCGGGCCGAGGCCCGGCGCGGGGACGGCTGGGTGAAGCTGGTCGGCGACTGGATCGACCGCGAGCGCGGCGACCTGGCCGCCTGCTGGCCCGGCGACGCGCTGGCCGAGGCGATCGCGGCGGCGCACGAGGAGGGCGCGCGGGTCACCGCGCACTGCTTCTCCGCCGAGTCGCTGCCGGACCTGCTGGCGGCCGGGATCGACTGCGTCGAGCACGCCACCGGACTGACCGAGGAGCTGGTCCCGGCCTTCGCCGAGCGCGGCGTCGCGATCGTCCCGACCCTGGTCAACATCGCCACCTTCCCGGACCTCGCGGCCGGCGGCGAGGCCAAGTTCCCGGCCTGGTCGGCGCACATGCGACGGCTGCACGAGCGCCGGTACGACACCGTGGGCGCCGCGCACGACGCGGGCATCCCGGTGTTCGTCGGCACCGACGCGGGCGGTTCGCTGGCGCACGGGCTGGTCGCGGACGAGGTGGCGGAGCTGGTGAAGGCGGGGCTGAGCCCGGCCGAGGCGCTCTCGGCGGCGAGCTGGGCGGCGCGGGAGTGGCTGGGGCGGCCGGGCCTGGAGGAGGGCGCGCCGGCGGACTTCGTGGTGTACGGGGAGGACCCGAGGGCGGACGTCCGGGTGCTCGCGGCTCCTCGGCTGGTGGTGCTGCGGGGGCGGCCGGTGGGGTGAGCCGGGCCGCCTCCGGGCCGCCTCCGGGCCGCCTCCGGGCGGCTGCCCGGTGGGTGCTCGCCGGGGCCTCCGGGCCGCCTCCGGACGGCCGTCGCCCGGCCTCCGCAGGGCCCTCGATCACATGATCATCCGCTGAACGCCCTGTCGGTGTAGGCCGATAGGGTGGCGACCATGGCACCGCGTCCACTGAACGAGATCGTCGAGCCCGGCTGGGCCACCGCCCTGGAACCCGTCACCGGACGGGTCGCCGCGATGGGCGACTTCCTGCGCGCCGAACTGGCCGCAGGCCGTACCTACCTGCCCTCCGGCCCGAACGTGCTGCGGGCCTTCCAGCAGCCCTTCGCGGACGTGCGGGTGCTGAT
The DNA here is from genome assembly GCF_044764985.1 of Kitasatospora sp. NPDC093550. NCBI lineage: Bacteria > Bacillati > Actinomycetota > Actinomycetes > Kitasatosporales > Streptomycetaceae > Kitasatospora > Kitasatospora sp. NPDC093550. The sequence continues at coordinate 214,095 of NZ_JBIWJF010000012.1, forward strand.
CGTCGGGCAGGACCCGTACCCGACCCCCGGGCACGCCGTGGGGCTCAGCTTCTCGGTGGGGCCGGAGGTGCGGCCGATCCCGGCCAGCCTGATCAACATCTTCCAGGAGTACGGCAACGACCTCGGCCTGCCGCAGCCGTCCAACGGGGACCTCACCCCGTGGACGCAGCAGGGCGTGCTGCTGCTCAACCGCGCGCTGACCACCGCGCCGCGCAAGCCGGCCGCCCACCGGGGGAAGGGCTGGGAGGAGGTCACCGAGCAGGCGATCCGGGCGCTGGCGGCGCGCGGCGGGCCGCTGGTGGCGATCCTCTGGGGGCGCGACGCCCGTAACTTGCGGCCGTTGCTCGGGGACATCCCGGCGATCGAGTCGGCGCACCCGAGCCCGTACTCGGCGAACGGCGGTTTCTTCGGCTCGCGGCCGTTCAGCCGGGCCAACGAGCTGCTGGTGCGGCAGGGGGCGCAGCCGGTGGACTGGCGCCTGCCGTAACGGAGTTGCCGCTGTAGCAGAGTCGAGTCAGTGCGGAACGTCAATCTCACTCCAACGAGTGAAATGACGTTCCGTGTTACTCATGTGACGGATTGTTCGAGAAGACTGGCGGCTCATCGTTTCATCTGGATGGGTCCGTCCGGGCTCGTGTGGGGGTACCGCCATGTCTTCTCGCCGAATCGTTTCCGCAGCCGCCGTCGTGGTGGTGAGCACCGCGCTCACCGCCGGGCCCGTCCAGGCGGCTCCGGCCGCGCCCGCGCCCTCGGCCGCGTCGGCGCCGGCCTCCGCGCCGGGCAAGGCGCGGGCGGTCACCGCCGAACTCGCCCTGGACGTCAAGCTGCTGAACAACGCGGTGGACGTCCCGGTGAACATCGCGCTGAACAAGGTGGAGTCGCCCGCGCAGCGGGACGGTTCGGTGCTCACCGCCAAGGTGGACGGCGTCGACCAGCAGGGCCCGGTCGAGCTGGTCAAGGCGGACGTCGGCAAGTCCGTGACCCGCGTCGACGCCCAGGGCGCCGCCGCCTCCGTCAAGCTGGTCAACGCCGATGTGCACGCCCCCGGCCTGCCCGCGACCGCGCTGCTCGGCCTGGAGGCGATGAGCGCCGAGGTGACCTGCCCGGTGGACGGCCCGCCGACCGCCAACGTGGTGGCGCCCGCCAAGCTGACCGTGCTCGGCAAGCCGGTCACCGTCGGCCTGTACGGGCCGACCAAGGTCGACGTGCCGCTGATCGGCAGCGTGTCGGTGGAGTTCTCCAAGAAGACCACGACCACGACCACCGCCGCCGCCTCGGCCCTGGAGGTGCAGGTGGAGGTGAACCCGCTGAACCTGAACGTCGCCAAGGTCAGCGGCAAGGTCACCGTCGCCTCGGTGGGCTGCGAGAAGCCCGCCGGGCCGTCGGCCACCCCGTCCGTCCCGGCCACGGCGCCCACCACCGCGCCGCCCGCCGCCCAGCCGGTGGCAGACACCACCACCTCGCGCGCCGCCGCGCCGCGGGCGGGGACGGAGCGGAGCGCGCAGCCGGAGCGGCTGGCCACCACCGGCGGCAGCGGTGCCACCGGCCCGCTGGCCGCCGGCGCCGCCGCCCTGGTCGCGGGCGGGGCCGTCGCGCTGTGGGCCACCCGGCGCCGCCGGGCCGCGCACGCCCGTCGGCACTGACCGCCGACGCCGGCCGTCGGTGCCGACCGTCGGCGGCGTCGGCCGTCGGCACCGATCCCGCGGCCCGGCCGTGGCACGCGACGCTGCGGGAGTGCCACTCCCGGCACTCCCGCACCGTGACCGTGCCGACGCGGACGGTTGGTTCACATGCGCGTTACATGAGAGGAACAACCGGGAAACGGCGGCTTGCGACGCTACGCGGGCACCCACCACCCAGCAATGCGAGGGACACGCCGTGGCAATCAAGGCCGAGTACATCTGGATCGACGGCACCAAGCCGACCGCGAAGCTCCGTTCCAAGACTCGCGTCCTGCCGAACGCCGACAAGATCCCGACCTGGGGCTTCGACGGTTCCTCGACCAACCAGGCCGAGGGCCACGCCTCGGACCGCGTGCTGGAGCCGGTGAAGGTCGTCAAGGACCCGATCCGCGGCGGCGACCACATCCTGGTCCTCTGCGAGGTCCTGGAGACGGACGGCACCCCGCACGAGTCCAACACCCGCGCCCTGCTGCGTGAGGTCGACGAGAAGTACGCCGCGCAGGAGTCGATCTTCGGCATCGAGCAGGAGTACACCTTCTTCAAGGGCTCCCGCCCGCTCGGCTTCCCGGAGGGCGGCTACCCGGCCCCGCAGGGCGGCTACTACTGCGGCGTCGGCGCCGAGGAGGTCTTCGGCCGCGAGATCGTCGAGCTGCACCTGGACCGCTGCCTCGACGCCGGCCTGGCCATCTGCGGCATCAACGCCGAGGTCATGCCCGGCCAGTGGGAGTTCCAGATCGGCCCGGTCGACGCGCTGACCGTCTCGGACGACCTGTGGATCGCCCGCTACCTGCTCTACCGCACCGCCGAGGAGTTCGGCATCGACGCCACCCTGGACGCCAAGCCGGCCCGGGGCGACTGGAACGGCGCGGGTGCCCACACCAACTTCTCCACCAAGGCGATGCGTGAGGGCTACGACGCCATCATCACCGCCTGCGAGTCGCTCGGCGCCTCCCAGGAGAAGGTCCTGGAGCACGTCAACCAGTACGGTGACGACATCCAGTCCCGCCTGACCGGCAAGCACGAGACCGCCCCGTGGAACGTCTACAGCTACGGCGTCTCCAACCGCGGCGCGTCCGTGCGCATCCCGTGGCAGGTCGAGGTGGAGCAGAAGGGCTACATCGAGGACCGCCGCCCGAACGCGAACGTCGACCCCTACGTCGTCACCCGCCTGCTGATCAACACCTGCTGCGAGGCCCTGGAGAAGGCCGGCCAGGTCTGATCCACCTCCCTCCCGGTGCGTGCAACGCCCGTGGGCCCCTCCCCCCGCCGGGGAGGGGCCCACGGGCGTTGCGGCGTCGGAGCCCCGGCCGGTGGCGCGGTCCGCAATTCGCTGGTCAACGTCCCCCGCCGGCCCGAGAATTCAGGGCATGACCCAGCAGCCCCTGCTCCTCCTCGACGTGGACGGACCGCTCAACCCCTATGCCGCGCCGAAGCGGCGCCCGGACGGCTACGGCACCTACCGCCTGTCGCCCACCTGGTGGGTCGCGAAGCAGGAGCGGCTGGCGGCGGCGCAGGCCAGGTCGGCCACCCGGGCCAGGCACGCCAAGCGCCCGGTCGGCCGGGTCAAGCCGCTGCGGGTGCGGCTGAACCCGGCGCACGGGCCGGAGTTGCTGGCCCTCCCGTACGAACTCGTCTGGGCCACCGGGTGGATGGGCGAGGCGAACACCCACATCGGCCCGAACATCGGACTCCCCGAACTCCCGTACATCCGGTGGACGGAGATGTTCGGGGAGGATCCGGACGGGCTGCACTGGAAGACCCGGGACGTGGTCGCCTGGGCGGACGGGCGGCCGTTCGTCTGGGTGGACGACGAGCTCGGCCCGCAGGACGCCGAGTGGATCGGGGCGAACCACCCCGGGCCGGCGCTCACCCTGCACGTCAACCCCCGCACAGGCCTGCTGGCCGACGACTTCGCGACCCTGCGGGAATGGGCGGCCGCCGCATGACCGGAAAGCCCCTGCTCCTGCTCGACGTGGACGGACCGCTCAACCCCTTCGCCGCGCCCGGCACCCGCCGTCCGGAGGGCTACCGGACCCACCGGATGCTCCCCGAGGGGTGGGTGGCCCGCCACGCGCCCACGCCGCGCCACCGGGTGAAGCCGCTGCGGGTGTGGCTGAACCCCGCGCACGGTCCGGAACTGCTCTCGCTGCCATACGAGTTGGTGTGGGCGACCACCTGGATGGAGGAGGCGAACACCTTCATCGCACCGAACATCGGACTGCCCGAACTCCCCTACATCCGCTGGACGGAGGTGTTCGGGACGGATCCGGACGGGCTGCACTGGAAGACCCGGGACGTGGTCGCCTGGGCGGACGGGCGGCCGTTCGTCTGGGTGGACGACGAGCTCGGCCCGCAGGACGCCGCGTGGATCGAGGCGAACCATCCGGGGCCCGCCGTGGCGCTCTGGGTCGACCCCCGGTACGGGCTGCGGGACCTGCACTTCGACGCCCTCCGGGAGTGGGCGGAGGAGGAGCGGTGACCGCCTCCCCCGACGGCACCGCCGCCGGCGCTCCCGGCGTCCCCGGCGCCCCCGTCGGCACCGTCGAGCGGCTGCGGCGCTATCCGGTGAAGTCCCTGCTGGGGGAGGAGCTGGACGGGGCCGAGGTGACCGGGCGCGGCCTGGCCGGGGACCGGGAGCGGGCCCTGCTCGACCTGGCCGGCGGCCGGGTGGCCAGTGCCAAGAACCCCCGGCTCTGGTCCGGCCTGCTCGGCTACGCGGCGGCCGTCACGGCGGACGGCGGGGTGGCGGTCACCGGACCGGACGGGCGCGACGTGGACGAGGCGGAGCTGTCCGAGGCGCTCGGCCGCGAGGTCGCGCTGATAGCCGAGCGCCCGCCCGGCGCGACGATCGAGCGGGCCGTGCCGGAGGAAGTGCTGGCCCACGGCATAGCGGCCGAAGTCGGCCTCACGACCAGTGAGTTGGGTCGCGAAGCGCCGCACGGGGGATTCTTCGACTACGCGCCGCTGCACCTGATCACCACCGCGACCCTGGACGCCACCGGCTCGGAGGCCGAGCGCTACCGGCCGAACCTGGTGATCCGCACCGAGGGCGAGGGATTCATCGAGAACGCCTGGGCGGGGCGGGAGTTGGCCATCGGGCCGACGCTGCGCCTGCACGTCCTGGTGCCCACCCCGCGCTGCGCCGTCCCCACCCTGCGGCACGGCCCGCTGCCCCGGCGCACGGAGGCCCTGCGCATCCCGGCCGAGCGGAACCGGGTGGTCCCGCTGGCCGGCCTGCCGGCGCTGCCCTGCGCGGGGGTGTACGCGCGGGTGGTGGTGCCGGGGCGGATCCGGACGGGTGACGCGGTGACGATCTCAGACTGAACCGAGCACCGCCTCCAGGGCGTTGAGGAAGCGGTCGGTGGTCTCCTCGTCCCGGACGGCGATCCGCAGCCACTCCTCGCCCAGCCCCGGGAAGGTGTCCCCGCGCCGGACGGCGAAGCCGCGCTCGCGCAGCCGCTCGCGGACGGCCGCCGCGCCCGGCAGCCGGACCAGCACGAAGGAGGCGGCCGGCTCGCCGTACAGCCGTACCGTCGGGAAGGCGGCCAGGCCCTTCACCAAGTGTTCGCGCCAGAGCGCGAGTTCGGCGGCCGCGCGGTCCGCCTCGGCGAGCGCCGCGGGGCCGCTGCAGGCCTCGGCGGCGGCCAGCGCCGGAGTGGAGACCGGCCAGAGCGGCTGGGCGGCGCCGAGCTCGGAGATCAGCGGCGCGGGGCCCAGGACGTAGCCGATCCGCAGGCCGGCCAGCCCCCAGGTCTTGGTGAGGCTGCGCAGGACGACCACCCGGCCGGGCAGGTCCCGTACGGAGGCGAGCGACTCCCGCTCGCCCGGCACGGTGTCCATGAACGCCTCGTCCACCACCAGGGTGCGCCCCGGGCGGGCCAGTGCGGCCACGGCCTCGGCGGGGTGCAGGACGGAGGTCGGATTGGTCGGGTTGCCGAGGACGACCAGGTCCGCCTCCTCGGGGACGGTGCCCAGTCGGAACCCGTCCCCGGGGGAGAGCAGCACCCGGTGCACCCGGTGCCCGGCGTCCCGGAGCGCCGCCTCCGGCTCGGTGAACTGAGGGTGCACCACCGTGATGTGACGAGCCGTCACCACGCGCGCCAGCAGGACGAAAGCCTCCGCGGCACCCGAGGTGAGCAGCACCTCCTCGACCGGGCGGGCGTGCCGGGCGGCGACCGCGGCGCGGGCGGTGCGCTGGTCGGGGTAGGCGGCGAGGTCGCCGAGGGTGGCGGCGAGGCGCTCGCGCAGCCAGGTCGGGGGCGTGCCGGTGCGGACGTTGACGGCGAGGTCGACCAGGCCGAGCCCGTCGGCGCGGACCTCGGCGTCGCCGTGGTGGCGCAGGTCGGGTTCGGGGGCGGTCACGCGGGGTCTCCTCGGTGGTGGGTGGGGGCGGTGGGAGGCGTGGTGCGGTGGAGCCGGGACGGGCCGGGCGGTACGGCGGGCCCGGCGCCGGCGCTGTCGCCGGCATTGGTGTCGCGGTCGTTGTCGCCGACGGTGACCAGTGCGACGTCGTGCCCGTGGGCGGCCAGGTGTGCGGCGGCTCCGGCGGGGTCGAGCGGTGCTCCGGTGCCGTCCGTCGCGGTGCCGGGGGCGGGCGTCGCGGCGTCGGGGCGGTCCGGCGCCGGGACGGTCGGGACGTCCACCGCGATCCGGCGGGTGGTGGGCCGGAGCGGTCCGGCCAGGGCCTCGGCGGCCTCGACCGCCTCGGGCGTGCCCACGACGGCCGAGGCCGCGCGCAGGACGGCTCGTAGCGCGGCCGGTTCGGCCGGTTCCGTCGGTCCGGTCGGTCCGGTCGGCGGTTCGGCCGGCGCGCGCCGCACGAGCCGGCCGGGCCCGGCGGAGCCGAGGTCGACCAGCGTGAGCCGCCCCGGCAGCGCCGCCCGCGCGATCGCCACCGTCGCCCTCGCCGACGTCCGCTTGGCGACGACGAGCCGACCGCCCGGCGCGCTCGCCAGCGCCGCCGCCTCGGCGACGCTCGCCGTGCCGACGGCCGTCCCGACCCGTGTGGACGGGTTCGGCACCGGGACGCCCGCCAGGGACTCCGCGGGGTGCTCGTCCACCGGCACCCCGCCGAGGCAGAACGCGGCCCAGCGCACCGCCGGGTGGTCCGCCTTGCCGGTCACCGTGGCCAGCCGGGCCACCGCGGCGCGGGGCAGGCCGGCCTGGTCGAGCGCGGCCGTCAGCAGCCGCATCGCCTCGGTCTCCCCGGCAGCGCTGCCGGCGCCGATCCCGACGACGAGGGTGCGCGGGAGGACCAGCAGGTCGCCCTCGCCCGGGGCCTCCCGGTCGGTGATCCGCAGGACCGGCGCCTCCCCGGGCGGGCCGGTCGGCACGGTCGGGACGTGGCCCGCTGCCTTGCCCGGTGCCCGGTCCGGCCGGTGGCCGGTGGGGACGGGCGTGACGCCGAGGGCGGCCGCCACCTCGACGGACAGCTCCTCGGCGGCGTCGCCCCCGGCCATCGGGACCACCCAGCGCCGCCCCGGGTCCACGCAGACCAGGGCGGTGTCGCGCGGCAGGTCGACGAGGCCGCCGGTCAGCAGGGAGACGACGGCCGGCAGCGGGGCGATCGCCACCACGTGCCGGTAGCGGCGGAGGGCGACGTGCAGGACGTCGGGCGGCTGGGAGCAGGTGCCGCGCGAGGCTCGGTGGACGTGGCTGCCCTCCGGCCAGCGGGCGTGCAACTCGTCGGCGAGCGGACGGCCCGGCCCGTCGACGGCGACCAGTCCGATCACGTACCGCACTCCTTGCCGTCCCCGGCCCGCCCTCCGGGAGCGGGCCCCCGCGATCCCACCACGGGCGGCCGGAGGGGGTCAATCGCGCCGCGTGTGACGTCCGCCGCGGGGAGTGCGCGGACCGCGGTGGCGTCCGTCCACGAACCGGACGGTCGGCGCGCGGCAGCTGTTCGTCTGTTCTTCACTTGTCTTGTGCGGTACACGACACCGCGGCGATCCTACTGTTTTCGGCGCTCCCGCCCCGGCAGCCCCGACCTCCGGAGGACCCCATGGCCACCACCCGATCGCGCACCCCCGGCGACCCCGCCACCCCCGACCCCGCCACCCCCGCCCCCGCCCCCGCCCGTCGCCGCGGGCGCCGCCCGCTGACCGCCCTCGCCGCCGGCCTCGGCATGGTGGCCGGTTCGCTCGGCCTGTGGGCCGCGGGCGGCAGCGCGTCCGCCGACACCGCCGCGGGCCTGCCCTCGCCGGACCACGTGGTCGTCGTCGTCCTGGAGAACCACGCCTACTCGCAGGTCGTCGGCAGCTCCAAGGCCCCGTACGTCAACGGCACCCTGGCGGCCGGCGGTGCCCGGCTGACCCAGTCCTACGGGCTCACCCACCCGAGCCAGCCCAACTACTACATGCTGTTCTCCGGCAGCTCGCAGGGCATCGTCGACGACAACTGCGTGGACGTCGGCGCGCTGCAGGAGCCCAACCTGGCCTCCGAACTGCTCGCCTCCGGCCAGACCTGGGCCAGCTACAACGAGGGCCTGCCCGGCCCGGGTGCCACCGACTGCCGCGTCGACGACTACGCGCAGAAGCACAACCCGTGGTTCGGCTTCGGCAACGTGCCCACCGACACCGCCTACGGCATGGACGCGTTCCCGAGCGACTACAGCACCCTGCCCAAGGTCTCCTTCGTCGTCCCGGACCTCTGCGACGACATGCACGACTGCTCCGTCGGCACCGGCGACTCCTGGCTGCGGGACCACCTCGACGGGTACGCGCAGTGGGCGAAGAGCCACAACAGCCTGCTCGTCGTCACCTTCGACGAGGACAACAGACTGTCCGGCAACCGCATCCCGACCCTGGTCTACGGCGCCCACGTCGCCCCGGGCAGCAGCACCGCCACCCGGTACAACCACTACGACGTGCTGCACACCCTGGAGGACCTGGCCGGGGTCCAGGCCCACGCGGGCAACTCGGCGAACGCCACCGACATCACCGGCATCTGGAACTGACGCCCGTGTACGTCGCGGACTCCCGCAGCTCCACGGCGCCCGTCGCACCGGCCACCGGCCCGGTGCGACGGGGCGCCGTCCCCGGGACGGTGCTCGCCCTCGGCGCCGTCAGCATGGTCACCGACATCTCCTCCGAGATGGTCACCGCCGTCCTGCCCCTCTACCTGCTCACCGGGCTCGGCCTGTCCCCGCTCGGCTTCGGCCTGCTGGACGGCGTCCAGAACGGCTTCAGCGCCCTCGTCCGCCTGGCCGGAGGCCACCTCGCCGACCGGCGCGGCCGCGACGGCGCCACCCGGCACAAGGCCGTCGCCACCGTCGGGTACGGACTGTCCGCGCTCTGCCGGCCCCTGCTGCTGCTCGTCCACACCGTGCCGCTGATCGGTGCGGTGATCGCCGTCGACCGCACCGGCAAGGGCCTGCGCACCGCGCCCCGCGACGCGATGATCTCGCTCGCCACCGAACCCGCCCACCGCGGACGGGCGTTCGGCGTGCACCGGGCGATGGACACGGCCGGCGCCCTGCTCGGCCCGCTCACCGCCTTCCTGGTGCTGCGCCTGGCCGGCGGCCCGCTGCTCGCCGACGGCGGCGAACGGCACGGCTACGACGCGGTGTTCACGGTCAGCGCGTGCGTCGCCGCGCTGGGCGTGCTGATCCTGCTGCTGTTCGTGCCCAGCCGGCAGGAGGGTGACGACCCGTCAACCTCCGCCCCCACACTGCGGGACGGTCTCACCCTGCTGCGCCTGCCCGGTCTGCGCCGACTGACGCTCTGCGCCGTCCTGCTCGGGCTCACCACCGTCAGCGACTCCTTCCTCTACCTGCTCGTCCAGCGCCGGCTCGGCCTGTCCGTCAGCCTCTTCCCGCTGCTGCCGCTGGGCACCGCGGCCGCCTTCCTGCTGCTCGCCGTCCCGCTCGGCGCGCTCGCCGACCGGATCGGCCGCCACCGGCTCTTCCTCGCCGGGCACGGGGTGCTGCTGCTCGCGTACGGGGTGCTGCTGTCGCCGCTGCGCGGGCTGCCGGCGGCGATCTGCGTACTGGTGCTGCACGGCGCGTTCTACGCGGCCACCGACGGCGTGCTCGCCGCCGCGGCGGCGGACGCCGTCCCCGCCGAGCAGCGCGGCGCCGGACTCGCCCTGGTCGGAACCGGGCAGGCGCTGGCCCGGTTCACCTGCTCGCTGCTGTTCGGCGCGCTGTGGGGCGCGATCGGCGGCCCGTCGGCGCTGGGCTGGTCGACGGGGGCGCTGGCGCTGTGCGTGGTCGGCGCGGCGGCGGTGCTGCGCCCGTCCGGGCCGGCCGCAGGACCCGAGGGGCCGACCGCCGGACCCGGTACCACCGCCGCTGAGGAGCGTTCGTGAACCTGCAGAACCGGACCAGAGTGATCGTGCTGCTGGTCGCCGTCGTCCTGCTCGGCGCGGTCGGCACCGGAGCCGTCCTGTACGCGGCCGACCGCACCGCCCGCCGGGACCGGGTCCAGCCCGGCGGACCGTCCGTCGTCTCCGGCCCGGTGTCGCTCGGAGCCCCGGGGGGCGGACGGCAGCTGCTGTTCCGCAACATGGCCTGGGGGCCGCACCGGGACGAGATCACCGCCGTCCCGGCCGACCGCCCCGACGGGCCGCGCACCGCCTCCGGCGTCCAGTGCCTGCGCTTCCACGCCGCCGCCGGCACCGGGATCTGCCTGCAGGCCCAGCACGGGGCACTGGAGGACACCTACCGGGCCGTCGTCCTCGACGACCACCTGCGCGAACGGCGCTCCTTCCCGGCCGCCGGCATCCCCACCCGCTCCCGGGTCTCGCCGTCCGGGCACCTCGCCGCCTGGACCGTCTTCGTCAGCGGCGACTCGTACGCGGGCAGCGACTTCTCCACCCGCACCTCGATCGTGGACGTCCGGGACTGGAACCTGCGGGAGAACCTGGAGGACTTCGCGATCATCCTGGACGGCCACCCGTACCAGGCGCACGACACCAACGTCTGGGGCGTCACCTTCGCCGACGACAACACCTTCTACGCCACCGTCGCCAGTGCCGGGCAGACCCACCTCGTCCGCGGCGACCTCGCCGCCCGCACCCTCACCGGGCTGCACGACAACGTCGAATGCCCCTCGCTCTCGCCGGACGGCACCCGGGTCGCCTACAAGAAGCGCGTCCCCGGCCTCCCCGAGGACGCCCCCTGGCGGCTGTACGTCCTCGACCTGGCCACCATGACCGAGACCGCCACGGCCGAACAGCGCAACATCGACGACCAGGCCCTCTGGTCCGGCGACGGCACCCTGGTCTACGCCCTGCCCGGTGACTACGGCGCCGACCTGTGGACCGTCCCGGCGGACGGCTCCGGCAGCCCGCAGGCGGTCACCAGGGCCGCCGTGGCCCCCGCCTACCCGGGCTGAGGAACTCTCGGCTACGGTCCCACGTCGAGCACACTGTGACGTCCTGATCGAATGTCCGGATCGAACGTCCTGATCGAGGGGGAGCGAGCAACCGTGGACGGCATCCCACCCGAGCGCGTGGTGACCGACTCCTGGCCCGCCCTGCACGGCCGCCCGGTGCTGCGGCGCACCGTCGCCGTCGGTCTGGTGCTCTTCGTGTCCGTGGCCGCCGCCCTGGTGGTGCGCGGCGTCAACGCGCTCACCATCGGCGGGCCCGGCCACGAGACCGACCGCGACCGCGCCGAACGCCTGGCCGGCCTGCACCCCTCCCAGCACCCCGGCGTCGGCCGCTACTACGTCCCGGTCGGCGCCGTCTACACCCACACCTCCGACGGCGCCCCCGTCGCGTACCTGCACTACCGCCTCGGCGGCGGCAAGGCCCCGGGCGTCGGCGACTTCCTCAGCGCCTACGACCTCCCCGACCCCGGTCCCGCCGCCCCCCTCCCGGCGGACCTCGTGGCCGCCCTCGGCGGCGACGAGCCCGCCGAGGCCCCGGAGCTCCGGGAGGGGCCGTTCGGCGCGCCGTCCGCCGTGCCCACCACCGCCGTGCCCACCACCGCCGTGCCCACCACCGCCATGCCCACCGGCTCGGTGCCCACCACCCCGGCGCCGCTGCCCTCCGCCGCTGCGACGGCCTCGCCCACGGCCTCGGCCTCACCCAGGGCCTGCGCCTCACCCACCGAGGAAGGCCGCGCCCCCGCCCCCGCAGCGGACCCCGACGCCGATGCGGACGCGGACGAGGACGCCGCCCCCGCGCTCGGCCCCGGCCCCGGCCCCGGCCCCGGCGTGGTCCCCGCCCCGGCGGTCGTCGAGGAACCGCCCGTTCCCACTCCCGCCCCCACCCTGACCCCGACCGCGACGCCTGTGCCCACCCCGGCTCCCTCCGCCCGCCGCTTCTACGTCGCGACCATCCCGGGCGGCCTGCCCGGCGCCGCCGACATCTACATCCGCGCCACCGGCTGACCTCGGGCAAGGCTCACCCGTTCGGCCGTGAGCCGCGCGGACGCCGCTGCCCCGCCGAGCGGTGCTCGGCGGGGCAGCGGCGAGGGGATCGGGGCCGCGGTCAGCGGGTGGCCGCCGGGACCGGGACCGGGGTCGGGGCCGGGGCGGCGACCGCGTTCGGGGTGGCCGCCGGGGCCGGGATCCGGGCGGTGGCCGGGGCCCCGGCCGGGGTGCGGCGGGCGGGGGCCTGGCCGGCGACCAGGGCGCCGAGGGCCAGCAGGAGGCCGAGGACCTGCCAGGGGGTGAGGGTCTGGCCGAGGACGAGCAGGCCGCCGATGGTGGCGACGACCGGGTTGACCAGGCCGAGGAAGGAGGCCGGGCCGGCGCCGAGGTGCTCGATGCCGCGGAACCAGAGGACGTAGCCGAGGGCGGTGCTGAGGATGCCGAGGTAGGCGAAGCCGGTCAGGTTGGCGGCGCTCAGCGCGGGCGGCGCGCCCTCGACGATCGCGGCGAGCGGGACCAGGAAGACCGAGCCGGCGAGCAGCTGCCACGCGGTGAGATCGGCCAGGGTGGCACCCTCGGGGCGGCCCCAGCGCCGGGTGAGGACGGTGCCCATCGCCATCAGCGCGACGCCGGCGACCATCGCGGCGAGTCCGACGCCGTCCAGCTTCGCGCCGGCCTTGAGGACCAGCAGGGCCACCCCGGCGACCCCGACCAGTCCGGCGACCACCGCGCGCCGTCCGGGCCGTACGCCGAGCACGCCGATGGAGAACCCGGCGACGAGCAGGGGCTGGATCGCGCCGATGGTGGCCGCGACCCCGCCGGGCAGGCGGTACGCGCCGACGAACATGAGCGGGAAGAACAGCCCGATGTTGAGCATCCCGAGGACGGCGGCGCGCCCCCACCAGCGGCCCTTGGGCAGCTTGCGGCCGATCGCGAGCAGCAGCAGGCCGGCGGGCAGGGCGCGCAGCGCGGCGAGCAGCAGCGGGCGGCCCTCGGGCAGCAGCTGGGTGGTGACCAGGTAGGTGGTGCCCCACATCGCCGGGGCGAGGGCGGCGGTGACGGCGATTCCTGCGCGCTTGCGGTCCATGACGAGCGATCCCCTCAACGTTGACTATCTGAACGTTGAGATAAGTTCTACGCGTCTAAGTAGGTGAACGTCAAGTATGTGAAGGCTAAGATATTTACGAGAGCCGGCCGGATGACCGGCCCGGAGCCGGACGACCCCCCGGAAAGGCGGCAGACCATGGAGCAGCGCGACACCGTCGACGACATCGTCGAACAGTGGGCGAGGACCCGCCCCGACCTGAACCCCGAGGCCATGGGCCTGATCGGCCGGCTGCGGAGGCTCAACGCCCGGGTCGACGCCGCCCTGCGCGAGTACTTCACCACCTGCGGCCTGGACTCCTCCGAGTTCGACGTCCTGGCTACCCTGCGCCGCTCCGGCGAGCCCTACGAGCTCAACGCCCGCGCCCTGCTCAAGGCCGCCATGGTCACCTCCGGCGCCATCACCAACCGGGTCGACAAGCTCTCCGCCAAGGGCCTGGTCGAGCGCAACCCCTGCCCCGACGACCGCCGCGCCGTCCTGATCCGCCTCACCCCCGCGGGCAAGGAGCTGATCGACGGCGCCCTGGCCGGCCACGTCCGCAACGAGGAGCGACTGCTCGCCGCACTCGACGGCGGCGAGCGTGCCCAGCTCGACGGGCTGCTGCGCAAACTCCTCATCGCCCACGGGGACACCGAGGCGCTCCTCGACTGAGCCCGGCGGCCGCGCGGACGGGCGGGCGTGTCCAGCGCCCTCCCGCCCGCGTTAACCCCGGCGGAACCGCGCGGACGGCGCGCAGCCGCACCGGAGGAGACGCCCGATGAAGGACAGGACGCCGCGGGAGATCGCCGTCGACGACCAGCTGCGCGCCGCCGGCGCGGAGGGCGCCCAGTGGCTCGCCGCCGCCGGGTGGGGGACGCCGGTGAAGGTGCCGCTGCAGAACGCGGCCGCGTGGCAGCGGGAGACCAGGGCCCGGATGCTGGCCGCCCAGGAGGACGAGTCCTGCACCTGGTGCGACCACCTCCTCTACGGCAGCCCCCAGCCCGTCGTCGTCCACGCCGAGCACCCCACCCACCTGGTCTGCCGCTCCTGCTCCGTCGCCGCCCGCCCGCACCGCACCTGCCTGGACTGCGGGGAGCCGGCCGCCTCCGCATCCCCGGCCGACGGCCGCGAGGACGTCTTCATGGGCCCGGTCGCGATCTACACCCGGCTGCGCTGTGCCGCCTGCCACCGCGCCGACCCCCTGCGCGGCACCTTCGGCAACGGCCCCGTCGGCGACGGCCCCTTCGGCGACGGCCCCTTCGGCAACGACACCTGACGCACCGGGCCGGGCGCTCGGCCGTACGCGTGGATCAGCGGTACGCGATCAGCGCGTACCGCTCGTCCTCCACCGGGCCGCCCCACAGCCCGGCCTCCCCGTCGAGCGGCTCGACGCGCAGCTCGGACACCAGCGGCCGCACCGCTTCGGCGAGTTCCTCCGCCCCGACGCCGCCGCCCCACGGCAGCCGCTCCGCCCCGGCCGCGTACGGCACCACGGCCCGCCCGGCCTCGCGCCACCGGCCCTCGACCAGGACGAGCCGCCCGCCCGGGCGCAGCAGCCCCGCCCAGGTGCGCAGCGCCCGCTCCGGATCGGGCAGCGTCCAGACCAGGTGACGGGACAGCAGCACGTCGAAGCGCTCGCCCGGCACCGGAGGCGCCGCCGCGTCCCCCACCAGGAACCGCCCCGGCAGCCCCGCCGCCGCCAGCTTCGCCCGCGCCCGCGCGACCATCCGCGGCGCCAGGTCCACCCCGGTCACCCGGTGCCCGTCCGCGGCGAGCAACGCCGACAGCGATCCGGTGCCGCAGCCGACGTCGAGCACGTCCGACGCCGCGCCCGGCACCCACCCCCGCACCCGCCGCACCCACGCCGCCCGTACGGACGCCTCCCGCAACCCGTGGTCGGCCTCCTCGTCGAAGCCCTCGGCCGCCGCGTCCCAGTACTCGGCGATGCCGAACTCGGAATCCCTCATGCCGCGCATTGTCACCCCCGCCACCGACAAGCCGGCCGCCCGCGCGGCGCGCGTTCGACGTGCCGGGCGCGCGTCGCGGTCCGCGCACCGGCCCGTCCGTCCGCGCGCCTGTCCGTCCGCGCGCCTGTCCGTCCGCGCGCCCGTCCGTCCGGGCCCTGTCGGCAGTCGGCCGCCCGCCCGCGCGCTCACCCGCCGGACGCCGCCCGCGCGTAGGCGGCCCGCACCGCGGCGACCCGGGCGGCGACGGCCCGGGCGCACTCGGCGGCGGAGGTCCGCGAACTGTCCACGACCAGGTCGTACTCGACGCCCCGGTGCACCGCCTCCGCCTGCGCGGCGGCCATCCCGGCGACCCGGTCGCCGCGCGCGGCCTCCCGGGCGGCGGCCACCGCCGGCTCGCAGCGCACGCCGACCCAGAGCACCTCCAGGCCGGCCAGCGCGGCCCGCCAGCGGGCCTGCGAGGCGGTGGTGCCGAGGAAGACCTCGTCCACCACGATCCGGGCGCCGGCCCGGGCCATCGCCGCCACCCCGGCCGTCCAGGCGGCGTCCAGTTCGGCGAAGGCCGGCCCGACCTCGACCGTGCCGTCCCCGCCCGCCAGGCCGCCGATCCCCTCGCCGCCGTCCAGCAGCGCGGGCGGCAGCGCGCCGACCAGGGTGTCCGCGCCGAGGTGCAGCCACGGCTCGGGCAGCAGCTCCTGCAGGGCGCGGGCGATGCTCGACTTCCCGGAGCTGGAGCCGCCGTTGAGGACGATCACGTGCATGGGCGCATCCTAGGGTGCGCCGCCCGACCGCGCCCCGCCGCGCCCCGCCGTGCGCGGGCTCGCCTACCGGCCGCTCCCGTACGCCGCCGCGGCCGCCGCGAAGGCGGAGGCGAGCGCCGGTGCCCCGGCCCAGTGCAGGTGCAGGTAGGAGGCGTGCACGTTGCCGTGGGCGAAGCCCTCCGTGCGCGGCCCGGTCGGCAGGTGCCAGCCCCAGGCCGGGTGTTCGCCGGCACCCGGCTCGCAGACCGTCCGGTGGAACTCGTGGCCGCGCAGTCGGGTGCCGGCCGCCGCGAGCGGGGAGTCGTGCAGGGCGACGGCCTCCCGGTAGCCGAGGGTGAGGCGTTCGGTCATCCGGGCCTCGGCGGCCAGCACGCCGCACATCGGCAGGCCGTCCAACTCGCGCCCCAGATAGAGCAGTCCTGCGCACTCGGCGGCGATCGGCCCGCCGGAGGCGGCGAACGCGGCGATGGCCGAGCGCAGTTCGGCGTTGCCGCTCAACTCCCGGACGTACAGCTCGGGGAAGCCGCCGCCGATGACGAGCCCGGTGGTCCCGGCGGGCAGCGCGCCGGCGTGCAGCGGGTCGAAGGGGACCACCTCCGCCCCGGCCGCGCCGAGCAGTTCGGCGTTCTCGGCGTAGGAGAAGGAGAACGCCGCGCCGCCCGCCACCGCGATCCGGGGCCGCCCGGTGACCGGGGTGACCTCGGCCGTCGGGTCCCACGGCTCGGCGTCCAGGCCGGGGGCGGTCCGGGCGAGTTCCAGCAGGGCGTCCAGGTCGACGGAGGAGGCGACCAGGTCGCCCATGTCGGCGACCGCCTTCAGCGCCTCCGCCGAGCGCTCCACCGCCGGGATCAGCCCGAGGTGGCGGGAGGGCGTGGCGACCGCCGCGGAGCGCCGCAACGCGCCGAGCACCGGCACGCCGGAGCCCTCCTCCAGGGCCTCGCGCAGCAGCTGCTCGTGCCGGTCGGAGGCGACCCGGTTGAGGATCACCCCGGCGAGGCGGACCTCCGGGTCCCAGGAGGCGAAGCCGTGCACCAGCGCGGCCACCGAGCGGGACTGCGAGGAGCCGTCCACCACCAGCACCACCGGGGCCCGCAGCAGTTTGGCGACGTGCGCCGTGGAGGCCAGCTCCCCGCGCCCGGAGGCCCCGTCGAACAGGCCCATGACGCCCTCGACCACCGCGACGTCCGCCCCCGCCGCGCCGTGCAGGAACAGCGGGGCGATCCGCTCCGGGCCGCACAGGAAGGCGTCCAGGTTGCGGCCCGGACGCCCGGCGGCGAGCGCGTGGTAGCCCGGGTCGATGTAGTCCGGGCCGACCTTGTGCGGCGAGACCGCCAGCCCGCGCGCGGCGAGCGCCGCGATCAGGCCGGTGGCGACGGTGGTCTTGCCGGCGCCCGAGGAGGGCGCCGCGACGACGAGGCGGGGGACGGTGACCGACGGGCGGGGAACGCTGCCCGAGGGGCGGGGGACGGTGCTCAACGGCCTACCACTCGATACCGCGCTGGCCCTTGCGGCCGGCGTCCATGGGGTGCTTGACCTTGGTCATCTCGGTGACCAGGTCGGCGAAGCCGGTCAGCGCCTCGGGCGCGTACCGGCCGGTGATCACGACGTGCTGGCTGCCCGGACGGTCCTTGAGCACGGCCACCACCTCGTCCGCGTCGATCCACCCCCAGTGCATCGGGTAGGTGAACTCGTCGAGCACGTAGAAGCGGTAGGTCTCGGCCGCGAGGTCGCGCTTGACCTGCTCCCAGCCCTCCTTGGCCGCCTCCTCGCTGGACATCTCCTGCTCGGCGGAGCGCTGGATCCAGGACCAGCCGGAGCCCATCTTGTGCCAGTCGACGGTGCCGCCCTCGCCGGAGGCGCCGAGCACGCGCAGCGCGTTCTCCTCGCCGACCTTCCACTTGGCGGACTTCACGAACTGGAACACCCCGACCGACCAGCCCTGGTTCCAGGCCCGCAGCGCCATGCCGAACGCGGCCGTGGACTTGCCCTTGCCGGGGCCGGTGTGCACGGCGGTGATCGGCAGCGTACGGCGCTGGCGGGTGGTCAGGCCGTCGTCGGGAACACTCTCGGGGACGCCCTTGGGCATGGGTCAGGCCGCCTTTCGCATCGAAGCAGGGGACGTGGCACGACGGTTCTCGGAGCGGTGCGCGGACCGGTTCTCACGGACGAGCGATGCCACGCCCTCGGCGCGCAGTTCGTCCAGGCTGACGGCGCTGCCGCCGAGCTGTCCGGCCAGCGTGCGGGCCAGCCCCAGCCGGACCGGGCCGGACTCGCAGTCCAGCACCACGCTCGCGGTGCCCTGCGCCGCGAACAGCGCGGCCGCGCGGTGGGAGCGCGCGAGCGCGTCCCGTCCGCCGGTGGCCCGGCCGTCGGTCACCACGACCAGCAGCGGGCGCCGGCTCGGGTCGCGCAGCCGCTCGACCCGCAGCACCTCGTGGGCGCGCAGCAGTCCTTCGGCCAGCGGGGTCCGTCCGCCGGTGGGCAGCGACTCCAGCCGGGCCGCGCCGACCTCCACCGAGGAGGTGGGCGGCAGCGCCAGTTCGGCGTGGGCGCCGCGGAAGGTGATCATGCCGATCTTGTCGCGCCGCTGGTAGGCGTCCGTCAGCAGGGACAGCACGGCGCCCTTGACGGCGGTCATCCGCTGCCGGGCGGCCATCGAGCCGGAGGCGTCGACCACGAACAGCACCAGGTTGGACTCCCGCCCCTGGCGCACCTGTTCGCGGAAGTCGTCCTTCCGCAGCACCAGCGCCCGGCCGCCCCGCCCGCGCGCCACCTGGTGCGGCGCGGCGGCCTGCAGGGTCGCGGTGAGGTGCAGCCGGCCGAGCGCGCCCTGCGGGCGGCGGGAGCGGATGGTGTGCCCGCCGGTGGTCTCGGCGGGGGAGCGGCGGCCCTGGGCGCCGTGGCCGGTGCCGCGGACGGTGAACAGCTTGGTGCGGTACGGGTCGCCGGCCGCGACCGGCGCCGACTCCCGCGCGGGGGAGGGGTGCTGGGCGGGTACGGGCTGCTGCGGCCGGTCGTCCCCGCCCGCCGGGGGCGCCTCGGTGTCCCCGGCACCGGGTTCGGGGGCGGACGTCTCCGGGACGCCGCCGCCGTCGGACGGCTCGGGCGCACCGCCGCCGCCCGGACCGCCGTCGCCGCCGTCCGGGCCGTCCCCGTCCGGGTCGCCGCCGTCGGGACCGTCGCCCTCGGGCTCCGGGTCGGGCTCCGGCTCCTGCGCGTGCTCCTCCAGCGTCCGCTCCAGCTGCTCCTCGTCCAGCCCGGGCGCGTCGAAGGGGTTGCGGCGGCGGCGGTGCGGCAGCGCCAGCCGGGCGGCCCGGCGGACGTCCTCCTCCAGCACCTCGTCGCGCCCGTCCCAGGCGGCGAGCGCGACGGCGGTGCGGGCCATCACGATGTCCGCGCGCAGGCCGTCCACCTCGAACGCGGCACACACGGCGGTGATCTGACGCAGCGCCACGTCGGTCAGCCGCACCTGCGGCAGCAGTTCCCGCGCGGCGGTGATGTGCGCGGCGAGCGCCCGCTCCTCCTCGGCGAACCGCGCGGCGAAGCCGGCCGGGTCCGCGTCGTACGCGAGCCGCCGACGGACCACCTCGGCGCGCTCGGCCGGGTCCCGGGTCGCGGCGATCTCGACGGTCAGGCCGAACCGGTCGAGCAGCTGCGGCCGCAGCTCGCCCTCCTCCGGGTTCATCGTGCCGACCAGCAGGAACCGGGCCGCGTGCCGGACGGAGACGCCCTCGCGCTCGACGTAGGAGCGGCCCATCGCGGCGGCGTCCAGCAGCAGGTCCACCACGTGGTCCTGGAGCAGGTTGACCTCGTCGATGTAGAGCACGCCGCGGTGCGCCTTGGCGAGCAGCCCGGGCTCGTAGGCCTTGACGCCCTCGGCCAGCGCGCGCTCCAGGTCGAGCGAGCCGACGATCCGGTCCTCGGCCACGCCGACCGGCAACTCGACCAGTTGGGAGGGCCGTTCGTGGCTCCCGGCGGCGGAGTGCGGCCCGTCCGGGCACTGCGGGTCGGGCGCGGCCGGGTCGCAGGCGAAGCGGCAGCCGTCCACGGCGGCGATGGACGGCAGCAGGCCGGCCAGCGCGCGCACCATGGTGGACTTCGCGGTGCCCTTCTCGCCGCGCACCAGCACGCCGCCCACGGCCGGGGAGACCGCGTTCAGCAGCAGCCCGAGCCGCAGGTCGGCCATGCCGACGATCGCGGTGAACGGATAGCGGACGTCAGTCATGCGTCACTCCCAGGTGCCCCGGGCGCCAGGAACGGCAGCGATCCGGCCGCCGGTACCCCGCCCTCGATCAGCTTCCACAGCGCGTCGGTGTCCGCGTGCTCCTCGATCAGGTCGCCCAGCCGGTCCAGCCGGGCCTCGCGCGCCGCGGCGAAGGAGGTGTCCGGCGCCGGGACGAACGCCCGTCCGGACAACTCGGCGACCTCGCGCAGGAGTTCGCGGCGGAAACCGTCGTTCTCCAGCGCGCCGTGCCAGGTCGTGCCCCAGACCGCCCCCACCCGGCAGCCGTCCAGGCCCCGCCCCCGGCCGTCGGAGAAGAACGTCTCCCCGCCCTCCACGGCCACCACCCCGTGGTGGATCTCGTAGCCCTCGACCCGCTGCCCGTAGGCCTCGCCGACCGGCCGGGCGAGCACCTTCTCGGCGCCGAACCGCACGTGCGTCGGCAGCAGCCCCAGTCCGTCGACGGCGCCCGCCTTGGACTCCACCTCGTCGACGATCCCGCGCGCCAGCATCTGGTAGCCGCCGCACACCCCGAGGACCGGCCGCCCGGCCGCCGCCCGCGCCTTCAGCACCGGCTCCAGGCCGCGCTCGCGCAGCCAGGCGAGGTCCGCCACGGTGGCCCGGGTGCCGGGCAGCACCACCAGGTCCGCGTCGGCGAGCTCCTCCGGCCTGGTGGCCCAGCGCACCAGGACGCCCGGCTCCTGCGCCAGCGCGTCCAGGTCGGTGAAGTTGGACAGCCGGGGGAAGCGCACCACGGCCACCCGCAGCACGTCCGCGCCGAGCGGCCCGCGCCCGTCCACCCGGTCCACCACCGTGGACAGGTCCAGCGAGTCCTCGGCGTCCAGCCACAGCCCGGGCAGCATCGGCAGGGTGCCCAGCACCGGACGGCCGGTCAGCCCGTGCAGCATCTCCAGCCCGGGCGCGAGCAGCCGGGCGTCGCCGCGGAACTTGTTGACGAACCAGCCCGCCACGTGCCGCTGGTCCTCCGCCGACAGCAGCGCCAGCGTCCCGTACATCGCCGCGAACACGCCGCCCCGGTCGATGTCCCCGACCACCACCACCGGCAGCCCGGCGGCCGTGGCCAGGCCCATGTTGGCGATGTCCCGGTCCCGCAGGTTGATCTCGGCGGGCGATCCGGCGCCCTCGCAGACCACCACCTCGTAGCGCCGGCGCAGATCGGCCAGGCACTCCAGCGCGCGCTCCAGCAGGACGGGCTTGCGCTCGCGGTAGTCCAGCGCGCCCACCTCGGCGACCGGCTTGCCCAGCAGCACCACCTGGCTGCGGCCGTCCGCGCCGGGCTTCAGCAGCACCGGGTTCATCGCCGCCTCCGGCTCCACCCGGGCGGCCTGCGCCTGCATCGCCTGGGCGCGGCCGATCTCGGCCCCGTCGGCGGTGACGAAGGAGTTCAGCGACATGTTCTGCGCCTTGAACGGCGCGACCCGCACGCCCTGGCGGGCCAGCCAGCGGCAGATGCCCGCCGTCACCACGCTCTTGCCCGCGTCCGAGGTCGTCCCGGCGACCAGCAGCGCGTTGCTCATGCCCCACCCCTCCTCGTGCGGAACGCCCTGAGCGCCAGATGCCCCGCGACCGTCGTACCCAGTGCCAGCGCGCCCACCCGCCGGGAGAGCGCGCAGGCCCGCTCGATGTCGTCGACCGTCACCGGCCGCAGCTCCGCGCCCAGCACCGGCCGGTGCTCCACCCTCGTGCCGTACTGCAGCGTGCCGCCCAGCCGTACGCCCACCGCGCCGGCGAACGCCGACTCCGCCTGACCCGCGTTCGGGCTCGGGTGCGCGGAGCCGTCGCGCCGCCAGACCCGCCAGGCCGTACGGGGGTGCGGGGCGGCGGCGACGGTCAGCAGCGCGGTCAGCCGGGCGCCCGGCCAGCCCGCCACGTCGTCCAGCCGGGCCGAGGCCCAGCCGAACCGGGCGTGGCGCGGCGAGCGGTGACCCACCATCGCGTCCAGGGTGTTCACGGCGCGGAAGGCCAGCAGACCGGGCGTGCCCGCCAGGGTGCCCCAGACCAGCGCGTTCACCACGGCGTCGGCGGTGTTCTCGGCGACCGACTCGACCACCGCGCGGGCGATCTGCTGTTCGTCCAGCGCGCTCGGGTCCCGTCCGCACAGGTGCGGCAGCCGCTCCCGGGCGGCGGCCAGGTCGCCGTCCTTCAGCGAGCGGCCGATGGTGCGGGCCTCCCGGGTCAGCGAGGTGCCGCCGAGCACCGTCCAGGTCGCGGCCGCGGCCAGCGCCGCCCGGCCCAGCGGGCGCCGGCCCACCGTACGGTCCAGGGCGAGCGCGCCCGCCGCGACGGCGCCCACGCACAGCGCCGTGTACCCGGCCCCGGCCGCCCGGTGGTCACGCCACAGCCGGCGCTCCAGCCGGGCCGCGGCGCCGCCGAAGACCGCCACCGGGTGGCCCCGGCGCGGGTCGGCGAAGCGGGCGTCGGCGGCGTAGCCCGCGACGGCGCCCAGCGCGAACGCGGCGGCGCGGGCCGGCGGACGGGCCGAGGCGCGGGCCGGGGGAAGGATCGAGGGGCGCGGGGTCAGCGCACGGGCGGTCATCGGCCGCACGGCGGAAGGCAGCTCGGGGTCCGGCCGGGCGGGGCAGCCTGCATCGCGTGCGTGTCCTCACTCAGGGTCCGCGCCCTGGGTCGACGTAACGGGGGCGAGAGTCTCCTGGCTTCCGGGTCGGACGCACCCCCGGGGCCTTCCAGCGGCTTCCGACGGCCCGCCGTGGCGATAGTTCCGAGCGTGCTCCCCGGTGACAGTGGCGGGACCGCGCCGGACTCGCACCGGCTTCCTCTCCATGCCTCCGATTGGCCTCAGGATCCCATCACGCGCCCGAACCGGGAGTCAACCGAGGTCACGGAGGGGTTGGTCACACGGGGGCCGCGGCCCGGGACCGCCTGACAGCCTGTGGGATCGCCCAGCGGAGCGCCGCCCCGGTACCGGCCGCTTCGTGCGTTCGGTCGGTGGGGGCGCGCCCCGCTCCGCGCCTACGTTCGGGGGCATGCGCCGCAGAAAGTCCCCCGCCGCCCCGCCCCCGGTGCCGTTCTCGCCCGCAGCCGCCCGCTCCCACCGGTCAGGCCTCGGCCTGACCCCCGAACAGGTCGCGGAGGGCATGGCCGCGCACGGCGTCCGGCTGCTGCCCGGCCACGTCCTCGCCTGGGAGAACGGCCAGCTGCGCCCCGGTGAAACGGAGTTCATCGCCCTCGCCCGCGCCCTCTGGTGCCCCGCCGTCCAGCTGATGGACACCCGCCCCGTGCTGCTGCGCGACCACCGGGTCGCCCGCGAACTCCCGCAGAGCACCGTCGCCGAACGCACCGGCACCACCCTCGCCGCCTACCAGCGGGCCGAACTGACCGGGCAGTGGGAGGGCGACGAGGACCAGACCGCCGCCCTCGTCCAGGTCCTCGGTCTGAGCCTGCCCGAGCTCGTCGTGGCCACCGGTCACGAGGAGGCCCTGGAAAGCCTGCTCCGCCAGTGCGTCGGCGGCCGCTGGCAGCCCCAGCTCCGCGCCCTCGCCCGGATCGTCCCCGCCCCCACCGAGGCGCTCTCCGCCGTCCTCGCCACCCTCCACCAGGAACACCACGTCCCCACCCACTGGGGCAGCAGCACCCGCGCCACCCAGGCCCCCACCACCGACGACCTCGTCCCCCGCTTCTGGCACCTCCTCGGCATCGAGACGGCCGCCGAGACCCCCTGACCGCCCCGCCCCGCGAAGCCCCCCGCCCCGCGAAGCCCCCCGCCCCGCGAAGCCCCCCGCCCCGCGAAGCCCCCCGCCCCGCGAAGCCCCCCGCCCCCGGCCCGACCCCGCCCTCGATCCGGCCCGCTCTCGACCCGACCCCGCCCCGCCCCGCCACGAGTGCCCCGGACGGCCCAGCCCGGTGGCCGGGCGGGCGGGGCGCCGGTGGACTGGTGCACGAACACCGTCCGGTCCGTGACCAACAGAGCGGGGATCGATATGCGCTGGGGAACCGCCGCCGCCGTGGCGGCCGCCGCCGTCGGGACCGGGGCCGTCGTCCTGGTGATCGGCCGCCGGGCCTCCGAGCGGATGGTGCGTCCGCCCACCGCCGTCCAGGAGTCCGGGCCGGTCCTGGTCAAGAGCCTCGGCGCGGGCCGGGTCACCTTCACCCGCGGCCCCGGGAGCCTGCGCCCCGGGCGCTGGGCGGTCGAGTGGGGCGACGACGGCCACGCGGTGGTCGAGGAGGTCCTGCACAGCGACGAGCAGGGCGTCACGCGCCGGCTGGTCCGCGCCGACCAGGGCACCCTCGCGCCCGGCACCGAGGTCCGCTTCACCCCGCGCGTCCACCTCGGCGACCCCACCCGGGCGCTCGGCCTCGCCTACACGGACACCGTCGTCGACGGCGAACTCGGCGACCTCCCCGCCTGGCACCTGGAGGGCAAGCGCGGCACCTGGGTGATCCTGGTCCACGGCCCGGAGGCCGACCGCGGGCAGACCCTCCCGGTCCTGCCGGTGCTCGACCGGCTGGCCCTGCCCGTCCTCGCCGTCACCTACCGCGGCGACGAGGGCGCCCCCGCCTCCCCGGACGGGTACAGCCACTTCGGCGAGACCGAGTGGCGCGACGTCGAGGCGGCGGTACGGCTGGCGCTCGACAACGGGGCGAGCCGGGTGATCCTGTACGGCTGGTCGGTGGGCGCCACCATGGTCCTGCAGACGGCGGCCCGCTCCGCCTGGTCGCACGCCGTCAGCGGCCTGATCCTCGACTCGCCGGTCCTCGACCTGCCGGGCTCCGCCCGCCGCGACGCCGAACGGCACGGCTTCCGCGGGGCCGTCGCCGAACTCGGCGTCCTGGCCGCCCAGGGCCGCACCGGCGTCGACCTGGCCGACTTCTCCCGCATCGCCGAGGGCGCCGACCTGCGGGTGCCGACCCTCCTGCTGCACAGCCCGGACGACCGGATCTCCCCGTTCCGCAGCGCCCGACGCCTCGCCGCCGCCCGCCCCGACGTGGTCAACCTCCAGCCCTTCCCCGGTGGCGACCACGCCACCCTCTGGAACAGCGCGCCGGACCACTACACCGAACTCCTGCGTCGCTGGCTCACCCCCCTGCTCTGAGCGAGCCCGGGCCCCGGGACCGTCGGCGCGCCGCCCCGGTGGGGTCCCGCCGCAGGCGTCCCAGCCGCACCGGAAGTCGGACCCGCCGACTTCCCGCGCCGCGAGATCGGCCGGTCCGCCCCGCCATCCGTCCGGATTCCGGCTGGACAGCCCCACCGTTCCTCGAGGGTGCCGATGGCGTCCGTGGGGCTGGCGGTCCGGTCAAGGGCACATTGTGACCCCTGCCGTCGACGCCGTTGGCTACACTCCGTCACCACGCGAACGGGCCCCGCAACCGTCCCGGCTCACCTGGCATGGGCAGGCCACACGTTTCCGGCCAGGCGGTTTGCCACTGTTGCCCGATCTTGCGGAGGTGCCGCAGCCGGTCGCCCGGTCGTACGGGCAACCGGATGTGACAGAAGGCCGGTACAAGGGGAAGACTGCTCGACGTGACGTCTCGGAACCCGCGCGACCGTGATGCCCCGCTCCCGCCGACGATCGGTACCGGTGCGACGGTGACCCGTCTCCCAGGTACGGCCAACCGGCCCGCCGGTGGCAGGCCGGGCGTGGCGGGTGTACCCCGTAACGGCGTACCCCGGCGGCGGGGGCCCGCGCCGGCTCCCGGACGGGGCCGGGTTCCCGTGCCCGAGGGCTTCCCGGCACCGGCCGAGCTGGCTCCGCTGGCCCGCCGGATGCTGGTGGACGCCGTCCGGATCGCCCGCTGGGCCGGGGAGCTGGAGGAGGTCGACAAGCGCGGCGAGCTGCTCCCGGAGGACGCCCGTGCGGCGGGCCGGGCGCTGGCCATGACCGTCGGCGCCGCCGCCAAGGCCTGGGGGCAGGCGCTCCTGGTCGGTCTGGTGGAGGCCCGGGACACCGGGGCCGGCCCCGGTTGGCGGCTGCACGCCTGGGAGCACGACGACGAGGCCGTGGTGCGCGGCTGGTCGGCGCTGTTCGACGCCTGGACCCTGCTCGCCCCGGTGCCGCCCGCCGCGCTGCGCGGCGTGTTCGCGCTGCTGGCCGGACAGGCCGTGGACCAGGCCCCGCAGCTGCTCTCCTTCCTGCACCTGGTGGACGGACCGGTGGCCGAGAGCGAGCTGCTGGAGCTGCTGCGCCGCGGCCTGGACGAGCGCCGGGTCGGCGGCGGGGCCGGGGGCCCCGGCCTGTCGCCGGTGCCGCACGCCGCCTCCGCGGTGTCCGCGGTCCGCGGCACCTGCCGGGAGCCGCAGATCGACACCCCGCCCGCGCCCTCGGACGTCGCCGCCGTCCTGGACTGGATGCTGGACGGCCTGGCGGCCGTCGGCGCCCTGACGCGCAGGAACGACGCCGCCGAGCTCTCGCCGCTCGGCCACTGGGCGGTGCGGGCGAAGCTGGAGGAGATCTGCACCGTCGCGCAGACCGCCGCCGGGCACATCGAGCAGAGCGCCTTCGAGCTGCTGAACGCCTGTGCCGACTACTCGCCGGGCCCGGCCCGGGCCGAGTACCGCGCCTGGGTCGCGGCCCGTCCGGCGGACCGGGCGGTGGCCGAGCTGCTGGAGGCGGCGCAGGGCGACGACGCGCTGGTGCGCGGGCTGGCCTTCGAGGCGCTGCGGGTGGCCGGCGGGCCGGCCGAGCAGGCGGTGCGGGCGTCGGTGGACCAGCCGGTGCTGCGCCCGTACGCGCTGCTGTGGCTGGCGGAGCGCGCGGACGAGGGGGTCTCGCCGGCGGACGTGCTGGGCGCGGAGGACGCGGCCTGGCTCTGGGTGGACACGGCGGCCGCGGTGCTCGACCACGGTGAGACCGAGCTGCTGGTGGGCCACGTCGAGGGAGCCTCGGCGGGCGACCCGGTGCGGCTGTTCGCCCGGGCCCGGCAGTCCGGCCACCCGCGGGCGGCCTCGGTGCTGACGGCGGTCTCGGGCGTGCACCCGGACCCGGGCGTGGCCCGGGCGGCCCGCCGCTCGGCCTTCAGCGTCCACACCGGCGGCGCGTAGCCCCGGCGGAGCGCCCGTCGCGACGCGCCACCGCGACGCGCCACCTCGACGCTCCCTCGCGACAATGCGGAAGGGCCCGGAACCGATCGGTTCCGGGCCCTTCCGCATGTCGAGCGGGCTCAGCCGAGCCGCGACTCCGCCCGCCGGGCGCGGACGTCGCCGACCTTCTGCCCCACCTTGCGGCGGATGACCAGCAGCGGTGCCATCGCGGCCAGCGTGATCTGGGCGAACGCGCCGACGTGCATCAGCTTGTCACCGCCCGGCAGGCCGGTGGCCCAGGCGGCCAGGCAGCCGATGGAGACCACGATCCAGCAGAGCGTGGCGGTGGCCAGCAGCCCCTGCGGCTTCGGGTACTCGATCCGGCTGACCATCAGGTACGCGGCGCCGAAGATGGCGAGCAGACCGGGCAGGAACGGCGGGTCGAGCAGCACGATGGCGATCACCGTCATCGCGCCCATCGGGCAGGGCATGCCCTGGAACACCCCGGGCCGCATCTTGACGGCCGAGAAGCGGGCCAGCCGCAGGACGACCGCGAGCAGCACGGTCAGCGCGATGAGCGCCGAGAGCTTGCTGTTGGAGCCCTGGGAGACCATGCCCCAGACCGCGACGAAGTAGGCCGGCGCGATGCCGAAGCTGATCAGGTCCGCGAGGTTGTCCAGTTCCGCTCCGAGGGCGGAGGAGCGCAGCTTGCGCGCCACCAGGCCGTCGAAGAGGTCGCACATCGAGCCGATCAGCAGCAGCGTGACCGCGGTGGCGGCGCTGTGCCGGTCCGGAGCGGCGTCCGGGTTGGTGATGTGCGGGACGAGGACCCCGGTGGTGATCGAGTAGATCGCCAGGAAGCCGCAGACGGCGTTCCCCAGGGTCAGGAAGTCGGCGGTGGACAGGTGCTGAGGAGAGCGCGGGGCGCGCAGCTCGCGGTCGCGCGCCCAGCGGCGGCGGCGCAGGGCCGTCTCCTCGTCGTCCAGGCCGACGATTGTCTCAGGATCAGTCACGGTCAAGGCGCGTCACCCCGGCTGTGGTCTTCTGGCCGACCTCGACGCCGACCTCGACGCCGGCCGGCAGGTAGGTGTCGACCCGGGACCCGAACCGGATCAGACCGATCCGGTCGCCCTGCTCGACCTTGGTTCCGGCGGCCACGTACGGCACGATGCGGCGGGCCACGGCCCCCGCGATCTGGACCATCTCGATGTCGCCGAGCTCGGTGTCGAAATGCCAGACGACCCGCTCGTTCTGGTCGCTGTCCTTGTTGAACGCGGGGACGAAGCCGCCCGCGACGTGCTCGACCGACGTCACCGTGCCCGGCAGGGGCGCGCGGTTGACGTGGACGTTGAGCGGGCTCATGAAGATCGCGACCCGGGTGCGGCCGTCCGGCCAGGCGTCGATGCTCTGCACCACGCCGTCGGCGGGGGAGATCACTCTGCCCGTGCCGATCTCACGCTCGGGGTCGCGGAAGAACCACAGCATGCCCGCGCTGAGCGCACAGGCCGGTACCGCCGCCAGGGCCCACTTGCCGCTGCGCCGGGTGAGGGCGGTGGTCACGGCGGCCGTGGCGAGGGTGGGGACGAACCAGGGGGTGGCTCCGCGCGCGATGGTCACGCGGGGTCGCCGACCGGCCGTCGTGGGTGCGAGGGCATCGCGGTCCGTGACGGAGGTGTGAGGGGACGGGCTGATGGGCATCGAAGACCTTTGTCGCGGGGGATCATGGCCGCTGGACGGGGGCCACCGCGGGATCGGTAATAGAAGGGACGGCTTGCTGTCCCGGTGGATGCTATCGGGAGCACACGGTGGGTGGGCAACCCGCCTGCTCGTTCATGTGTCCGGTGGGAGCGCGTCCGCGCGTCCCGCCTCTACGACCGTAGCTCGACCCGGTCCGGTTCCCAAGGGACCGGACAGGGCTGGTGAGACTTGTCTCAACGGCCGCACCGGCGGAACCCGCCGGAGGAAACGGCCGGGGTGGCCGGAAGAAGGTGTGCGGAAGCGGCCGCAGGGCGCGTTGTCGCAGCTGTACGCCCTACGGCCGCTTCCGGAGGGCCGTGCCGGACCCTGGCGGACCAGGCCGGGCCCGTGACGGGGCACGGCGCTCCGCCGGGACGGGCCCGCACGCCCGTCGACCGGCGGTTCGAGGGGGCCGCCCGGCGAGGCGATCGCTCGGCGGGCGGCCCGGGGATCACTCGGCGATCCGGTACTCCTCCAGGAGCCGGCGTCCGACGATCATCTTCTGGATCTCCGCAGTACCTTCACCGATGAGCAGCATCGGGGCCTCGCGGTAGAGGCGCTCGATCTCGTACTCCTTGGAGAAGCCGTAGCCGCCGTGGATGCGGAAGGCGTCCTCGACGACCTCCTTGCAGTACTCGGAGGCGAGGTACTTCGCCATGCCGGCCTCGAGGTCGTTGCGCTCCCCGCCGTCCTTCTTGCGGGCGGCCATGACCATCATCTGGTGGGCGGCCTCGACCTTGGTGGCCATCTCGGCGAGCTTGAACTGGATGGCCTGGTGCTCGGCGATCTTCTTGCCGAAGGTCGAGCGCTGCTGGGCGTAGGAGATGCCCAGCTCGAAGGCGCGGCGGGCGACGCCGCAGCCGCGGGCGGCGACGTTGACGCGGCCGACCTCGACGCCGTCCATCATCTGGTAGAAGCCCTTGCCCGGGACACCGCCGAGGATCCGGTCGGCCGGGATCCGGACGTCCTGCAGCACCAGCTCGGTGGTGTCGACGCCCTTGTAGCCCATCTTCTCGATCTTGCCGGGCACGGTCAGGCCGGGAACCCCGGGGTTCGGGCCGAAACCGGCCTCCTTCTCGATCAGGAAGGTGGTCATGTTCTTGTACGGGGTGTTGCCGCCCTCGTCGGTCTTGCAGAGGACCGCGACCAGGGTGGAGGTGCCGCCGTTGGTGAGCCACATCTTCTGGCCGTTGAGGACGTAGAAGTCGCCGTCCTTGACGCCCTTGGTGGAGATGGCCGAAACGTCGGAGCCGAGGCCGGGCTCGGACATCGAGAAGGCGCCGCGGATTTCGCCGGCCGCCATCTTCGGCAGGAAGTAGTCCTTCTGCTCCTGGGTGCCGTGGGCGTTGATCATGTGCGCCACGATGAAGTGGGTGTTGACGATGCCGGAGACCGACATCCAGCCGCGGGCGATCTCCTCGACCACCAGGGCGTAGGTGAGCAGCGACTCGCCGAGGCCGCCGTACTCCTCGGGGATGGTGAGGCCGAAGAGGCCCAGCTGCTTCATGCCCTCGACGATGGCGGAGGGGTACTCGTCCTTGTGCTCCAGCTCGGTCGCGACCGGAATGATCTCCTTGTCGACGAAATCCCGCACGGTGGCGAGGATGTCCCGCTGGATCTCGGTGAGGCCGTCGGTCTGTGCGAGGCGTCCCATCGTGCGGCTCCGAAAATGTCTGAAGAAGGCGGGGGGGGGGGGATTGCGGGGGCCCTGCCGGCGTGGCTGCGGCAGCAGGGCCCCCGTTACCGGGTGGGGGTCGGCCGATGACGGCGGCCTGCCCCTCCGGGGTCTCCTGTGAAGGGGAGAGGTTCAGGAGAGGGGGGTCGGGCGGCCGGGCTGCTCGCCGCCGCGCTCCTTGATGTACGTCTCGGTCGGCACCATCACCTTGCGGCGGAAGACGCAGACGACCGTGCCGTCCTGCTTGTAGCCCTTGGTCTCGACGTAGACGATGCCGCGGTCGTCCTTGGACTTGGACGGCCACTTGTCGAGGACGGTGGTCTCGCCGTAGATGGTGTCGCCGTGGAAGGTCGGCGCGACGTGGCGCAGCGACTCGATCTCCAGGTTGGCGATCGCCTTGCCGGAGACGTCCGGGACGGACATGCCGAGCAGCAGCGAGTAGATGTAGTTGCCCACCACGACGTTCTTGCCGAAGTCCGTCGTCTTCTCCGCATAGTTGGTGTCCATGTGGAGCGGGTGGTGGTTCATGGTGAGGAGACAGAAGAGGTGGTCGTCGTACTCGGTGACCGTCTTCCCGGGCCAGTGCTTGTAGACCGCGCCGACCTCGAACTCCTCGTAGGTGCGTCCGAACTGCATGGCTCAGGCCCTCAGCTTTCCGGGATCTCGAACTTGGTGGTGCGCTCCATGCCGGCGGCCCGGCCCTTGCCGGCGATGACCAGGGCCATCTTGCGGCTGGCCTCGTCGATCATCTCGTCGCCGAGCATCGCGGAGCCCTTGGCGCCGCCCGCCTCGGAGGTGCAGTAGTCGTAGGCGTCGAGGATCAGCTCGGCGTGGTCGTAGTCCTCCTGCGAGGGCGAGAAGATCTCGTTCGCGGCGGCGACCTGGTCCGGGTGCAGCACCCACTTGCCGTCGAAGCCGAGGGCGGCCGAGCGGCCGGCGACCTCGCGGTAGCCGTCGGCGTTGCGGATCTGCAGGTAGGGGCCGTCGATGGCCTGCAGGTCGTTGGCGCGGGCGGCCATCAGGATGCGCATCAGGATGTAGTGGTAGGCGTCGGCGCCGTAGCCGGGCGGCTGCTCACCGACCACCAGGGACTTCATGTTGATCGAGGCCATGAAGTCGGCGGGGCCGAAGATGATGGTCTCCAGCCGGGGCGAGGCCTCGGCGATCGCGTCGACGTTGATCAGGCCCTTGGCGTTCTCGATCTGCGCCTCGATGCCGATCTTGCCGACCTCGAAGCCCATGGTCTTCTCGATCTGGGTGAGCAGCAGGTCGAGCGCCTTGACCTGCTCGGCGTCCTGGACCTTGGGGAGCATGATGCAGTCCAGGTTGGGGCCGGCGCCCTCGACCACGGTGATCACGTCGCGGTAGGTCCAGTGGGTGGTCCAGTCGTTGACCCGGACGACCTTGGTCTTGCCGCCCCAGTCGCCGTTGTTGAGGGCGTCGACGATGTTGTGGCGGGCGCTCTCCTTGACCAGCGGGGCGCAGGCGTCCTCCAGGTCGAGGAAGACCTGGTCGGCCGGGAGGCCCTGGGCCTTCTCCAGGAAGCGCGGGTTGCTGCCCGGTACGGCGAGGCAGGAGCGGCGCGGGCGCAGGCGGTTCACGGTTGTCATGGGGGTGGTTCTGTCCTTCCCAGTGGTCAGCTGGTGGTCGCGGGTGCGGGCGTCCAGGGCTGGAGCTTGTTGGCCAGCCGGATCTCGTCCACGATCCGGCCGATGATGGTGGTGATGCCGAAGTCCTTCGGGGTGAACACGGCGGCGACGCCGGCGGCCTTGAGGGCCTCGCCGTCCGCTGCCGGGATGATGCCACCCACGATCACCGGGACATCCTGCACCCCGGCGCGCTCCAGGCGCTTGAGGACGTCGGGCACCAGCTCGCAGTGCGCGCCGGAGAGGATGGACAGGCCCACGCAGTGGACGTCCTCCGCGACGGCGGCCGAGACGATCTGCTCCGGGGTCAGCCGGATCCCCTGGTAGACCACCTCGAACCCGGCGTCGCGGGCCCGGACGGCGATCTGCTCGGCGCCGTTGGAGTGCCCGTCCAGGCCGGGCTTGCCGACCAGCAGGCGCAGCTTGCCGGCGCCCAGCTCCGCGGCGGTCGCGGCGACCGCGGCGCGGACCTGCTCCAGCTCCCCGCCGGGCTCGGCGGCCACGGCGACGGGTGCGCCGCCGACGCCGGTGGGGGCGCGGTACTCGCCGAAGACCTCGCGCAGGGCGAAGGACCACTCGCCGGTGGTGACGCCGGCCCGGGCGCAGGCGAGCGTGGCCGGCATCAGGTTGGCCTCGGTGGCGGCGACGGCCTTGAGCTCGGCCAGCGACTCCTGGACGGCGGCCTCGTCGCGCTGTCCGCGCCAGGCCTCCAGGGCGGCGAGCACGGACCGCTCGGAGGCCGGGTCGACCACCATGATCGCGGTGTCGAGGTCGGCGGTGAGCGGGCTGGGCTCGGTGGTGTCGAAGCAGTTGACCCCGACGATCTTGTCCTCACCGGACTCGATCCGGGCCCGGCGGGCGGCGTGCGAGGCGACCAGGTTGGACTTCAGGTAGCCGGACTCGACGGCCGGGATGACCCCGCCCATCTCCAGCACCTTGGCGATCTCCGCCTCCGCGCCGGCCAGCAGCGCGGCGGTCTTGGCCTCGATCACCTCGGAGCCGTTGAAGATGTCGCCGTACTCCAGCAGGTCCGACTCGTACGCCAGCACCTGCTGGATGCGCAGCGACCACTGCTGGTCCCAGGGCCGGGGCAGGCCGAGCGCCTCGTTCCAGGCGGGCAGCTGGACGGCCCGGGCGCGGGCGTCCTTGGAGAGGGTGACGGCCAGCATCTCCAGGACGATCCGCTGGACGTTGTTCTCCGGCTGGGCCTCGGTCAGGCCGAGGGAGTTGACCTGGACGCCGTAGCGGAAGCGGCGCTGCTTCGGGTCCGTCACGCCGTAGCGCTCCAGGGTGACCTTCTCCCAGAGCCGGGCGAAGGCGCGCATCTTGCACATCTCCTCGACGAAGCGCACGCCGGCGTTCACGAAGAAGGAGATCCGGGCGACCACGTCGCCCATCCGCTCGGCCGGCACCTGGCCGGAGTCGCGGACGGCGTCGAGCACCGAGATGGCGGTGCACATCGCGTACGCGATCTCCTGGACGGGCGTGGCGCCGGCCTCCTGCAGGTGGTAGCTGCAGATGTTGATCGGGTTCCACTTGGGGATGTTGCCGACGGTGTAGGCGATCATGTCCGTGATCAGCCGCACCGACGGGCCGGGCGGGAAGACGTGCGTCCCGCGCGACAGGTACTCCTTGACGATGTCGTTCTGGGTGGTGCCGGTGAGCTTGGCGATGTCCGCGCCCTGCTCCTCGGCGACCACCTGGTAGAGCGCCAGCAGCCACATCGCGGTGGCGTTGATCGTCATGGAGGTGTTGGTCTGTTCGAGCGGGATGCCGTCGAACAGGGTGCGCATGTCGCCGACGTGGCCGACCGGGACGCCGACCCGGCCCACCTCGCCGCGGGCGAGGATGTGGTCGGAGTCGTAGCCGGTCTGGGTCGGCAGGTCGAAGGCGACGGACAGGCCGGTCTGGCCCTTCGCCAGGTTCCGCCGGTAGAGCGCGTTGGAGTCGCTCGCGGTGGAGTGGCCGGCGTAGGTGCGCATCAGCCAGGGGCGGTCGCGCTTCTGGGGGTCAGTCATCGGATCCGTCTCACACGTTCCGGAAGCGGTTGATGGAGCCGAGGTGCTTGGCGCGCAGCTCCTCGTCGCGGACGCCGAGGCCCTCCTCGGGGGCCAGGCAGAGCACGCCGACCTTGCCCTGGTGCTTGTTGTGGTGCACGTCCAGGGCGGCCTGGCCGGTCTCCTCCAGGGAGTAGACCTTGGACAGGGTCGGGTGGATCTTGCCCTTGGCGATCAGGCGGTTGGCCTCGAAGGCCTCGCGGTAGTTCGCGAAGTGCGAGCCGACGATCCGCTTGAGCGACATCCACAGGTACCGGTTGTCGTACTGGTGCATGTAGCCGGAGGTGGAGGCGCAGGTGACGATGGTGCCGCCCTTGCGGGTGACGTACACCGAGGCGCCGAAGGTCTCGCGGCCCGGGTGCTCGAAGACGATGTCCACGTCCTCGCCGCCGGTGAACTCGCGGATCTTGGAGCCCAGGCGCTTCCACTCGCGCGGGTCCTGGTTGTTCTCGTCCTTCCAGAACCGGTAGCCCTCGGCGGAGCGGTCGATGATCGCCTCGGCGCCCATGGCGCGGCAGATCTCGGCCTTGGCCTCGCTGGAGACCACGCAGATCGGGGTGGCGCCGCCGGCCAGCGCGTACTGGGTGGCGTACGAGCCGAGGCCGCCGCTGGCGCCCCAGATCAGCACGTTGTCGCCCTGCTTCATGCCGGCGCCGTTGCGCGAGACCAGCTGGCGGTAGGCGGTGGAGTTGACCAGGCCGGGGGAGGCGGCCTCCTCCCAGGTGAGGTGCTTCGGCTTGGGCAGCAGCTGGTTGGTCTTCACCAGCGCGATCTGGGCCAGGCCGCCGAAGTTGGTCTCGAAGCCCCAGATGCGCTGCTCCGGGTCCATCATCGTGTCGTTGTGGCCGTCCGGGGACTCCAGCTCGACCGAGAGGCAGTGGGCGACGACCTCGTCGCCCGGCTTCCAGGAGTTGACGCCGGCGCCGGTGCGCAGCACCACGCCCGCGAGGTCGGAACCGAGCACGTGGTACGGCAGGTCGTGGCGCTTGGTGAGCGGCGACAGCCGGCCGTAGCGCTCCAGGAAGCCGAAGGTGGACACCGGCTCGAAGATCGAGCTCCACACGGTGTTGTAGTTCACCGAGCTGGCCATGACGGCGACCAGGGCCTCGCCGGGGCCCAGCTCGGGCAGGGCGACCTCGTCGAGGTGAAGGGACTTGCGGGGGTCCTTGTCGCGGCTGTCGAGGCCCGCGAACATCTGCTCCTCGTCCTTGTGGAGCGTCACCGCTCGGTAGGACTCGGGGAGCTTGATCGCCGCGAAGTCCGCCGACGTGCTGTCGGTGCTGAGGATCGCGTCGAGGATTTCCTGCATGGCTGCCTCCGAAGGCGTACCTGTGTGAGGGTCACAGGGCGTCTGGGGGAGCCGGGAGCGGACACCGGCTTCGCTGAGGTGGGTGGTGGGTGGGTCAGGCTGGGCGCCCGGTGTGGACCGGGCCGTGCTGGCTCTGCTCCCGGGGTGTGGGAACGCCGGACGAGGCGCGCCGAGGTGGGGAGCCGCGGCGCCGCGACTGGTGGGTAACAAGGTAGTGGCACCCTGTGCCACTCGTAAAGACACCGGGTGTCAGGAATTCCGGCGGGCCGAAACGGGCCGAAACGCCGCTCTACGCGCGCTGCCCGGGCATGCGGAAGGCCCGCGCCGGAGAATCGGCGCGGGCCTTCCATACCGCTCTGACCTGCGGAAACGCTGGTCCTATGACTCCCGGGCGCCGCTCAGCGCGGCCCGGATGCTGTCCACCACGACGTCCAGCGGGGCGTCCGTCCGGGCGACTGTGATGAGCACCTCACCTCCGGGGCTGGCACTCAGTGCGCTTTCCGCCACGAGCTCACCGGGCATCCCACTGGCACCGGGTGCCACCAAGGATCCCCGGCGTCTGGCACCCGGGGCACTGGAGGCCCAGAAGGTCCGCCGGATCACCTCGAAGGAGTGGTCCAGCTGCGCCTCCACGTCCCCCCGGCCGCCGGCCCGCAGCCAGCGCCGCAGCACGTGGTTGTGCGCCGCGACGACCGCCGCCGCCGACACCTCGGCCAGCATCGAGTCGTCCTCGCCGCCGCGCTGCCAGCCGGACGGGATGGACTCGCCGGTGTCGAACCGGCCCAGCAGGTAGCGGGTGAACAGCCGCTCGTAGCGGGCCACGACGGCGATCTCCCGCTCGCGCAGCGCCGGCACCTGACGGATCAGCTGGTACCGCGCGACCGACACCCCCGGGGTGGAGGCGTACATCCGCAGCACCTCCTTGATGCCGCGGCAGACCACGTCCAGCGGGTGCTCCTCCGGCTCGGCGCTGGCCAGCAGGTCGGCCACCCGGACGAGGGTGTCGTCGTGGTCCGGGAAGATCGCCTCCTCCTTCGACCGGAAGTACCGGAAGAAGGTGCGGCGGGCCACCCCGGCGGCGGCCGCGATCTGGTCGACCGTGGTCTCCTCGTAGCCCTGCGAGGCGAACAGCTCCATCGCGGCCGTGGCCAGGTCCTGGCGCATCTGCTGGCGCTGCGCCGCGGCCCGGCGGCTGCCCGGCGCGGCCTCCGGCCCGGTGCTCCCGGTCGAGGGGGCCGGCCGGTCGGCGCCGTGCGAACCGGCGGGGTGCTGCGGGGAGGCTGACTGAACCCGATCCATGTCCGGAACGCTACACGGCCCCGGCGGCACGGCCGCGGGCCTTCCCCGGCGCACCGGGGCGACCGGTCCGGTCACGGCCGGCCGGGGCCAGCGGGCGGAGACCGTCCCGGGGCTCCAGCCCGGCCGCGCGCCGGGCGCGGCCCCGGCCGGAGCCGTGCCGTTGCCGAAGGCCGCGCCGCCGTACGGCGGGGGCCCGGAGGGCGTGCCGGGCCCGTACCGGCCGCCCCCGGCCTGCGGCGTGGTCACCGGCGCGCGTGGTCGCGGAAGCCGCGGCCGGTCTTGCGGCCCAGGCAGCCCGCCGCGACCAGGTGCTCCAGCAGCGGCGCGGCGGCCAGACCGGGCTCGCGGAACTCCTGGTGCAGCACCTGCTCGATGGTCAGCGAGACGTCCAGGCCGACCACGTCCAGCAGCTCGAACGGGCCCATCGGGTAGCCGCAGCCGAGCTTCATCGCGGTGTCGATGTCGTCCACCGTCGCGTAGTGCTCCTGCAGCATCCGCACCGCGTCGTTCAGGTACGGGAAGAGCAGCGCGTTGACGATGAAGCCGGCCCGGTCGCCGCACTCCACCGGGTGCTTGCGGACCTTGGCGGTCAGCTCCAGCACGGTGGCGGTGACGTCGGGCGCGGTCAGCACGGTGGAGACCACCTCGACCAGCTTCATGGCCGGCGCCGGGTTGAAGAAGTGCATGCCGATCATGTCCTGCGGCCGCGAGGTGGCGGTCGCGCAGCTGATCACCGGCAACGAGGAGGTGGTGGTGGCGAGCACCGCGCCCGGCTTGACGATCTTGTCCAGGGTGGCGAACAGCTCCCGCTTGACCGCCAGGTCCTCGGCCACCGCCTCGACCACCAGGTCGACCTCGGCCAGCTCGGCGTACTGGCCGACCGGGGTGACCAGCGCCAGCGCGGCGTCCCGCTGCTCGGCCGACATCCGGCCCCTGGCGACCGAGCGCTCCAGCGACTTGGCCAGCTGCGCCTTGGCCCGGTCGGCCTTCTCCTGGCTGCGGGCGGCCAGCAGCACCGGGTGCCCGGCCTTGGCGAAGACCTCGGCGATGCCGGTGGCCATGGTGCCCGAGCCGCAGACGCCGACGGTGCGCACCTCGCGGCCCGGCACCTTCGGCAGGGCGGGCCCGGTGGCCGCGTCCACGGCCCTGGACGAGCCCGGCGCCTCGTAGGCGTAGAAGCCGCGGCCGGTCTTGCGGCCCAGCAGCCCGGCCGCGACCAGCTGGCCGAGGATCGGGGCGGGGGCGTGCAGGCGGTCCCGGGACTGCTCGTACATCGCCTCCAGGACGGTGCGCGCGGTGTCGACGCCGATCAGGTCGAGCAGCGCCAGCGGGCCCATCGGCAGGCCGCAGCCGAGCCGCATGGCGGCGTCGATGTCCTCGCGCGAGGCGTACTTGGACTCGTACATCGCGGCGGCCTGGTTCAGGTACGCGAACAGCAGGCCGTTCACCACGAACCCGGCCCGGTCGCCGGCGGCCACCGGCTCCTTGCCGAGGTCCCGGGCGAAGGCGGCGGCGTCCTCGGCGGTCTGCGGCGAGGTCAGCACGGTGCGGACCACCTCGACCAGCTTCATGGTGTGCACCGGGTTGAAGAAGTGCAGGCCCAGCACGCGCTCCGGACGGGCGGTCGCGGCGGCGATCCGGGTCACCGAGAGCGCGGTGGTGCCGGTGGCCAGCACGGTGGTCTCCGGGCAGATCCGGTCCAGCTCGGCGAAGATCTCCCGCTTCAGCTCCAGCTGCTCGGGCACCTCCTCGATCACCAGGTCCGCCTCGGCGGCGGCCGCCAGCTCGTGCCCGACCGAGATCCGGGCGAGCAGCCCGCTGCGCTCCTCGGCGGTGAGCCGCTCCCGGTCGACCGCGTGCGCGGTCGCCTCCTCGATCCGGGCCAGGGCCCGGGCGGCCGAGTCCTCGGTGGCCTCGATGCCGATCACCCGGCGGCCGCTCTTGGCGACCGCCACCGCGACGCCGGCACCCATCGTGCCGAGGCCGACCACGGCGACGGCGGGGAAGGGACGCTCCATCTGTCCTGACTCCTAGTCATGAAGGGCCCGCGCGTGCCCCGGCGGGCACGCCGCCGCGCCCGGACGCACGCCGGGGACGGCCGCCGCCGGGGGAGGGTCCACGCGCGGGGGCTTGGGGAGATGACGGGGTGCGGCCCACCCGGGCAGCGGCCGGTCCGCTCCGGCCGAACTGCGGGTGTGCCGTGGTGCTCAGGCGCTCGAAGGTGAAGGAAGCGGCTCTGATACGAGGAGGAACCCGGCCTGCCGCGGTTCGCGGCACCGGCCGGTGGAAGCGCACCGCGCGAGCGCCGCAGACACGGCGACCGCAGGCTCCCGCCGGTGCGGCTCCCGAAGCCCGGCGGTGGTGCGTCCGGCCACTGTAGCGAAGCTACTCGCCGGTAGGAAGGGGGGCGTCGGCGGAAAGAAAGGGGCGTGGGCGGAGAACCGTTCCGGCGCGGGGGCCGGTCCGCGCCAGGGTGAGCGACGCGGGGGCGGCGCCGCGGCGTGCTCCCTTCTCCCTCGTTTCCACGATGACCCGAGTGCGCCCACTCTCCGCCCCCGCCTTGTCGTACCTACCGGGGGAAGAGCCGTGAAGAAGCCGAGCGCCGTGACGCCCGAGACCGGCCTGGAGACCTATCCGCTGCACCGGCACGGGACGGTCGGCCCTGGAGCGGATCACCGCCGGGAAGTCGACGCCCCGGTTCGCCCCGAACGGGTGAACGGGTGGACGGGCTTCCGTTTGGACCACCCGATAGGGGAGTTACGTGAGCCCGGCCGCCGGGGCAGCATGGTGACATGACCATCGGAACCGCCACCGCCGGCGCCGCCGCGTCCGGGCCCGCCCAGCCGTCCGGCTCCGGCGGGCCCCTCGACCTCGCCGGGCCCGCGGCCGCCGTCGCGCTGCCCCCGCGCGCCGAGCGGGCCGAGCGGGCGCAGGAGGCCGCCGACCGGCTGCGCACCGCCGCGGTCGAGGCGGTGGCCGTCACCTGGGTGGACAACGCGGGCGTCACCCGGGTCAAGGCCGTGCCGCTCGGCGGGCTGACGCACGCCGCGCAGTGGGGCGTCGGCACCGCTCCCTGCTTCGACGTGTTCCTCGCCGACGACGCGATCACCAGCAGCCCGGTCATCGGCGGCCCCACCGGGGACCTGCGGCTCTACCCCGCCCTCGACCGGATCGTCCCGCTGGCCGCCCAGCCCGGCTGGGCCTGGGCCCCGGGGGACAGGTACACCCAGAGCGGGGCCCCGCACCCCGGCTGCCAGCGGCTGTTCGCCCGCCGGGCGCAGGCCGCGGCGGCCGAGCGCGGGCTGAGCCTCAAGGCCGGCATCGAGGTCGAGTGGGTGGTCGCCCTCGCCGGCGGCCCGCAGGAGGCGCCGCAGTACCCGACGCACGGCCCCGCCTACGGGATGCACCGGCTCACCGACCTCTCCGACTACCTGCGGGACGTCCTGCGCGCCCTCGGCGAGCAGGGCCTGGAGGTCCTGCAGATCCACCCCGAGTACTCCCCGGGCCAGTTCGAGGTCTCGGTCGCCCCCGAGGGCCCGGTCGGCGCCGCGGACACCTCCGTCCTGGTCCGGCACACCGTCCGGGCCGTCTCCGCCAAGCACGGTCTGCGGGCCTCCTTCGCGCCGGTGGTCGAGGCGGGCGCGGTCGGCAACGGCGGGCACCTGCACCTCAGCCTCTGGCGGGACGGGCTCAACCTCGGGCACGGCGGCCCCGGGCCGCACGGCCTGACGGCCGAGGCCGAGGGCTTCCTCGCCGGGGTGCTCGACGCGCTGCCCGAACTGCTGGTGCTGGGCTGCTCCAGCCCGGCCGGGTACCTGCGGCTGGTGCCCTCGCACTGGGCCGGCGCCTACCAGTGCTGGGGCCTGGAGAACCGCGAGGCCGCGCTGCGCCTGGTCACCGGCTCCACCGGGGAGCGGGCCGCCGCCGCCAACGCCGAGGTCAAGTGCTTCGACGCCAGCGCCAACCCGTACCTGGCGGTCGGCGCGGTGATCGCGGCCGGCCTCGCCGGGCTGGACCAACGCCGCGCGCTGCCACCGGAGTTCACCGGCGATCCGGCCGCCGCCGAGCCCGGTACGGTGCCCCGGCTGCCGCAGAGCCCGGCGGAGGCATTGGCCGCGTACGAGCGCTCGGCGATGCTGCGCGAGGCGCTCGGCGAGCCGCTGTACCAGGCGGTGCTGGCGGTGCGCCGGGCGGAGAGCGAGCAGTACGCCACCGCCACGCCCGAGGAGTTGGTAACGGCCACCCGCTGGCGGTACTGACCGGTGCCCCGGCCGGAGCCGGCCGTGGCGACCGAACGGGGCGAACCGCTCGACGCGGTCCGGCTGGTCGACCACCACTGCCACAGCGTGGTGGCGGGCGAGCTCGCCGACGAGGCCCTGGCCGGGCTGCTCACCGAGTCCGACCGTCCGCCCGCGCCCGGCTGCTCGCCCTTCGACAGCGCGCTCGGCCTCGCCGTCCGGCGCTGGTGCCCGCCCGCGCTCGGCCTGCCGGCGCACGCCCCGGCCACCGACTACCTGGCCCGGCGGCGGGAGCTGGGCGCCGCCGAGGCGACCGGCCGGCTGCTCGCCGCGGCCGGCCTGGACACCTGCCTGGTGGACACCGGGCTGACCGCGGCGGCGGGCCTGCCGCTGCTGCCGCTGGGCGAACTGGCCGGGGCCACCGGGGCGACGGTGCGCGAGGTGGTCCGGCTGGAGTCGGTCGCCGAGACGGTCGAGAGCGGAGCCGGGGCCTGGCCGCGGGCCGTCGCCGAAGCCCTGGCGGCCGCCGCCGGCCGGGCCGTCGCGGTCAAGTCGGTGCTCGCCTACCGGGACGGTCTGGCCGCACCCGCCGAACGGCCGTCCCGGGCGGCCGTGGTGGCCGCGGCCGGCGCCCGGCTGCGCGAGGGGCGGAGCCGGCTGAGCGACCCGGTCCTGCTGCACCACCTGCTCTGGACGGCCGTGGACGTCTGCGCCGAGCTCGGGCTGCCGATCCAGCTCCACACCGGCTTCGGCGATCCGGACCTCACCCTGCACCGGGCCGACCCGTCGCTGCTGACGGATTTCGTGCGCGCCGCCGAGCCCAGCGGCGTCCCCTTGGTGCTGCTGCACTGCTACCCGTACCACCGGCAGGCCGCCTGGCTGGCCCAGGCTTTTCCGACGGTCTTCACCGACCTCGGGCTGACAGCCTCCTACACCGGCCCTAGAGTGGCGGCGGTACTGGGCGAGATGCTGGAACTGGCGCCGTTCGGCAAATTGCTGTTCTCCACGGACGCTTACGGGCTACCCGAACTATTCTTGGTGGGCACCTGTCAGTTCCGGTACGGACTGGGCTTGCTGCTGGACGGTTGGCGGGCCGACGGTGCGTGTTCCGCGGCCGACGCCCGACGGCTGGCGCGGCTGGTCGGAGCGGACAACGCGCGCCGGCTGTACGCGTTGTAGCGAGCGACCGTCGCACGTCGGCGAACCATCACTTTTTAACAATCTTGAACCTGTTTTTCTTGTTGACCTGCGGAGTCTTAACATCCACTGCTGGTCAAGATGTGACGATTAGATGACTACCTCTTGCGCATCTCATCGAATATTCATTAGCGTCCCGGTCATTCCCAGTGCACCTGCCAACCGCAGCTGCCCGCATGACGACTCGGGAGGGCCAACCCCAATGAGAGTTCCTCGGATCAGCCGGACCCGGTACGCGGCGGTGGGCCTCGTGCTCGCCACCGCCGGCGCCCTCGCGCTCCCGGCCGGCACCGCCGTCGCGGCTCCCACGGCCGACTCGACGACGGGTCCGCTGCTCAGCTACGTCGTCAACACCAAGGCCAACCACGGCCAGGTGCAGAAGGTCGAGCAGGCCGTCAAGAGCCTCGGCGGCACGGTGGTCTACTCGTACGAGCAGATCGGCGTCGTCATCGCGCGCTCGACCGACACCAAGTTCGCCGAGAAGCTGCGCCTGGCCAAGGGCGTCGACTCCGTCGGCACCAGCCGCACCAAGGGCATCACCGCCGCCGACCAGGGCAAGGCCGACGTCGCCGCCGAGCCCACCGGCACCGCCGCGCCCGGCCAGGAGCCGTACGAGGCCAACCAGTGGGACATGCGCCAGATCGGTGTCGACAAGGCGCACAAGCTCTCGCTCGGCAGCCGCAACGTCACCGTCGGCGTGCTGGACTCCGGCATCGACGCCACGCACGAGGACCTGGCCGCCAACGTGGACGCCTCGCAGTCGGTCTCCTGCATCGACGGCGGCAAGCCGAACACCGACTGGAAGGCCTGGCAGCCGGGCCCGGACGGCGACCACGGCACCCACGTGGCCGGCACCATCGCCGCCGCCAAGAACGGCAAGGGCATCGTCGGCATCGCCCCGAACGTCAAGCTGGCCGCGGTCAAGGTCGTGGACGACGGCGGGTTCATCTACCCGGAGTACGCGATCTGCGGCTTCGTGTGGGCCGGTGAGCACCAGTTCAAGGTGACCAACAACAGCTACTACATCGACCCGTGGATGTTCAACTGCCCGAACGACAAGGACCAGGCGGCCATCACCGCCGCCGTCCGCAAGGCCGTCGCGTTCTCGCAGCGCAAGGGCGTCCTGAACGTCGCCGCGGCGGGCAACGAGAACATCGACCTGGCGCACAAGACCACTGACGTCTCCAGCCCGGACGACACCACCCCCGGCACCCGCCCGGTCACCAACGACTGCCTGTCGCTGCCGACCGAGCTGCCCGGCGTCATCGCCGTCTCCTCCGTGGGCGTCAACGGTCAGAAGTCGTACTACTCCAGCTACGGCAAGGGCGTCGTGACCGTCGCCGCGCCGGGTGGCGACCGCCGCTTCCAGCTGCCGGACACCCCGGACAAGGACGGCCGCATCCTGTCCACCATCCCCGGTGGCAAGTACGGCTACATGCAGGGCACCTCGATGGCCTCCCCGCACACCACCGGTGTGGTCGCCCTGCTCGCCAGCACCTTCCCGTGGGCC
This sequence comes from Kitasatospora sp. NPDC093550, assembly GCF_044764985.1. Taxonomy (NCBI): domain Bacteria; kingdom Bacillati; phylum Actinomycetota; class Actinomycetes; order Kitasatosporales; family Streptomycetaceae; genus Kitasatospora; species Kitasatospora sp. NPDC093550. The sequence continues at coordinate 257,792 of NZ_JBIWJF010000012.1, forward strand.
AGCCCGGACGAGCTGACCGAGATGCTGACCAGCCAGGCCGAGTCCCACCCGTGCCCGACCGGCGAGTTCAACCCGGGCGGCACCGGCCAGTGGAAGGCCACCTGTGAGGGCGGCGCGGACGACAACGGCTTCTACGGCGCGGGCATCATCAACGCCGAGAAGGCGGTCCAGTGGTGGCGCTGACGCGCTGACCACGGCACCATCTGATCACTGAGCCGGGGAGCGGGCCCACTGGGTCCCGCTCCCCGGTCGCGTTTGAGTAGCCGTACTCAGGCCCGCGACCCCCACCGCCGCCCAGGATGGTTCCGTCACCGACGGAGTCACCCCCAGGAGTTGAGCGGCATGGCACAGACCTTCCCCGGCCGGCAGGCCCCGGCCCGTCGGACCGCCGCGGGCGCGCGGCACTGGCCCTGGCTGGTGCTCGCCCTGGTCGAGTTCCTGGCCGCCGCGCCGATGCTGGGCAGGTTCGCGCTGGCCGGCCTGGTGACCGGGGTGATGGGGCTCGCCGCCGGTGCGACGCCGGGCTCCGCGCTGCTGCTGGTCCTGATGCTGGCCGCCGGCCCGGTCCTGGGGATGGCCGCCGCGGCCGTGCTGGTCGCGCTGTTCGCCCCGGCGCTCGGCCGGATCGACAAGTCCGTGGTGGTCGCGCTGCTCATGGCCGGACTGCTGCTCGGCACCTCGATCGAGTACTTCGGGTGGCTCCGCCCCGTGATCGGCTAGCCCTCGTCGACGTGGTGCTCCCAGACCGTCTCCACCGAGGGCTTGCCGTGCAGGTCCGGCACCTCCCGCAGCCAGGCCGGGCGCCCGGCCCTGGTCCGGGCCGCCCGCCGCTGTTCGGCCGCCCGCAGCTGCTCCGGCGTGGCGAACCCCTCCGGCAGCCACTCCTCGGAGAGCACCACCCGGGCCGCCAGGTGGGTGACGTACGCGTGCCGGACGGCGGCCACCGAGTCGAAGCCGGGCTCGTCCGCCAGCCACTCGTCCGGGACCAGCGCCACCACCTCCTCCAGCAGCGGCACGGTGACCAGCGGGCCGAGCTCCTCGTCGGCCAGCCGGACGTCCGGGGCCGAGCCGCCGAGCGCGTGCGCGCTGAGGTCGTACCGCTTGCCGACCGACGCCTCGGCGCCCGCCCAGCGGTGGTGGAAGATCAGCGCGGCGCCGTTGTCGATCAGCCAGAGCCGCTGGTGCCAGACCACCAGGTTGGGGTTGTGCACGGTGCGGTCGACGTTGCCGGTGAGCGCGTCCAGCCAGACCACCCGGCCGGCCTCGGCGGGGTCCACCGCGATCATCCCGGGCCGGAAGTCCCGCGCTCCGGGCAACAGGTCCATCCCGAGGTTGAGGCCCGCGCTGGCCTTGAGCATGTCCTGGATCTCGGTGTCCGGCTCGTCCGCGGCGACGGCCGGGTCGAAGTCCACCAGCCGCAGCTCCGGCACCCGCAGTCCCAGCCGCCGGGCCAGTTCGCCGACGATCACCTCGGCGATCAGCGCCTTGCGGCCCTGCGCGGCCCCGGTGAACTTGACCACGTACGTTCCCAGGTCGTCGGTCTCCACCACGCCGGGTACCGAGCCGCCGGCCCGCAGGGGGTCGACGTAACGCACTGCAGTCACCAGATCGAGCACACCGGTCACCCTATCCCGCCGTGTCGCGGGCGTGACCCTGTGATTGGCTTGCCGGTGAGAGCGCTACCCACCACACGAGGAGAGCAAGGTCATGGGACAGGTGCAGGCCACCACCGAGCGGGTCTACGACGCCGCGCCCGAGCGGGTGTACGAGGCGCTGGCCGACTACCAGGTGACCCGCCCGAAGCTGCTGCCCGCGCAGTACAGCGAGTACGAGGTCCGGGTCGGCGGCACCGGCGCCGGCACCCAGGTGCACTGGAAGCTGCAGGCGACCGAGAAGCGGGTGCGCGACTGCCTGTTCACCGTCTCGGCGCCGAAGCCCGACCAGCTGGTGGAGAAGGACGCCAACTCCAGCATGGTGATCACCTGGACCGTCGCGGCCGCCGGCGAGGGCCGCTCCAAGGTCACCGTGACCGCCACCTGGCAGGGCGCGACCGGCATCGGCGGCTTCTTCGAGCGCACCTTCGCCCCGAAGGGCCTGAACCGGATCCACGACCAGGTGCTGGCCAACCTGGCCGCCGAGGTCCGCTGACACCGGCTGACACCCGCTGTACGCTCCGAGGCCCGTCGAGGCCCGCCGCGCGCCGGAAACGGCCGGCGGCGGGCGGGAGAAACCGGGGACCCGAGCGCACGAACCCGTCAACGCGCTTGAATCGCCAGGGAATTCGAGTGGTTCGGCCGCCCGTACGATACAAAAGCCGTACGGGTGGCCGAACCGCCACCTCCGGGTGACGAGGGCCGCCCGGCACGGGGGAGCCACCCTAGGCTCGCCGCCGTGCATATGACGATCCTTCACATTTCGCAACCGGTGGACGGCGGGGTCGCCCGCGTCGTGACCGACCTGGTCCGGGGGCAGCGGGAGGCCGGTCACCGGGTTCTGGTCGCCTGTCCGCGCGGCGGGCGGCTGGCCGAGGAGGCCGCCGCCGTGGGCGCGCTGGTCCTGGACTGGCCGGCCGGCCGCTCGCCGGGCCCGCACACCGCCGCCGAGGCCTGGCGGCTGCGCCGGATCGTCCGGGCGGCCGCGCCCGACGTGGTCCACCTGCACAGCGCCAAGGCCGGGCTGGCCGGCCGGCTGGCGGTGCGCGGCGCCGTGCCGACGGTCTTCCAGCCGCACGCCTGGTCCTTCGCCGCCGTCGAGGGCCCGCTGGCGGCCGCCACCCTGCGCTGGGAGCGCTTCGCCACCCGCTGGGCGCACCGGCTGCTCTGCGTCAGCGTCCGGGAGCGGGCCGACGGCGTGGCCGCCGGGGTGCACGCGGACTGGGCGGTGGTGCCCAACGGCGTGGACGTCCGGCACTACGCCCCCGCCGACCGCCGCTCCGCCCGGATCGCCCTCGGCCTGGACCTGGACGCCCCGCTCGCGGTCTGCGTCGGGCGGCTGTGCCGGCAGAAGGGCCAGGACGTGCTGCTGGCCGCCTGGCCCGAGGTGCTGCGCGGGGTGCCGCGGGCCCGGCTGGCGCTGGTCGGCGGCGGGCCGGACGAGCAGCGGGTGGCGGAGCTGGTCCGCGAGACCGCCGAGCCCGCCCGGGTCCGGCTGGTGGGGGACGTCGCCGATCCGCGCCCGTGGCTGGCGGCGGCCGACCTGGTGGTGCTGCCCTCGCGTTGGGAGGGGATGGCGCTGGCCCCGCTGGAGGCGATGGCGGCCGCCCGTCCGGTGCTGCTGACCGACGTGCCGGGGGCGCGGGAGTGCCTGCCGCCGACCGTGCGCGAGCACGCGGTGGTCCCGCCCGAGGACGTGACGGCCCTCGCCACCCGAATGGCGGAAGCGTTGTCCGATCCGATCGAATGCGAGCGACGCGGCGCCCGGCTGCGCGACCACGTGGTGACCCGGCACGACGTACGCACCGTGGTCGAACAGGTGGACGTCCTCTACCGCCATCTGCTGGGTGCCGGACCGTCGGCGCGGCGGCGCGGGGCCCGTGTCCCAGAGCGGATCTGATCGTTTCACATGCCGTGAATGCCCGCCGCTCCGGCGCTGTCGTATTCGCACCCTCAACCGGATGGGGACGAGGCGTCAAATCCGAAATACCTATTAATGGGCGGCTGGAATGAAACGGCAAGTCAACTTCCAGCCCCTGGGGACAAGTTCGGTATTGTCGGATTTTGCCTGCTTCGTTCAGTTTTCATACCGGGAATTCACGGCTGAGCCGCTCGCGACCGGGTTCACCACGACCGGCCTCATAGCGATCGGCCCCGCCGCGGGACATCCGAAAGCCGCCAGCGGCAGCAGGTGCTGTCAGGACCGCGCCCACCGGGCCGGGACGGACGCCCCGCGCCAACCGGTGCCGGGGCACCGTCACCCGGGCACACAGCAGGGGAGATCGTGCGCTGATGACCATTGACCACGACAGTGTGCCGCGATCGGGCGTGCCCCTGTCCGGGCCCCGTCGGCAGGGCACCGGGCTGCTCGACCGCCCGGCGGGAACGGCACACAGCCGGGCGGCCCCGGCAGCGCGCAGGCACCGCGGGGCGGTCCGCAACCGACTGGCCCTGCCGCTCGCCCTGGTCCAGGCCGACACCATCGCGCTCTGCTCCGCCACCGGCATCGCCAACCGGGCCCTCGACCCGTCCGCCCCGCTCGACCCGCTGCTCGGCGTCCCCGCCGTCCTGCCCCTGCTGCTCCTGCTCAACCTGGCCGGCGGCCTCTACCGGGCCCGGCTCACCCTGTCCGTCCTGGACGAACTGCCCGCGCTGGCCGCCCGGGCGGTGGTCGCCGCCGCCTTCGCCGTCACCCTGTCCGGCTGCCTGGGCGGCCGCTGGCCCGACTGCGGCCCGGCCACCCCGGCCCGCCTCACCGTCCTGCTCGGCGCCCAGCTGCTGATCGCCGCCGTCGGCCGCGCCGTCCTCTACCACCTGGTCCGACGGATCCGCCGCAGCCGCCCCAGCCCCGCCCTGGTGCTCGGCGCCGGCGGGCTCGGCCGCCGGGTCGCCGCCGCCCTCCGCGACCACGGCGAGTACGGGATGCGCCCGATCGGCTTCCTCGACGCCGACCCGCCGCTGCTGGCCGGCGACACCGGACTGCCCGTCCTCGGCGGCCGCGAGGTGCTGGAGCGCGAGGTGCGCCGGCACCGGATCCAGCACGTGGTCGCCACCGCCGGCGCCGCCGACGAGGCCGAGACCGCCGCCGCCCTGCGCGAGGCCGCCCGGCTCGGCTGCCAGGTCTGGCTGGTGCCCGCGCTGCGCGAGTTCGGCTCGCTGCCCGTCGCCCCGATCGCCGGCGGCGACCACCTGTGGGGCTTCCCCTGCCTGCCGGTCGGCCGCCAGGCGATGCGCCGCCCCGGCTGGGTCGCCAAGCGCGCCCTGGACATCACCGCCGCCGCGTTCGGCCTGCTGCTGCTCGCCCCCGTCCTCGGGCTCTGCGCCCTCGCCGTCCGCTTCGACACCGGCCCCGGGGTGCTCTTCCGCCAGCAGCGCACCGGGCTGGACGGCAAGGTCTTCACCGTCCTCAAGTTCCGCACCCTGCGCCCCAGCAACGAGCACGAGTCGGCGACCCGCTGGAACATCTCCCAGGACCACCGGATGGGCGCCGTCGGCCGGCTGCTGCGCAAGAGCTCGCTGGACGAACTGCCGCAGCTGTGGAACGTCCTGCGCGGCGACATGAGCCTGGTCGGCCCGCGCCCCGAGCGCCCGTACTTCGTCATGCGGTTCGGCCAGGCCTACCCCGAGTACGCCGACCGGCACCGCGTCCCGGTCGGCCTCACCGGCCTCGCCCAGGTCAACGGCCTGCGCGGGGACACCTCCATCGAGGACCGGGCCCGGTTCGACAACCGCTACATCGAGAGCTGGAGCCTCTGGCAGGACATCAAGATCCTGTGCCGCACCGCGGCCCTGATGCTCCACCCGGACGGGAGCTGACCCGCGTGGCCCTGACCCTCCCGGCCCTTCCCCGACCGGCCTTACGGCGGGCGTTGCCCGCGCTCGCGGACCGGCCCAGCCTGCTCGCCGCGGCCACCGTCCTGCTCGTCTGCGTCCCGACCGGCGAGAAGGACGTCACCGCCGCCGTCCACGTCACCGCCGCCGACCTGGCCTCGCTGGCCCTGGTCGCCCTCACCGCGCTCAACCTGCTGCGCGGCCGGCTGCCCACGGTGGACCGGACCACCTGCGCCCTGTTCGGCGGGATCGTCACCGCCGCCGCCGTCGCCACCGTCGGCTCGATCGACCCGGCCACCAGCGTCACCGGCTTCGTCCGACTGGTCCAGGTGTTCGTCCTGGTGCCCGCCGCGGTGCTCTGCTCGCTGCGCGACCGCACCGACCAGCGCCTGGTCCTCGGCTCCTTCGTGCTCGCCGCCCTGATCCAGGGCGCGGTCGGCGCCAAGCAGTACCTCACCCACACCGGCGCCTCCTACACCGGCCAGCCGATCCGGGCCGTCGGCACCTTCGGCGCGCTGGACATCATGGCGATGTCCACGGTGGTCAGCTTCGGGCTGCTCGCCGCCCTGGCCCTGGCCCTCGGTGAACGAGGGGCCGGTGGCGACGCCCGGGTGCGGCGGTCGATGTTCGCCGCCGCGGCCTTCCTCGTCTTCCCGCTCGCCGTCTCCTTCAGCCGCGGCAGCTGGATCGCCACCGGCGTCGCCGCCACCGCGCTGCTGCTGCGCGCGGACGCGCGGCTCGCCGTGCGCAGCGCCGTCCTCGGGCTGGCGGCCGCGGTCGTCCTGGTCGGCGGCCTCGGCCTCGGAGGCTCCGGGGTCACCAAGCGGCTCAGCTCGATCGGCTCCGTCTCCGCCGCCCCCGACCAGTCCGTCTCCGACCGCTACGACCTGTGGGCCACCGCCGGGCGGATCTGGCAGGACCACCCCGTCCACGGCGCCGGGCCGAAGGCCTTCCAGCTGCTGCGCGACAGCCACGCCCCGCTGCGGCTGTCCTCCGGCAGCGACGCCGCCGACGCCACCATCGGCTTCCAGCGCGAACCGCTGCTCTCCCCGCACAACATGTACTTCCTGGTCCTCAGCGAGCAGGGCCTGATCGGCATCACCGCCTACGCCGCGCTCTTCCTGACCCTCCTGATCGGCTGCCTGCGCCGCTCCCGGGGCATGGGCCTCGCGGCGCTCGCCCTGCTCGTCTGGGTCCTGGTCGACTACCTCTACGCCGACATCGGCGGCACCACCACCGTGCTGACCTCCGTCGTCCTCGGCCTCGCCGCCCGCGCCGCCGCCGGGGAGGCGGACCGGTGAGCACCGACCGGCCGGCCGCGCTGGCCGCCCCCCTCCCCGCCCCGCGCGGTGCCCCCGGCGAGCACCCGGCCCCCGCGTCCGACCCGCCGCCCCGCAGCGGCTTCCTCGCCAGGGCCTTCGGCATCACCGCCGTGCTCAGCGCCGCCGGCTCCGGCCTCGGACTGCTGCGCGACCTCCTGTTGGCCCGCTACTTCGGCGCCAACCAGGGCACCGACGCCTTCCTGGTCGCCTGGACCGTCCCCGAGACGGCCGCACCGCTGCTGATCGAGGACGCCATGTCCTTCCTCATGGTGCCCGCCTTCGCGCTCGCCCTGGTCCTGCGCGAGGAGGAGCCGGACGCCCCCGACCCGGTCCGCCAGGTGGTCCGCGCCACCCTGCCGTGGCTGCTGCTCGCGCTCAGCGGCCTCGCCCTGGCCGCCGCCCTCGGCGCCCCGCAGCTGGTCGAGCTGCTCGCCCCCGGCCTGCCCGACCCGGGCCTCGCCGTCACCTGCACCCGGATCACCGCGATCACCGTGCTGCCCTTCGGCGTGGCCGGCTACCTGGCCGCCGCGCTGCGCGCCCACCACGGCTTCACCGCCCCGGCCGGCATCTACGTGGTCTACAACCTCGGCATCCTCGCCGTCCTGCTCGCCCTCCACGCCGCGCTCGGCGTGCGCTCCGCCGCCCTCGGCGTCGCGGCCGGCAGCCTGCTGATGGCCGGCCTGCTGGTCGGCCCGTTCCTGCGCCGGCTGCGCCGCGGCCAGAGCGGAGCCGCCGCCCGCGGCCGCCGCTCGCGCAAGGCCCTGGTGCTGATGCCGCTCGCCCTGCTGCCCGTCGCCGCCTTCACCCTGACCCGCCAGTCGCAGGTCTTCGTCGAGCGCTACCTCGGCTCGGCACTGCCGCCCGGCACCATCTCGCACCTCAACTACGCCGCCAAGGTCTCCCAGCTCGCCATGACGGCGGGCATCCTGATCTGCACCGTCACCTTCCCGCTGGTCGCCCGTGCGCTCGCCGCCGGGGACCTCGCCGCCGCCCGCGACCGGGTGGAGAAGGACCTCGGGCAGGCGGCGGCCGTCGTCCTGCTCGGCACCGCCTTCCTGATGGCCTGCGCCCCCTCCGTCGTCTCGCTGCTGTTCGAGCGCGGCGCCTTCGGCCCGCGCGACACCGCGGCCACCGCCGACGTCATCCGGGTCTACAGCTTCGGCCTGCCCGCCCAGGCGCTGATCGGCGTGATGATCCGCCCGTACTTCTCGCTGCGCCCGGTGGTCCGCCGGGCCGACGACCCCGGACCCGAGGACGGCCGCCGCCGGCTGCTGGACTGGTACCCGGCCGCCGTGATGGTCCTCGGCCTCGGCGTCACCGTCGCCACCGGCGTGCTCGCCACACCCCGCTTCGGCGCCCTGGGGCTCGCCGCCGGCAACGCGGCCGGCATCACCACCACCGCCGCGCTGCTGCTGCGCGGCCTGGTGCTGCGCGGCATCCCGCTGCGGCTGCGCCGGGTCCTCGGCGGCCACGGCCGGCTGGTGGCGGCCGCCGCCGGGGCCACCCTGCTCGGCACCGCCGCCGCCGGACTGGTCGCCGACCCCCTGCTCTCGACCCTCCTCGGGGGCCTGACCGTGGCACTGGCCTTCGCGGCCCTCGGCACCGGGTTCGGTGCCCGCGAGGTGCGCGGCCCGGTCCTCGCCGCCGCCCGGGCCCTGAACCCGCCAACCGTCGCCACCGTCGACGAAGAAGGGAAGCGTCCCCATGGACAATGAACGGGGCACCGTCCGTTCGGCCCGGGCGGGCGTCAGCAACGCCCCGCCGCACCGGGCGCGACTGCCGAGGAGTCGTCACCCGGTCGGCGAACCGTCGATCCCCGGCCCCGCCTCGCCGTGGATCCTGATGTACCACTCGGTGGCGGTCGAGAAGGAGGACCCGTACCGGCTCACCGTCAGCCCCGAGCGGTTCGCCGAGCAGATCGCCTGGCTGCACCGGCGCGGCCGGCGCGGCGTCTCGGTCCGCGAGCTGATGCGGGCCCGCGCCCTCGGCCGGGACGAGAAGCTGGTCGGCCTCACCTTCGACGACGGCTACGCGGACTTCGCCCGGTACGCCGTACCGATCCTGCAGGCCTACGGCTTCACCGCGACCGCGTACGTGGTCGCCGACCTGCTCGGCCGCGCCAACGACTGGGACGTCGAGGGCCCCCGCAAGAAGCTGCTCACCGTCCAGGAGGTCACCGAACTCGCGGCCGCAGGCTGGGAGATCGGCTCGCACGGCCTCGGCCACCAGGCGCTGCCGGGACTGCCGGCCGAGGCGCTCGCGGTGCAGGCCCGGGAGAGCCGGCGCCTGCTGGAGGAGGTCGTCGGGGGCCCGGTCACCGGCTTCTGCTACCCGTACGGCGCCGTCGACCTGCCCGCCACCCTGGCCGTCCGGGACGCCGGGTACGACTACGCCTGCGCCATCGCGCACTCCTCGCTCACCGGCCGCTTCGCGCTGCCCCGCTGCTACGTCGGCGACCGGGACGGCGCCTGGCGGCTGCGTGCCAAGAAGGGCCGGCACCGGCTGCGCGACGCCGTCACCGAGCTGCGCCGCGCGCGGCGGGAGCGCCGGGAGCGCCGGGAGCGCCGGGAGCGCCTGCCATGAGGGTGCTGCACATCGTCACCGGGCTCGCCTCCGGCGGCGCGGAGCGCCAACTCCACCTGCTGCTGCGGCACCTGCCGCCGCACCAGCAGTGCGAGGTGCTCGCCCTGACCAACCCCGGCACGGTCGCCGCCGCCCTGCGGGCCGACGGCGTGACCGTCCACCACCTCGGCATGCGCGGCAACCGGGACCTGCGGGCGCTGCCCCGGCTGGTCCGGCTGGTCCGGGCGGGCCGCTACGACCTGGTGCACACCCACCTCTACCGGGCGCAGCTGTACGGCCGGCTGGCCGCGCGGCTGGCCGGGGTGCGCGCGGTGGTCTCCACCGAGCACTCGCTGCACGCCGGGGTGATCGAGGGCCGGCCGGTCACCCGCGGCGTCAAGGGCCTCTACCTGGCGGCCGAGCGGCTCGGCAGCACCACCGTGGCGGTGTCCCGCCAGGTCGCCCAGACGCTGCGCTCCTGGGGCGTGCCGTCGGCCCGGATCGAGCTGATCCCCAACGGCATCGACAGCGGCCGCTACCGCCTCCCGCCCGTCGAGCGGGCCGCCGCGCGCCGCCGGCTGCGGGCCGAACTCGGCCTGCCCGAGGAGAGCTGGGTGGTCGGCGGGGTGGGCCGGCTGGTCCCCGGCAAGCGCTTCGAGGTGCTGGTCGAGGCACTCGCCGAGCTGGACCCGGCCACCCGGCTGGTGCTGGTCGGCGAGGGCCCGGAGCGCACCGGGCTGGAACGCCGGGCCGCCGAACTCGGCGTCCGGGACCGGCTGGTGCTCACCGGCGAGCGCGACGACGTGCCCGAGCTGCTGGCCGCCCTGGACGTACTGGCCGCGCCCTCCACCGCGGAGACCTTCGGCCTCGGCGTCCTGGAGGGCCTCGCGGCCGGGCTGCCGGTGCGGCACAGCGCCTGCCCGGCGCTCGACGAACTGCCGCCCCGCGCCGCCCCGCAGGCCCGCCGCATCCCCTCCGAGCCCGCCGCCTACGCGGCCGAGCTGCGCGACCTGCGGCACCTGAGCGAGCACACCGCCGATCCGCTGCCGCACCCGCCGGCCGTCGGCCACTACGACATCGCCCGGGTCGCCGCCGACCTGGGCGCCCTCTACGACCGGCTGGCCCGCGCTTGACCGCCCGCCACCGCCGGATCCGCCGTCCCATACCCAAGGAGCCACACCCATGACCACACCGCGCCGAAGCGCCCGCCGCCTGGTCCGCCGCTGGTGGCCGGTGGCGCTCGCGGTTCCGCTGGGCGCCGCGGCCGGCGCCGGGTACGCCGTCGTCTCGCACCCCTCGTACGCCGCCAACGCCTACGTCCTGGTGGTCCCGCAGAACCCGGGGGAGGCCGCGACCGCGACCAACTTCGCCCAGGCGTACGGACGGCTGGCGGGCCAGCCGCAGGTGCTCGCGGTGGCGGCCGCGGAGACCGGTCACACCCGGGCCGAGCTGGAGTCGCTGGTGCACGGGACGACCTCGCCGGACGCCCCGATGATCGAGATCACCGGCACCGGGACGAGTGGCGAGGAGGCCGCCCGGACCGCCGACGCGGTGGCCCACTCGCTGGTCGCCTTCGCCAACACCAGCAGCAAGGACACCAACGTCCGGCTGGTGACGCTGTCGCCGGCCGCCGCACCGGACAAGCCGACCACGCCCTCCGGCAAGCTGGACGTCGCGGTCGGCGGCGCGGCCGGGCTGCTGCTGGGCGCGCTGGTGATGATGACCCGTCGCCGGGGCGGGACGCAGGCCCCGGAGGCCGCGGCGGCCTCCGGGAGCCCGGACGCCCCGGTGCCGGCCGAGCCGGCCGCGGCCCCGGCGCCGCCGCGGCCGCGCAGCGAGGAGCAGTCGGCCGGGGCCGCGGGCAGCGCGACGGGGACCGAGCCGGAGACCGGGCCGAAGGGCGAGCGGGGGGCCGGCGCGAAGGGCGCGACGAAGCCCCTCCAGAAGACCGCCGAGCAGGCCGCCGAGCGGGCCGCCGCGAAGACCGGGACGGCGGAGCCGAAGGCGGAGGCCAAGGCCGCCGCGAAGGCCGGGGCCCGGTCCGGGGCGGCGGAGAAGTCCGCGGCCGGGAGCGACCGATGAGCACCGAGACCCGCGGCGCAGGCCTGCCGGCCCAGTCGGCGGCGCCGTCCTGGACCACCGAGCTGCGCTGCGAGGACGACGCCCTGGACGCCGTCGCCGAGGAGTGGGACGACCTGGCCGCCCGCTGCCGGACCGCCACCTTCTTCCAGGCCGCCGCCTGGCAGCGCTCCTGGTGGCGCCACTACGGCCGCCCGGGTGGCCTGGTCGTGGTGCTGGTCCGCCGGGACGGGCGGCTGGTCGGCGCGGGCGCCTTCCGCCGCCGCGGCGGCCCGCTCGGCGGCCTGACCGGCCTCGGCGACGGGCTGGCCGACTACACCGACGTCCTGCTCGACGACGAGTGCGCCGACCGGGCCGCCACCGAGTTCGCCGCCGCCCTCCCGCTCACCCGCCCCTGGCACTGGCTGGAGCTGCGCGAGGTGCACCCCGAGGCGGCGGTGCAGCGGGTGTACGCGCAGTGGCGCGGCAGCCGCCGCCGCTTCGAGGACTCGCTCTGCCAGTACCTGCCGGCCGTCCCGATGGAGCGGCTGCTCAAGCGGGTGCCCGGCAAGACCGCCCAGCGCAGCAGGGTGAAGCTGCGCAAGATCGCCGAGGCCGGGGTGCAGGTCCGCTCGACCCCGCCGGAAGACGTGCCGGATGCGCTGGCGGGGCTGCTGCGGCTGCACTTCCTGCAGTGGCAGGACCGCGGTGTCACGCCGGAGCACCGCAGCGAGCGGTTCGCCCGGCACCTCACCGAGTCCACCACCGGCCTGGTCGCCACCGGCAGGGCCGCCGTCCACCAGTTCCACCTGGACGGCCAGCTGGTCGCGGTGAACCTGCTGCTGCTCTGCCCCTCCTTCGGCGGGCTGTACCTGTACGGGGCGCACCCGGTGCTGCGCGAGCGGCTGGACATCGCCGGACTGCTGTTCGGCGCGGCGCTGGAGGAAACGGTCGGCGCGGGCATCCCGGTGCTCGGCCTGCTGCGCGGCCAGGAGCCGTACAAGCAGCGCTGGCGCCCGGACCGGCTGCCCAACCAGCGGCTGCTGCTGGGCCCCGCGGGCGCCGCGCCAGCCGCGGCCGTCCGGGCCGGGGCGGTGCGCGCCCGGCAGGCGGCGGCGCACCAGCTGGGCACCCGTTTCCCCGGGCTCAAGGAAGCGCTGCTGGCCCGCCGCCGCGCCTGACCGGTCAGCGCCGGGCGGGCGTCGAAGCCGCCGACGGGCTCGCGGCCGGGCTCGCGGACGGCCCCGGTGTCGGCCTCGGCGTCGCGGCCGCGGTCGCGACGGCGCTCGCGCTCGGCGGGGCGGGCACGCCCGGCACCGCCGGCAAGGAGGGGAGCGGGGGAACGGTCGGAGTCGGGGGCGCGGTCGGGACCGTCGCCGGCGCCCCCTTCGACCCGGACATCAGCTGCTTGAACCGCGCCGCCGAGCGCGGATTGCTGCCGCACCCGAAGAAGCCGTGCGGGCAGTAGTCGGTGACCGTCTGGTAGGCGGTGTCGTGGGTGCGCATCCAGTCGACCATCCGCTGGACGTACTCGGGGTTGTCGCCGTTGCGGAACAGCCCCCACTCCGGGTACGAGACCGGCTTGCCGCGCTTGGCGGCGAACTCCACCTGGTCCTGCAGGCCGTACGGCTCGCGCACGTGGTCGTCGAAGGTGCCGCCGGCGGGCTGGTCGTAGCTGTCCATGCCGATGATGTCGACCACGTCGTCGCCGGGGTAGCACTTGGTCCACGGGATCGCGTCCAAGCCCCGGTTGGGGGCGAAGTCGAAGCGGAACCGCTGCCCGGGCACCGAGCGCATCACCCCGACGATCCGCCGCCAGTACGCCTTCCACGCGGAGGGGTCGGGCTTGCAGCGGTGGGTGTAGGTGGTGCCGTTCATCTCCCAGCCGAGGGTGAGCACGGTGTCCGCGCCGCCCACCGCGACCAGCCGCCGGGCGAGCTTGAGGAAGTGGGCGTCGAAGTCGCCGCGGACGCCCCGGCCGAGCAGCTTGACGACCTCGCCGTCCGACACGTTCGCCTCGTTGGGCACCAGCATCGGCACGCCGAGCACCAGCAGCCGGGACGGGTCGGCCAGCCGCCACTGCGACCACATGCCGAGCACCACCGGCTCGCCCTCGATGTCGGCCCAGCCGTTGCCGGCCAGGTACGTGTGGCCGACCTGCATGTTCGCGCCGCCCAACCACTGGGCGTACCGGCCGATCTGCGGGATGTACGTGTCCCAGGAACCGACGAAGGCGCCGAACGGCGGCTCGTGCCTGGGGCGCTGGACCGGCGGGCGGGGGGCGGCGCCGCGCGGCTCGAAGGCGTCCGAGGAGAGGGAGTGCCGCTCGGTCTGGCTGAGCGGCGTCCCGGCCGGGACGCTGGCCGTGGCCATCAGCAGCAGGGCGGCGGCGGCCAGCGCCAGGCGGCCGATTCGCATGGTCTCTCCTCCGGACGTCGCGGGGTCGGGGCGCCCGCTCCGGCGTGGACGGACCGTGGCGCCCCGGTTGCCGACAGTAGGCCCGCCGGAGGACGGAAAAGGCTGAATGTCACCCTAAAGTGGGCGATATTCGAACGCCGTCTGCCGCAACCACCCCCGGACGGCCGCCGTGTATCAGATCTGTAACGGTCCGCCCGGGCCCGTACGGTCCGCTCCGGCGGGCCCCGCCGAGCGGTCGGCGCGCCGACGGCGCAGGTGGGCGGGCGGGCGCGCGGGCGGGGCGCGCGCGACCGGGCACGCGGTTCGCGGCGCGGGCGGCGCCCGGAACCGGGCTGACTCGCCCGCCCGGCGAAAGGTACGCTCCGGCCGTGTCCCGGAAGCCGCTGCGTGTACTGACCCCCCGCTCGATCCTGCCTGCCCTGGCGGTGATGCTGGTCCTTGCGGCCGGAGCGGCGGCCCACGCGAACAAGCCGGTGCCCTTCGGCGACCGGGTGGCCGGGCCGGGCGCGGAGGCGACCCCGGTGAACTCGGAGTCGCTCAGCGCGGCCGACCTGGACCTGCGGGTCGGCCCTGGCCTGGAGGCCTTCCACAAGCAGACCGGCGAGCAGGCCTGGTCCTACCGCCGCGAGGGCGCCGAGGCGCTCTACCTGGCGATGGCCGGGGACAACGCGATCGTGGTCTGGGACGACGGCATGGTCACCTCGGTGCGCCCCGGCGACCACTCGGTGCGCTGGCACCGCGCGGTGCCGGGCCTGGCGGACTGGCTGCGCGGCGACGGCGAGCCCGGCGCCGACAAGCGGACCGACGCCCAGCGCAAGCAGCTCGCCGAGCAGCGGGCCGCCGGCGCCCTGCACACCGTCCAGCGGGACGGCTCGCCCTGGCTGGCCCTGGTGACGCCGAACCTGACCATGGGCCTGCGCGACGCCGACGGCGACCTGCGCTACAACGACAAGCCGGCCAACGGCTGCGTCTACGACCCGCTGCGCGCCGTGCACACCGACTACGCCGTACTCATCCCGCGCACCTGCACCAACGGCAGCGGGCAGGCCGTCTCCGGCGGCATCACCGGCTACCGGCTGGACAGCAACGGCTGGGCGATGAGCGCCGGCCCGGCCGCGACCGTCAAGGTGCTGGACCGCAGCCGGGTGGAGATCACCGACGGGCCGATCGTCCCGCCCAAGGTCTTCGACACCAAGGCGGCGGCGCCCGAGACGGCCTGCGGCGCCCTCGACGCGCCCTTCGCCGCCGTCCGTCCGCAGGGCGGCTGCGCCGACCCGTCCGGTGCCCCGACCGCGGGCGCGCCGGCCGCGCCTGCGGCGCCCGACGGCGCCGCGCCCGCGGCACCGGCGAGCCCCGCGGCGACCGACGCTCCGCCGATCCCGGCCGCGACGGACGCCCCGGCGGCGCCGGACACCACCGCCGCCACGGTGCCCGCGGACGACCGGACGGGCGCGCAGCAGCCGTAACCGACGGGCCGTCGGGGCGGCGGGCACCGTGGGGGCGGTCGGCCCCCGGGGCGATTCGCGCGGCCCGGTAGACTTGCCGCCATGGCTATCTTCTCCGGGCACTAGCGGGCCGCGGCGCCCCCTCAGCGCGCCGACCGCCGACGAAGCCCCTTTCCGCTCGCCCGGCCCCGGGCCCCGCCCGGCCGCCCGCCCACGTCCCAGGAGTAGTTCCCAGCCATGATTTCCGCGAACGCCCTAGAGCTGCGCGCCGGTGCCCGGATCCTGATCGAGTCCGCGAACTTCAAGGTCGCCGCCGGCGACCGGATCGGTCTGGTCGGGCGCAACGGCGCCGGCAAGACCACGCTCACCAAGGTGCTGGCCGGCGAGGGCCTGCCCGCCGCCGGGACCGTCACCCGTTCCGGCGAGGTCGGCTACCTCCCGCAGGACCCGCGCACCGGTGACCTGGACGTCCTCGCCAAGGACCGCATCCTCTCCGCCCGCGGCCTCGACACCGTGCTGAGGAAGATGCGCGAGAACGAGGACCGGATGGCGAACGGCAAGGGCGCCACCCGCGACAACGCGATGAAGAAGTACGCCCGGCTGGAGACCGAGTTCCTCACCAAGGGCGGGTACGCCGCCGAGGCCGAGGCCGCCACCATCGCCGCCGCGCTGGGCCTGCCGGACCGCATCCTCGGCCAGCCGCTGCACACCCTCTCCGGTGGTCAGCGCCGTCGCGTCGAGCTGGCCCGGATCCTCTTCTCGGACTCCGACGTGCTGCTCCTCGACGAGCCCACCAACCACCTGGACGCGGACTCGATCGTCTGGCTGCGGGACTTCCTGAAGACGTACAAGGGCGGCTTCATCGTCATCTCGCACGACGTCGACCTGGTCGAGACGGTCGTCAACAAGGTCTTCTACCTGGACGCCAACCGCTCCTGCATCGACGTCTACAACATGGGCTGGAAGCAGTACCAGCAGCAGCGCGAGGACGACGAGAAGCGCCGCAAGCGCGAGCGGGCCAACGCCGAGAAGAAGGCCGCGACCCTGAACGCGCAGGCCGACAAGATGCGCGCCAAGGCCACCAAGACGGTGGCCGCGCAGAACATGGCCCGCCGCGCCGACAAGCTGCTCGCCGGCCTGGAGCAGGTCCGGGTGAACGACAAGGTCGCCAAGCTGCGCTTCCCGGAGCCGGCCCCCTGCGGCAAGACCCCGCTGACCGCCAGCGGCCTGTCCAAGTCCTACGGCTCGCTGGAGATCTTCACCGACGTCGACCTGGCGATCGACCGCGGCTCGCGGGTCGTCGTGCTGGGCTTCAACGGCGCCGGCAAGACCACCCTGCTGCGGATGCTGGCCGGGGTCGAGGCGCCGGACACCGGCGAGGTCATCCCGGGCCACGGCCTCAAGATCGGCTACTACGCCCAGGAGCACGAGACGCTCGACCCGGAGCGCACCGTCCTGGAGAACATGCGCTCGGCCGCGCCGGACACGGACCTGGTGCAGATCCGCAAGATCCTCGGCTCCTTCCTGTTCTCCGGCGACGACGTGGACAAGCCCGCCGGGGTGCTCTCCGGTGGTGAGAAGACCCGTCTGGCGCTGGCCACCCTGGTGGTCTCCTCCGCCAACGTGCTGCTGCTCGACGAGCCCACCAACAACCTCGACCCGGCCAGCCGCGAGGAGATCCTGGGCGCGCTGCGCGAGTTCTCCGGCGCGGTCGTGCTGGTCACCCACGACGAGGGCGCGGTCGAGGCGCTCGACCCGGAGCGGATCATCCTGCTGCCGGACGGCGTGGAGGACCTGTGGAACCCGTCGTACGCCGATCTGGTCTCGCTGACCTGACCGGCAGTAGACGCGGCATCCGCTTTTCGGACCAGAAAAACTAGTCCTTACGGCGTGTCCGGGAATGAAGTAGACCCGGATTCCGTTTAAGGACTTCCCGTCGGCCCGCCACTCGATCGTGGTCGGGCCGACGCTGCTGATCAGCTCTTTCTCGGCGAACGGCGGCACCCGCCCGGGGGCGTGCACTCTGCGTGAGCGCCCTGGTGCGCTCGGATCACCACCGGAGGACCACGCATTTCCGACATCGACCTTGTCGAATGGGTGGCCAGGACGCGGTGGATGGGTGATCATGGGAATCTGACCGAGCAACGCTACGAGGAGGCACGGGTGGCCGAGACTCTGAAAAAGGGCAGCCGGGTGACCGGTGCCGCGCGTGAGAAGCTCGCGGCCGATCTCAAGAAGAAGTACGACTCCGGGGCGAGCATTCGCGCTCTCGCGGAGGAGACCGGTCGTTCGTACGGCTTCGTGCACCGGATGCTGAGCGAGTCCGGAGTGATCCTCCGGGGCCGCGGCGGTGCCACGCGGGGCAAGAACAAGGCGACTGCCGGGGCCGGTTCCTGACGGTTCGTCAGCCATTGGCTGGATGACGCGGCGGCAGGGCGCCGACCGAGGAGACGACAGCTGACCGTCAGCTGGACGCCCGCCCTCGGGTCGTGTGGACCGGCCGCCGATCGTCATGTCCGGGGTGTCGCCCATCCCCCGATTCCCTCCCTCGCGGGCTCCGTCGATCTTTCCGGGCCGGGCCCCTGCCCACGCGCGTCCAGGTTTGTTACTCTCCGGTAGCCACATCCCCCGCCACCGGAGGTCCCCGCATGACCGCTCCCGCCACCGACCCGCAGGCCCCGAGCTGGGAGCGGGACGGCGTCCGCCTGGAGATCGACGGCGAACTCGCCGTCGTCACCCTCTGTCAGCCCAAGCGGCGCAACGCCCAGTCGCCCGCGCTCTGGCGCGCCCTCACCGACGCCGGCCGCGACCTGCCCGGCAGCGTCCGGGTGGTCCTGCTGCGCGCGGAGGGCGTCTCCTTCTCGGCCGGGCTGGACCGGGCCATGTTCACCGCCGAGGGCATCCCCGGCGAGCCCACCTTCCTGCAGCTCGCCGGCGCGAGCGACAAGGAGCTGGACGACACCATCGCCACGTACCAGGAGGCCTTCACCTGGTGGCGCCGCCCGGACCTGATCTCCATCGCCGTCGTCCAGGGCCACGCCGTCGGCGCCGGCTTCCAGCTGGCCCTCGGCTGTGACCTGCGGGTGGTCGCGGAGGACGTCCAGTTCGCGATGAAGGAGACCTCGCTCGGCCTCGTCCCCGACCTGGCCGGCACCAAGCCGCTCACCGAACTCGTCGGCTACGCCCGGGCGCTGGAGATCTGCGCGACCGGTCGCTGGGTCGGCGCCGAGGAGTCCGCGGCGATCGGGCTGGCCAACCTGGCCGTGCCGCTCGCGGAGCTGGACGCGGCCGCGCGCGACCTCGCGGCGGCCCTGCTGGCCGCTCCGCGCGGAGCGGTGATCGAGACCAAGGCCCTGCTGCAGGGGGCCGGGGGGCGCTCGTTCGAGGAGCAGCGCTCCGCCGAACGGGTGGCGCAGGCGCGACGACTGCGGGAGCTCGCCGGGATCGGCGACTGACGGCTCGGCTTTCGCCGAAGGCCCGGACCGGGGAGATGCCCCGGGCCGGGCCTTCGGCGTTCCCGGGGCCGGGCTGGGCTGCCCGGGGTTCTGGGGGTCTGTGGGGCTGCGCGTGTGTGGGAGGTGCGCGGGTGGGTGCCGGGTGGGTGTCGCGTGGGTGTCGCTCGGCGGGCGCGGTACGTGGCGAAATGCCAGAGTTGGGGAGGTTTGCGATATAGCTGGAGCCGTACGACGGGAGAATCGTCCATGCCTGACACTCCGACGCCCGCGACCCTGCACAAGAACGCCGGCGGAACACCCACCCCCGGCCCGCCGCCGGGCGCCTCCGTCGGCGCCAAGCCGGTCGGGGAGCGCGGCCGCACGGCGCTGGCCGTCGGCGTGGTCGAGAAGATCGCCGGGATGGCCGCCCGGGAGGTCCCCGGGATCCACGCGCTGGGGTCCGGGCTCGCCCGTACCTTCGGTGCGATGCGGGACCGGGTGCCCGGTGGCAAGTCCAGCATCGGACGGGGGATCAAGGCCGAAGTCGGCGAGAAGCAGACCGCCATCGACATCGCCCTGGTGGTCGAGTACGGCGTGGTCATTCCCGAGCTCGCCCGCCAGGTGCGGGACAACATCATCACGGCGGTCGAGCGGATGACCGGCCTGGAGGTCGTCGAGGTCAACATCGCCGTCAATGACGTCCACCTCCCGGACGAACCGGAGTTCGAGGAGGAAGAGGAGCCGGTGTCGGCGCCCGGGCAGCGGACCAAGCTCAAGTAGCGGGTGGTGCGGGCGGCGCCCGTGCCGGGAGGCGGCGGGACGAAGCGGCGGGACGAAGCGGCGGGACGAAGCGGCGGGACGAAGCGGCGTGGAACGAGGGAGTAGCGGATGAACCTGGCCATCGTCGGCCTGGTGGTGGGCATGGCCCTCGGCTTCGCCGGGTACTTCGGGGGGTTCGCGGCGTTCCTGCTGGTGGCCGCGCTCGGGTTGGTCGGATTCGTGGCCGGGCGCTTGCTGGAGGGCGACATCGAATTGGGCGAACTCGGGGACCTGCTCCGCGGCCGCGACCGGCGTCGTTGATGGGGACCGCTGCCTCGGGCCCGGTGTCCGGGCCGGTGTCCGGGTCAGGGGCCGGGTCTGGTGGGGTGTCCGGTTCGGGGCGGCGGGGGCGGTTGCGGGTCGCGGACCGGGTGTACGCGCGGATCGCCGCCCGGGCTGCGCGGGAGGCGTTGGCCGGTGCCTGGCCCGCCGGGCGGGTGAAGGGGGCGCCGCCACGGGTCTCGGTGACGGTGCCGGGCAGCACGGTGAGGGTGCGGGTCGAGCTGGATCTGCCCTTTCCGGCGGATGTCGGTGCGTTGGCGCGGGCGGTGCGGGACTCCATCGCCGCGCGGGTGGTCGGGCTGACCGGGACCAGGGTGTCGGACGTGGTGGTCGTGGTCGAGAAGTTGGTGGCCGGGGGTTCCTCGTGAGTGACGTGGGTGGCCTGGGCTCGGCGTCCGGGGAGTCGGTCGGTGGTGGGGTGGCGGTCGGTGGTGGGGAGGGGGCCGGTGGTGGGGAGCGGAAGGGGGAGGTGCGGCGGTTGCGGGCGCCGCGGACGGTGGCTGCGGCGTCGGTGGCGACGGTGGTGCTGGTCGTCGCGGGGGCGCTGCTGTACGACGTGGTCGCGGTACGGGCCGGGCGGCCCGCGCGGAGGTGGCGGGCGCAGATCGCCGACGAGCTGGCGACGCGGCACCTCGACGACCCATGGGTGCTGGTGGGCGCCGGGGTGGCGACGCTGCTGGGCGGATGGCTGCTGTGGCTGGCGATCGCGCCCGGCTTGCGGAGGTGGCTGGTGCTGCGGTCGTACGGGGGGACGGCTGCGGCCATCGACCGGGGTGGCATCGGGCACCTGCTGGTGGACCGGGCGGCGGGGCTGGCCGGGATCGACCACCTGCGGATCCGGGTCGGGCGGCGGAGGGTCCGGGTTTCGCTGGTCGGGCCGGCGGACCCGGTGTCGGTGCAGCGGCAGTTGCGGGAGGAGTTGGAGCGGGTGGGGTTGGCGCGGCCGTTGCGGTTGGACGTGCGGACGGCGGGGCGGCGGCGGGTGGAACGGGGTGACGGGGTTGACGGGTCCCGTGGGGATGGCGGGGCCGGTGGGGATGGCGTGGGTGGTGGGGATGGCAGGGGTGGTGGGGATGGCGGGGCCAGTAGGGATGGCGGGGATGGCAGGGGTGGTGGCTCTGGTGGGGTGGATGGTTCAGGTGGTGCTAGTGGGGCTGGTGGGGGTGCGGAGGAGCGCGCGGGGACGGAGGTGGCCGGGTGAGGCGGGTGGTCGTGAACCGGGTGCTGCTGGGGGTGGTGGGGGTGGTGCTGCTGGGTGCGGGGGTGTTGGTGCTGGCGGGTGGGCTCGACCTGTACCGGCGGTTGGGTGTGGATCCGCCGGGGTGGTGGCCGCTGACGTCGCCGGACCAGCCGGTGGTGAGTGCGCGGACGCGGGGGCGGTGGGTGTCGTCGACCTGGTGGTGGCCGACGGTGATCGGCGGCTTGGCCGTACTGATGGCGGGGATGGTGTGGTGGCTGGTGGCGCAGCTGCGGCGGACCGGGCTGTCGAGCATCGCGGTGCCGATGCCGGGGGTGAGCGGGCTTCGACTGCGGGTCAGCGCACGCGCGTTGGAGGAGGCGCTGGAGACCGGGACGGTGGTGCTGCCCGAGGTCGAGCGGGTAGGGGTCCGGCTGGTGCGGGCCCCGGGCCATCCGCGGTTGCGCGGCGCGGTGCGGTTGACGCCGGGTGGGGATCCGGCCGGGCTGGTTGAGCACTTCGAGGACGGGCCGCGGGCCGATGCGTGCGGCAGCCTGGGGTTGCCGGAGTTGCCCGCCGACCTGCGGATCCGGGTGTTGCAGGCTGCCCCCGCCGAGCCGCGGCGCCGGTGGCCTCGGCGGCGGGGGAGGCGGAGGCATCCGAGGGTGGTTTAGGAGGAGAGGGGTGGGAACAGGGCCCGGATGGGGGGCGGCGGTGGTTGAGGGCGGTTGAGGGTCAGAGGGTGCGGAGGGCGCCGCCGTCGACCGGGACCATCAGGCCGGTCAGGTAGGAGGCGGCGGGGGAGAGCAGGAAGGCGGCGACCTTGCCGAACTCCTCGGGGGTGCCGTAACGGCCCAGCGGGATGGCGGCGTTGGCGGCGGCCCGGGCGGCCTCCGGATCGGCGGCGAGGGAATCGAGTTCACGGACCCGGTCGGTGTCGATCCGGGACGGGAGCAGGCCGACCACGCGGATGCCACGGGGGCCGAGTTCGTCGGCGAGGGCCTTGGCGGCCATGGCGAGACCGGGGCGCAGGCCGTTGGAGATGCCCAGGCCCGGGATCGGCTGGCGGACCGAGCTGGAGAGCACGAAGCCGATCACACCGCCCTCGGGGAGTGCGGCGGCAGCAGCGCGGGCGAGGCGGAGAGCACCGAGGAAGACGGACTCGAAGGCATCGCGCCAGGCCTCCTCGGGGGTGGTCTCGACCGGGCCGGCCTGGGGGCCGCCGACGCTGATCAGGATGCCGTCGAGACGGCCGAAGTGCTCGGTCGCGGCCGCGATCAGTCGTTCGGGGGTGTCGGGGGAGGCGTTGTCGGCGACCAGGCCCTGGGCGGTGCCGAGAGGGGTGAGTTCGGCGACGGCCTTGTCGACGGCCTGCTGGGTGCGGCCGCTGACGAGGACGCGGGCGCCGTCGGCGGCGAGTTCGCGGGCGGCGGCGAGGCCGAGGCCTCGGGTGGCGCCGGTGACGATGTAGGCCTTGTCTTTGAGTCCTAGGTCCATGGGGGTCATTTTGCCGGGTGGGGGCCGCTGCGCGGGGCTGGGGTGTGGGGGTTTGCTTTCGGGAGGGTGGGGGGCGGGGGGGGGGGGGGGGGGGGGGGGGGGGGGGGGGGGGGGGGGGGGGGGGGGTGGGGGGGGGGGGGGGGGGGGGGGGGGGGGGGGGGGGGGGGGGGGG